>JASHRC010000002.1 GCA_030037525.1 Candidatus Acidiferrales bacterium | reverse complement strand
CTGACCGGTACATCCAATCTTTACCAATACGACGGAAGTTACCGCTTGACTATCAAGCAGGCCAATATCCCCTACACGACACGCCTTGTAGTGCGCCGCCCGAAGGACCCCAAGAAGTTCAGCGGCAATGTTCACGTGGAATGCAATCACCCGTTGTTGGGGGGAACCCTGACTTGGTCGGCCGCGAAGGACTATATCTTGAGCCAGGGGGATGCCTATGTGGCTGTCGGGGTCGGCGACGATCTTCTTTCCAAGACCTTTCAAAAACCAGGGGCTCCTCCCGTCTCTTTCATGGAATTGCTGAAGTGGTTCGAACCGCAACGCTATGCGCCGATCCATTGGCCGAGCGACAACGGAATCCGATGGGATGTGCTCGCCCAGGCGGGCGCGCTGCTCAGAAGTGGAGACAAGTCGAACCCCCTGGCCGGCTATAAGGTCGAACGAATGTATATATCCGGGTGGTCGTTCACCGGCAGCCTCCTGCGTACCTATATCAATGAAGGCTTCCACGAGAAATATCGTATGCCGGACGGCGGGCCAATTTTTGACGGCTATCTGATAGGAATCTCCGCAAGCAGCTTCCAGGGCGGATACATTCCGATCAACGACGCCGCAAAGATTCCGCCGCCCGACAACCCGCGCCGCATCACGAAATCGATTGACGTTCCGGTGATCGAGCTCATGAGCCAGAACGAAGCGCTCACTAATACTGGACCCCAGCTTCCCGATAGCGACGATCCGCACGATCGCCACCGCTTGTATGAAGTTCCCGGACTGACCCATGGCGATGGCTTGGGTTCCGGTTCCTCGACCGCCCAAGTCCAGCTCAGCAAACGCGGTTACCCCGAGGTCGGGCTATCTCCTCCTGGCTGCGATTTGAAACCCAGCGACGTTCCGATGGGTGATCTCGCGATAGCCGTTTTAGCCAATATGGATTCGTGGGTTCGAAAAGGCATTCCGCCACCACGCGCGCAACGCATCAAGATTGATCCAGAAACGAAGCGGGCCGTCACTGACGCTTTCGGCAACGCCGAGGGCGGAATGCGCACCGCTCAATTGGACGTCCCCCTCGCACGTTACGGAGACTATGGCAAGGAGACCAACCCCGCGTGCCAGGCTCCGAACATCCTTGGCTTCCTCAGGGTCAAGCGGGTTCCGCTTTCCGGGGCGGAATTGGCGTCGTTATACAAAGACCAGGAAGATTACCTCGCAAAGTTTAAGGCGCGTTTGGACCAAATGGTGAAAGACCGCTGGCTGCTCCGCCCCGAGGCTGAGAAGGAGTTTCAAGCAGCCAAAGTAAACGCAAAGGCTGTATTTGAATTTGAATAGGATATGGACGGTCGAGCCGCACCGTTTCTTTGACCATTGGCTGAAGAAGATCGAAAACGGAGTCATGAAAGAGCAGCCGATCCTTTATTACAACGTCGACGCGCCGCAAGGGTCGGAGTGGAAAGCAGCTTCAAAATGGCCCCCTGCCGCCCAGCAGGTGAAGTTCTATCTTGAGGATGGTACATCGGGGTCGGCACATTCACTGCAGGAGGGATTGCTGAGTCCCGATCGAGCGAACGCGGAAGGGCTGAAAGACTCTTTCACAGTCGATTATTCCATCGCATGCAAGCAGACGCAGCCGTTCCTCTTCTGGCCGTGTTCGGTTGACGAAGAAGCGCTGACGTACACGACTGGCCCGCTGGAATCTGACATGCAGGTCGCCTGCCATCCGGTCGCCCATCTCTGGGTCGGATCGACGGCGCTCGATGGCGATTTCTTCGTTAACGTTGAAGATGTTGCGCCCGACGGCAGCGTGCAACTGACCAATACGGGGAGATTGAAGGCGCTACACCGGGCCGCTCACGAGCCGCCTTACAACTTCCTCGGTCTGCCTTGGCACCGCAGTTATCAGAAAGACGCCACCGATCTGCCGCGCGGCGGAGATCCAGTCGAGCTGGAATTCGCGTTGTGGCCCATTTCGAAGGTCTTCAAGGCGGGCCATCGCCTGAGAGTGACGATCGCGGGTTCAGACCCGCGGCAGCGCTATCGCGAACAATTCAATCGGTCGCCCGTCGTAACTGTCTACCGCGACCGGGAGCACGCGTCCTACATAACTGTTCCCGCGGTTCGGGCCGAGACCCGAACCGGAGGTGACGAATGATGTCCTCACGGAAATCGCTATTCCACGCGTGGTTGCCGTTGCTTGCGATGATCGCGGTGCACGCACCCGGGGCCGCACAGGAACGAATCTCGAAACCGGGTTTCTATAGCGGCTATTCGCGACAGTTGTACTCGGAATGGAAGCGCACGTCGATCTACATCGAGGTGCGGGACGGCACTCTACTCGCTGCCGATATTTATCGGCCTGCGGTCAGCGGCGAAGTTGTCAGCGAACGCTATCCGGTGGTGTGGGAAGGAACGGCCGCGCGTGGTCGACGCGATAGCAGCGGAAAAGCACAGCGCTTCGCGGAAACGATGCGCACTCCGGATTCCGGACCTCCCATCGTAGAGCTGACGAAATATGGCTACGTGGTCGTGGAAGTGGAGCGCCGCGGTCTCGGAGCATCGTTCGGAGCTATGCGCGGCTATCACGACTGGACCGAAGACCTGGATGCGTACGACGTTACGGAATGGCTCGCGAAACAGCCGTTCAGCGACGGCAAGATCGGAATGTTCGGCTGCTCGAACACCGGAGAAGCGGCGCTCCATGGCCCGATCACGATGCCGCCGCACCTCAAAGCGATCTTTCCCGGTTGTTTCTCCTGGAACAAGTATGACGGCTTTCTCCGCGGCGGAATCCTCGCACAATGGGGAACGGGTCCACAGTCGAATCCGCAGGCGGAAGGAATGAGCTCCATCCCGGTAGATGCGGATTCGGACTTGGCACTACTGAAGCAAGCCATTCAAGACCACACGCGCAGCACGTGGCTGTTGGCGGTGTGGAAGAGCATGCCTTATCGCGACAGTTGGTCAGACGTCGTGAACAGCAGGTTCTGGGAAGAGGGCAGTGCCAGTACGTACCGGGTGCCGATTGAACGGAGCGGCGTTGGGGTGTACGCGTTTGGCGGATGGTACGACGACTTTCGGCGCGACATGTTCGTCACGTTCGCCAGCCTTCACAACCGCATGAAGGTGCTCATCGGTCCCTGGGGGCATTGCCAGAATCGTGGTTTCGACCTCACGACCGAGCGGCTTCGGTTCTTCGACTACTGGCTGAAGGGCATCGATAACGGGATCATGAACGAGCCGCCGATCACCTACTACACGATTGATGCGCCGGACGGAAAAGAATGGCGCACAGCATCACAGTGGCCGCTGCCGGACGAAAAACGCGTCAACATCTTTCTCGCGAGCGGAAAATCCGGATCGGTGAATTCGCTGAACGACGGCACGCTTGCCGGCGCTGCTTCGGGACGAACTGAGGCAAGCGACAAATTCACAGTCAATTACAAGGTCAGCTGTGCAGCCGATTGGCCGCTGTACGGCCAAACATGCGTTCACGATGACGTGGGCCTGACTTACACGACAGCTCCCTTCGCTTCCGATTTGGAAGTGACGGGGCATCCGGTACTGCACCTGTGGGTTTCGTCGACAGTGCCTGAAGGGAATACCTTCGCCTACCTTGAGGATGTTGGGCCTGACGGCAAAACCACGATCGTAAGCGACGGCAGGTTGAGACATTCTCTGCGTTCGCTGGGAACTCCCGATTACAACTTCCTCGGGTTGCCGTGGCACCGCAGCTTCGAGGCGGATGCCGTGCCGATGCCGGTTGGAAAGCCGATCGAGCTCATCTTCGATCTGCTTCCCACGTCGAAGGTATTCCAAGCCGGCCATCGTATGCGGCTGACGCTGCTCGGCGCCGATCCGCGCGAGAAGGAACGCGCCGAAGTCACTCCGCCGCCTCAAGTGACGGTTTATCGTGGCGGCGAGCACGCGTCGTATCTGTCATTACCGGTGATTGGAACATCAGGCCTCGCGAACGCAGCGGCATCTCGATAACAGATCTGGAGGAGTCATGGCACAACAACGCGGCGTGAACAAAGAGCGGTTCGGACGGCGAGCAGGCAGCGCATTGAAGCTGGCTCTTGCTTTCATGCTGCTGCTGAACGCTATCTCCGCCACTGAGACGCCGAAAGTGCCACAGGTCAAGGGGCCAATCCCTTCGAGGTCTGAATCCCAGATGCTGGGCGCAGAAGATGTGCCCGGCGGCCCTCCGCGAGTGGACTTCGCCGGCAATGGTTACGTGGAGGAAGAGTGCTTCATCAGCGGGGCCGCGAACCTCTACCGCTACGATGACAAATGGAATCGGGTGCTGAAACAGCCTGACATTCCGTATACGACGCGAATGATTTTGCGACGGCCGACGGATCACTCGAAGTTCAGTGGGAACATCCAGTTCGAATGCTCCCACCGGTTGTTCGGGGGAACCCTGGCCTGGTCGGCCGCTGGCGCTCCGCCCCGAGGCTGAGAAAGAGTTTCAAGCAGCCAAAGTAAACGCAAAGGCTGCATTTGAATAGGATATGGGGAATACATGATTAGGCCGAAACGAATGCCCAAGCTAGCGGCAAATGCCAGCATCCTCTTGTCGCTTGTCTTTTGCATGCTGTTGCTGACTTCCTGGAGCGCATCAACATCTTCCCCAGGCGGCTCCGACGCTCTTTATGCCGGTTGGGTGCGAAGCTCGCAATATGTGCCGGTGCGGGATGGCACGCGCTTGGCGGTGGATATTTATCGGCCGGCAGTGAATGGCAAAGCCGTCGATAAGCCGTATCCCGTCGTCTGGTTGTTCACGCCGTATCGGAGGGCGTTCTATGACAAGGACGGGAAGCTGGTGCTGTTCGTTGATCTGTCCGCTCAGGGAGCGGGCTTCGCGAGCATTTTAGGTCTCACGAAGCATGGCTACGTGGTGGCTGCTGCCGATGTTCGAGGAAAGGGCGCTTCCTTCGGCACCCGGCTGGCCTTTACGTCTCGCACCGAAGCGCAGGACGCCTACGACCTGAACGAATGGTTGGCGACGCAGCCCTGGAGTGACGGAAAGGTCGGCATGGTCGGCTGCTCCTATTTGGGCGGCACCGTGCTCGAGGCAATGACGATGATGCCGCCCCACCTCAAGGCCGCCTTCTTGGGCTGCACCGATTTCGACAAGTACGACATGTGGGTCCAGGGGGGGGTGGTCTGGAAGAACTGGACAAACGACATCGTCGATTCCCCGGCGAGCGTCGATCTACAAACCGCGCCGGCGGACAGAGACAAAGACCGGCAAATGCTAAAAGCGGCAGTCGCGCAGCACGCAGGCAACACGCCGCAGCTGAAACTGTTTCGGCAGATACCTGACCGCGACAGCGTTTCCCCGGTCACCCACGACCAGTACTGGCTGGAAACCAACATCAGCGCATTCCTCGATCAAATCAATCGTTCCGGCGTCGCGGTCTATCTGTTCGATGGCTGGAACGATCCGTTCCGGCGCGACGTCATTTTGCTGTACGCGAACCTGACCACGCCGAAAAAATTGCTTCTCGGTCCCTGGTCCCATTGCCAGACAACCGGCTTCGATATCAACGCAGAGGAACATCGGTTCTTCGATTACTGGCTAAAGGGGATTCAAAATGGCGTGATGAGCGGGCCGCCTACTTATTATTACACCGTGAACGCGCCAGCCGACGAACAGTGGCAGCATGCCAGCCAGTGGCCGTTGCCGAGTATCAGGACTGTGCGGTATTACCTGGGTGGGGGAAAATCCGGAAGCGTGAAATCGGCAAACGACGGGACCCTGAGCGCCGCGCCCCCGCCCCGAACTGCTGGACGCGACAGTTACACCGTCGACTTCGACGTTTCCTGCCCAGGCCCGGGCTGGATCGCCGGACCCTGTCCACTGGATGAAAAGGGCCTCACCTATACCACTCTTCCTTTGCCTTCCTCCACCGGCGTCAGCGGTTTCCCCGTGATTGATCTGTGGGTTTCGTCCACGGCAAAGGATGGTAATTTTTTTGCCTACGTGGAAGACGTGGACGCCGGCGGAAACGTGCGCATGGTAGCGGATGGGAGGCTGCGGGCATCGCACCGCGTGCTCCAGGCGCCGCCTTACAACAATCTGGGACTTCCCTGGCACCGCAGCTTGCAAAGGGACTTGGTGGATCTTCCTGCGGGCGAACCGGCCGAACTTGTCTTCAGCTTGTTGCCGACCTCTTGGGTGTTCCGCGCCGGAGACCGGATCCGGGTGACAATAACGGGTGCAGACCCGGTGGCGGAGCCGTATCCCGAAGGGCCCCGGCCGCCAACCGTGATGATCTATCGCGATGCCGCTCATCCTTCATTTATCGCGTTGCCGTGCGTGCCAACCGCAGGTGCGCGGTAAGACATAGGCTGGACCTGGTGCAACAAGGGCAGCGGAAATCACCAGAGGGCTCCGAAGCGCTTGGCTGTCGTCCCAAGGGGGCTGAGGCGTGAACGAGCAAGGACTGCGGTTGCTGCTCGTGGGCGATCTGATCCTCGATGAGCCTGAGCCGGATTCTTTTTTCGATCTGGCGCGCAGCCAGCTGGGCAAGGCCGACGTCCTGGTCGGCCACGTGGAAGTGCCGCACACCAATCGCGGCTTTCCCTGCACCGCGGATGTCCCCGCCCCAGCCAGCGACCCGCAGAATCTGGAAGCGCTCGGGCGCGCCGGCTTTCACGTTGCCACTCTGGCCGGCAACCACATTTTCGACGCCGGCCCGGACGGGATAGAGGACACGATCGCGGCTCTCGCCGGGCAGGGAATCGCCACCACTGGAGCGGGACCGAATCTTTCCGAAGCACGCCAGCCCGCCGTCGTGGAACGGGAGGGCGTGCGCTTGGGATTTGTAAGTTACAACTGCGTGGGGCCACGCGAATCCTGGGCTTCCGACAAGAAGGCCGGCTGCGCCTACATTCACGTGATTTCCCATTACGAGTTGGATTATGCCAGTCCCGGGGGACCACCGAAAACGTACACGTTTGCCGAGCCGGCAAGTCTGCAGGCCATGCTGGGCGACGTCGAGAGGCTCCGCACCGAGGTGGATATTCTTGTCGTAGCGTTGCACAAGGGCGTCGGCCACATGCCGGCGCACGTGGCCATGTATGAGCGAGCAGTGGCGCAAGCGGCGATCGACGGAGGAGCGGACATTGTTGTGGGCCATCACGCCCACATTCTGAGGGGCATCGAAATTTACAAGGGACGCCCCATCTACCACGGCTTGGGGAATTTCGTTACGGTGACCCGCGCCCTGTCTCTTGAGGGCAACCCCAGCCCGGAACGATTAGCCTGGGCACGACGCCGGCGAGAACTGTTTGGTTTCGAGCCGGACCCCTCTTATCCGGCCTATCCCTTTCACCCGGAAGCAAGGAACACGATCATCGCCTTATGTGAGGTGGCCAAAGGCGGTGTACAAACGGCCGGCTTCTTGCCCTGCCTGGTTCGGCCCACCGGGCAACCCGAAGTGTTGGGACACGACGATCGGGGGGAAGCGATTGCCGCCTACGTTGGAAAGATCACACGCGAGGCCGGATTGAAACCGGTGCAATTCTACTGGCGCGACAGTCAAGTCCTCTTTCTGCCGGAGCCTTAGCCGCCGCGGGCGGCCGGCTATCCTTGCTCGAAAGACATCACGGCGCTTTTGTTCGACCTGCACCACCTCCACAACGCCGAGACCGCCGGCCAGCGCCCTGATCTCGTCCAAGACTGGCAGCAGCAGAGCCAGAAAGCGGCCACCATCGCGAGCCGTAGCATCCTGGCGCACTCGCTCTGCTCGCTAGGACCCGAGCCTCGGCGCGAATCATCAGACGCGCCCTAGTGCCGCCGGACGCTCACTGCCACAAGCATTCGAACGGATCATCGAGGTCCGCAGGTCGGCCGTGGTGACCAACGCGGTTGACGAAGCGAACAAAGCGGCGAGCCCACATTGGTGGGGATAGGAAATCCGAAGCCTACAAAATCAAGGTGGACAATGTACAACTTGATCCTCCACCGACTGGAAACTCCCAGGCCCGTGCGCTTCGTGGTCTCCGCACGCAGCATCCCGAACGGCACAAGCGCGTGCTGGCAATTACTTTCTTCCGCAATCATCGCTTGTCGTCCTTGTGCCGCTCACGGCTGATGGCCGGTTGACCACTGGTTGACCAAGACCAAACGGGCCTTCGGCTGGACTTTCCTGGTCTTCACGGAAGGCCCATTTTTATTGAGGATTGTGGTGAGCCGCTCAGGACTCGAACCTGGAACCCGCTGATCACTCCAGAAATGCTATGTAGCTGAATCGTCTAGCTTTTCTCTGCGTCACAGATCACGATTCAGCACGGTGTTCGGAGGTTTTTGTTGTCAAGTTGCGGGCTGAACCCCTTTAGTGAGACAAAATCTTTGGGCACAATTTCCGAATTTGATTTTACGTTTTTGTAGAAAAAAAACGGATTCCTCTTCTCACCGTGTAATGCAGCCAGTTCAGTGACGCGCGTTTGAGAACGTGGCCCCCTTGTGGTCTGCGACGGAAGCGAGCGCAGCTTCGATTACGTCCAGTCCTTCTTCCAATTCCTGTTCAGAGACGATC
>JASHRC010000279.1 GCA_030037525.1 Candidatus Acidiferrales bacterium | reverse complement strand
CGAGCAGGGCGGCGACCGAACCTGGGCGAACGGCAACGATCACATGCTCGGCCTGCTCGATCGCCCGGCCAAGATTCGGCTCGGTCGAAATCCCGTAGCGTCTTCTCAGTCGGCGCAATTTTTCGGGATGGCGATCGTGGACGAGCAGTGGAGCCGTATACTTCGCCAGCCGCAGGCCTCCGACGAGCGCACCCGTGATGCGCCCTCCTCCGAGAAAGACCGTGGCCTTCATCCCAGTTCTGTCGACGCCTGATCGGCCGCCTCGAGCAGCTGTTGAACATCGGATTCCGTATGGGCCGTCGAAATAATCCAGTGCAGCCCGTTGGCGGGAGTCATGTAGATGCCGCGCTCGAGCAGCAAGGCGACGAAACGGGCATAGCGAGCGGTATCCACGTAGGCGCAATAGTCGCGATAATCGTCAATCAAACTGCGTTCGGTGAAATAGATCTGGAACATCGGACCAAATCCCTGCACAATAGCCTTCAGCCGGTGTCGGCCAAACACATCGCGGAGACCCGCGATGGCTGCGTTGCCGAGCGCATGCAACCGGCGATAAACATCGGGTGCGGCGAGCAAATCGAGATTCGCAGCTATGATTTTCATGGTCAGCCGGTGGCCATTGAAGGTGCCGTAGTGCAGCACCATGTGCTCACCCCAGCGCAGGCGTTCGAGAATCGCGCGCGGGCCGGCGACCGCCCCTACCGGGAACCCGGCACCGAGTGCTTTGCCAAAGGTAGAAAGATCGGGTCGAGTTCCGTAGTATTCCTGGCAGCCGCCCGGCGCATAGCGAAATCCGGTGACCACTTCGTCGAAAATCAGGAGTGCGCCGTAATCTCCGGTGCATTCACGCAGGCGGCGGAGATAACCCTCTCGCGGCGGGATGCAGCCCATATTTGCCATGATGGGCTCGGTGATGACCGCGGCCAATTCCTTGCCGTGTTGCCGCATCACCCGCTCGAACGCCGTGACGTCGTTCCACGGAGCCAGCACAACATCATCAAACACCGTGGCCGGAATGCCACCGGAATCCGGAATGCGAGCCGGCTCTTCTTTCGTCCCCAGCTGCGCGGGAGGGTGAGCGTGGGCGTTAAGAAGATAGGGGTCGTACCAGCCGTGATAATGGCCTTCGAATTTCAAAAACTTCGTCCGCCCGGTGTGGGCGCGAGCCAGGCGAAGCGCAAGCATGGTCGCCTCGCTGCCCGTGTTCGTGAAGCGCACAACTTCCGCCGAAGGCACCATGCGCCTAAAACGTTCCGCGGCTTCCACCTCCGCCGATGTGGCAGCGGCAAAGTGGGCCCCCTCACTCATGGCCCCGGCTGCAACCGAGACCAGGTAGGGATGAGCGTGCCCCTGGATCAGGGCACCGAAGGACAGCATGAAGTCGACATATTCGTTCCCGTCGGCATCCCACACATGCGAGGCTTTGCCCCGCTCGATGACGATCGGTCCGCCGGGATAGACAGCCGCGCCGCGCGAAGGCGAGTTCACACCTTCCACCAGTGACTGCTCGGCACGCTGCAACAGTTGCTGCGAGCCTCGACGGTTTCGGGTTAGGAGAATCGATGACACGGATCTTGGTTCAGGGCGGAACCTTTCCCTAGTCAGTACCGCCTCGGAAATCGCAACAATCCTGTTTCTCAGTCTTCGAACTGACTCGCTACCCCGGCTCTGCTCCGGAGGCATGCACTTGCCCGTTCGGCGCGGGGCGGAAAGCCCTCCCGAATGAGATCCGCAAACCCATTAGGCCGAGCGGGCCAAACCGCCGCCGTCAACGACGAGGGCCGTGCCGGTGACAAAGGATGACGCCTCGGTTGCCAAGTACAGCGCAGCCTGGGCGACCTCTTCCGCCTTGCCGATGCGCCCGAGAGGCCGTTGTGCGGCATCCCGCAGAAAGCGTTCCTCCTCTTCTCCAAGCTGCTGCGCTTCGTCGCGCAACATGCTGGTATCGGTATCCCCAGGACAGATGCAGTTCACGCGAATGTTTTGCCGCCCATGGTCGACCGCCATGGCCTTAGTCAATAGGACCACGGCCCCCTTCGAGGCGCAATAGGCGGCGGCACGCGGACCTCCTGCGAGCCCCCAACCGGAGGCCAGGTTAATGATGACGCCACCTCCGGAGCGCGCCATGATCGGCACCACCAGCCTTGCCAGAAGGAAGATTGATTTTACATTCACGGCCATCACTTGGTCCCAATCGTGTTCCGTGATCTCAACCACGGTAGCGCGGCGAATGATTCCGGCGCTGTTGACGAGCACGTGAATGCCGCCGAATTCGGCGAGCGCCCGCTCGACCACATGCCTGCATTCCCTGCCACAGGTCACATTGGTGCGCTCGAAGATTGCCTGGCCTCCCTCGCCAAGAATCTGTTGCCGCACCGCTTGCCCCTCGGTGTCGTTTACATCGGCCACGACCACCGAGGCACCCTCACGGGCAAACAGCTGCGCGATTGCCCGGCCAATCCCTGAGGCTGCGCCCGTGATCAGCGCGGTTTTTCCCCGCAGGGCAGTGCTTGGGTTCGGATGGGCAGCGATCATCGACGTTCGAATTATCGGCTGGCCAGGCCGCCCGCGCTTTCTCCGCCGTCAATTGTGTACACCTGGCCGGTGGTATAGGCCGCGTCCTCGGAAGCCAGAAATGCGAATAGGGCGGCGATCTCTTCCGGCTGGGCGTGGCGGCGCAAGGGAATTTTGCGGTTCACTTCTTCGAGCATGGCGTCGGTGTACTCTGCGCGTTGCATGGGCGTGAGTACATATCCCGGAGCGACCGCCGAGACCCGCACTTTGGGTGCGAGCTCGAGAGCCATCGAGCGGGTCAACTCGATCACGCCGGCCTTGGTCGCATTGTAATCGGCGTAATAGGGATATCCCATGATGCCGTTGGTCGAAGCGGTCTGCAGGATGACTCCTCCTTCATGCTCCCACAGGTAACGGGCGGCGGTCTGCGCTACGTAGAAAACTCCCGTCAGATTCACCGCCACTACGCGGCTCCACTCCTCAGGAGTGATGTCGAGAAATTTGTGCCGTATGCTGATGCCGGCATTGTTGATGACGACCTCTACGCCCTCCATGATGGACACGGCATCGGCAAAGGCAGCCTGCACTTGGTTGAGATTCGATACGTCGGCGTCGAAGGCCCCGGCCAGGTTGGGCAACGCTTTGCGTGCGAGCAGGAGGGCTTGGCGGTCGCGATCCAGGATGGATACCACCGCGCCTTCTTCGAGAAAGCGCGCGGCGGTGGCTGCGCCAATGCCGCTGGCGCCGCCGGTGATCAGCACGCGCTTGCCTTTCAGACCACGCATGGCTTTGAGCAAAACAGAAGCGACGCGGACTCCTTGGTTCCGCTCAGGATTGGGGAGACTTCCCCGTCGGGCGCTAAAACGGCCGCCCTCGAAACAGCCATACCAGCTCGATGACCAGGATCACAACCACCGTCAGCTCCAGGAAAAAGGCACGACTCTGGTTGAACTGGTCGACCATAAAGCGATACAGCTCCTCGGCGGTACGAACCTTCTGGGTTACCAGGTCCTTGTAGTCGGGAACCCCGACTTTGGAGGCGGCGAGTTTGTACAGACGCGCCGAGAACATGTCGCTCAAAAACTTGATGGCATTGTCGGCGTGCTCGGTGAGTTCGGCCACATCGAGCAGCACGGTGTGCAACTTGGTCGCCGCCCGCGCCAATCGCCAACGGGCGAGGAGTCCGGTTCCCTTGTCGAGCGCGGCATATACACTTTCGAGTTCGTGAGTAAGCAACTCGTCGTAGTGACGGAACTCGAGCAGCTGGGAGTTCGCGTACTCGAGCAGCTGAATCGCGGTCTCCGCCCCGGCGGCGCTGTCGTACAGGAAGGCAGCGTTCCAACCAATGACCGTGAGATCGTTTGTATAGTAGGAAATACGCGACTGTAAGATCTCGTTGCGTTCTCCTTCGGAAAGCTGCGCCGTCTCCCCGCGGACGATTTGGGCAAGCCGCGCGCCGTCAGAGGCAACCAGCTCCGCAGCCGAGGGATTGCCCGCCAGCTGGCGGACATGAAAAATGAAATAGTCTTCGCTCAGCCAGTCCGCATAGGGTTTCACCAGGGCGGGAGCGGCGCGCTCGAGCTTTTGGTGTGCAATGCGGGAGGCATGCCCGGCGAAATCGACGTCCCAGACCCAACGGCTTCCCAAGCGGATCAGGGTGTCCCAGTCTCCTGAAAACGGCAGCTCTAGGACCACGCTTACCACTCCGTAATCGTAGTACTTGATCTGACCCTCGAGACGCTCCCCGCTATCGAGTACCAGAGCCTCGATCGGCTCAACGACGGGAGGCCGTTCATAGCGGATATAGCCAGGCGCCGCATGCTTCAGCGGGGGGTGTTCCAGCTTGCGCGCTCCGAAGATCTGCTGCAGCCGATCCAGGCGAATCTCCTCGCAGACGTCAAACTGGATGAGGACCAGCACCGATCCCTGCACCGAGGTATCGATCGTCTGCGTCCGCTTGATCTGGCCGCCGGGTTCGGAATCGGAAATGGTGAGCGAAGGCTCGCTATCGCGGATCATACTTTCCATTCGTCTCTAAGTTGCTGGTGCCACCCCTCATCGCGGGACGCCGATCTATTCATTTTCCCAGAATTCAGGTGTCCTGGCGACAGGGACGTGGAGGGCGGGTGCAAGACGCAAAAGTAGAGACCTGTCGAAAGAGGTTCAAAGTTTGCAAAATCTGAGCGCACTGAGTACTCCGGAAGGGCGGTGGCTGCACCCAGGGACTCTGCCGGACCTTCAACCGTGGTGAGTTGAGGGCTCCTGCTACTTGGGTCTTCGTCTCTCTCAGCGATGGTGGCGCGGGCTCGGAGGCGCTTAACCGTCCGGCAGTGAGCCAGGGTCACTTTGAAAGGGGTCGATTACAAAAATACCATCCAATTCCTGGTTTGCCTGTAAGTCTTCCGTCAAGAGGAATCGGCACGAAGACGACTTCGCAGCCGCGACTATCAACGCATCCCAGAAGGAAAACTGATAACGGTCTTGAATTGTCCATGCGCGTTCGATAAGGGCTTCGTCGATTACGATAGGCCGCCAAGCCAGCAGGTCACGCACTTCGGAACGGGCCTCTAGTTTAGCCAGTGGGAATTTTTGCGTGACCTTTACGTAAAACTCCTGAAGAACTTGGAAGCTGATCCGGCCGCGGCGGCTCCGCCAAAGCTTAGCCCTCCACGCGCGGGCCGCGTCTTGTTTCTTCAGATCGGCATCGTCGAGCGCGTAGATGAGAACGTTCGTATCAACGAAGACTGGAGCGGTCATGCACTTCTTCTCGCGACAGGTATCGCCCGTCTGTTTTTAAGAAGGGCTTTCGTGACAGGGCGCGCCGCATGGCAGTTTCGTAACCGTTTTCCTCGCGCATGTGATTCTTCAAGATTCCAGCCAACAGACGCGAGACACTGGTATCTCTACGCGCAGCTTCAAGTCGCGCCCAACGGGCAACCTGCTCCTCCAGCGTGATCGTAATATTTCGCAGGCGCCTCTTCATACGCAAAGACAGTGTAACACGGAACCCGTGTCCAAAGCCTCCTTCGTTTGCCATGCGAAAAATGGGCTTCGTGATCCTTGGCCCGCTCATTGGCCACCGTAGGCCTCCCATCCGGTTCTTGTGCGGTCTCTCCGGCCAGACGAAGCGTATTCGCTACTGGGAGTCTGCGCCGGGCGTGAACCTCACTTTGAAGT
>JASHRC010000278.1 GCA_030037525.1 Candidatus Acidiferrales bacterium | reverse complement strand
TTTGAAGTGCGGTTCTCAGGTCGCCAAGCTCGTTTCGCTCATTCGAAATCTCGCTAAGGACCCCGTCCACGTCCAGGTTCGACGCCTGAATCAGCTCAGAGAGTTCTTGTCGTATTGACAACTCGTCCGGGCTCATAACGGAATTGCAGGGTGAATGCGATTGCATAGTCCTAAGCTTCGCTATGGGAGCAGTCAGGCCCAGGATCTCGGCTGTTTGCGCCGCATCGGGACTCAGGCTCGGCGGAGCCGTCGCAGGGAGAAGCGTACCCCCGTGGGTCGCTTGGGCAAGTGCGGCACAGGGGAAGGTGAAGGCCAGCAGAACGCCCAGGCGGAGCCGCGAATTCGATATCGTCATCAGGTTGGTCATGCTCTCCTCCTATTTCCATCGTGATTCTTCTTACATCGCGGTTCCGAAATCGCTTATCCGGTTAAGGTGCTCCGCTCATCGTGCTCAGAACCGCGACCGTTCTGGACGGCCACTGCGGCAGAGGCTCCAGTTACGTTTCTTCAGCGCGCGGCGCCGGGCCGGGAGTGAGAATCGGCTTGTCTTTGCGAAGGGCCGCCATCGTGGCCTGGTCGAAGTTGAGGTGCCTCTCGACCAGCTTCGGCGTGGTCAGCCCCAACCATTGATTCAGGGAAAGGTCAGCAAAATACGAGCTGCGGAACACCTCCAGGTAACGCAGCGGCCCGTCGCCCGTGTTTTCGATGTAGTGCCCGTAGACGAAAGGCACGTAACCCACGTCTCCAGCCTGATAGTCGAACGTCCTAGCTTTCCCCGGAGTGAACACGCTCATGCGGGCCTGTCCTTGAATGTAGTATTGCCATTCGTCATTTGTGGGATGCCAGTGAAGCTCGCGCATGCCGCCCGGCTCAATCTCCACTAGCGCCGCCGCAATCGTGTTCGCGGCGGGGAAATTCGAGGAGTCCACGATCCGGACCTGGCCGCCCGGGACTTTGACAGGCTTTTGTTGCGACAAGTGGTAGCTGTAACCCGTCACCGCTCCGGCAGGCGCCTTGACCGCGTCCCCGGCGATTGGGCCCGGAATATCCCCGGACAGGATCCACATGGATTGTTCAATATCCTTCGGCAAACCCGCGAAGGCCGATTCCGGGACGCCGAAGTTCTTCGCCAATATCTCGCGCGGGGTGTGTAAGAACCAGTCGCTGACGAGGAATGTCTCATTCTCAGAAAAATTACCGTCATCGAACACCAGCAGGAATTCGCAACCTTCTTCGAGTCCTTGAATAGAATGCGGGATGCCCGCGGGAAAGTTCCAGAGATCGCCCACGCCTACGTCGTCGATGAAGTTGCGGCCCTGTGGATCGATTGCCGTGATACGCGCCCGCCCAGCGAGCATGAAGGCCCATTCGGCTTCTCTGTGCCAGTGCAGCTCGCGAATGCCACCCGGCTTCAGTCGCATGTTGACACCGGCCAGTGTGGTTGCTACTGGCAGCTCGCGCGCGGTCACCTCACGCGCCCAACCGCCGGGGGCAAGCCGGTTGCGTGCTGCCGCATAAGAGAACTTGAGGTTGGGGATCGTTCCGGCATCGGTTGAGGGCGAGCACAGCAGAGCGGGATTTTCGCGTTCAATGGGCACGTTGCGTGGCCCCAGGATCGTCGCGCCGCGATCACCACGAATCGGTTGGGGAAGATTGTCGTCTCCGCTGAGAGAAGTGGCCTTCTTCGATATTGCAGTGTCGGACATTGCTTGCTCTCCTCTTTGGCTCGTCGTTGACAAATCCGTATCCTTCAATCAATGCTCGGCTTCTCAGTGCCTGCCCGTATGTCTTTCCTCGTTTTCGTTAGATGTGTCTCTTCCCGCTCCGTTCAAGAGCAGCGCACCGGACCACGAAGGCCTGAACCGATCCGCCAATCTCACTTCCTGCGAGACGATTCTTGCGAGTTTGCCGGCTTGAAGTCGTGCACCTTGCGTGAATACGGGACTAGACACCAGATACTCGGATAGTACGCACTTCTGTTTTTAGGCAGCAATTATCTGTTTGTATGAGAATCGTCCCAATGTGGCGCAAGAGTGCCATGGCGCCGCGTGACCATGGCCCGATCGCAACGAGGATACGGTAGGCGTGCTCAATCAAGAACGCATCGGCACTGTCCAAATCGCCCTCTAAAGTGAACGGGTGCAGGGGGTCAGGTCCGCACCTGAAGGCTGCTGTGCAGCAAGCCGCCGTTGCCTGATCTTTCGCAAGCATGGGCTGTAGGGCTTAACCACGGCCTAGGGAAGCGATCAGCGCTCGCTCCCGGGCGCGAGTTCCTCGAGGTCTTCGATTCTTGCTGCAGGCTGGATGCGGAATCGCTGCCAAGTTGCAGGCCAATCCCAGAGCCGGCGGCAAAGCCCGGCAGACGTTGGCTTGCGAAGCAGCTCGCCCGTGGACTGCTCAATAGCGGATCATACTGTCGTTGCGCTAATACAAAACGATAATTGTCTGCAGACCGACGCGCCCGCTAGCATCCGAGCTGTACGCAGATTCTGCCGCAGAATGACGGGAAGCATGCGGCAGAAGATGCCAACAAACCAGATTTGCCCAAACTTTATCGGCAAGGGGGCAGACGTCGGAAAAAGCGGCTGCTTCCACAAACAATTCTGCACGAATCGCTTGCGATCAGAGGCGCAAGCGTCAGGACAAACCAGGATTAGGCCAGGAGGGATCGTGAAACAGTTTGCACGCGTTCAACAAGGCAACACCGTCATTCCGGTGCTCGTAAGCGGAAGCGAGCTTTTGGATCTTCGTCCTCTTGTCTCCGACATCACCCCGGAGACAATCGGTAGCGGCGTCCTCACAAAGGTCGACACGAATGCGTTGCGACTTCTTGAAGGGGAGGTGCGTTACTTAGCGCCGATCCATGGCATACGCCAGGTCCCGGCAACAGGGTTCAACTACAAGAAGCATATTGAGGAGCTCAAGGTTCCTGCTCCCACCGAGCCTGAGGTTTTTCTCAAATCGATGTTTTCGCTGACCGGTCCGTTTGATCCCATCCGGCGCGGCCCCAGCCCGGGCGTCAAACTGGACTGGGAAGTTGAGCTGGCCGTCGTCATTGGACGCGAAGTGCAGGACATCGAAGCACATGAGGCGCCCGACTACATCTTCGGCTATGTTTGCCTCAACGACATCTCGGATCGTGCAACTCAAGTGGATGACGAGCACCAGCATCATCTTGTCCGTGCAAAGTCCCGTCCGACCTACGGCCCGATCGGCCCTTACCTGACAACAGACATTGATCCAATGAACCTTGACCTATGGACGAAGGTCAATGGCCATTATGAGCAGCAGGGAAATACGAGTGACATGATCTTTCACGTCCATGAGATGGTCGCTTATTTTTCCCGCCACATGCGAATGGTTCCCGGCGATGTTTTGGCGACCGGAACGCCACCAGGTGTAGGAATGGGCAAGAATCGATTTCTTGCCGTTGGCGACATCCTTGAGTGCGGTATTACCCACCTGGGAGCCCAGCGCCACGAGATCGCGGCGTGACTCCCCCTACACTCGATCATTCAAGCGGACCTAGCCAAAGTCTGCGGACGAGTTAGCTCGTACAGTCTGCCTGATCGCCCTGGCCGTCTGCTGCGCAGCAAGCCGCCTTTGTCTGATCTCTCGCTAGAAATCTTATCTTCCCAGTGTGAGCGCCAACGGTACCGTAACGGCGAGTAAGAGAGTTGAGAGCAGTAAGATCGATGCGGTCTCGCCCTCCAGCGATTTGTACCTGGTCGCGAAGAGAACGACGATCGTGGCCATGGGGAAGCTGCAGCAAACCAGAGCTTCTCGAACAAAGACGCCTTGTGCAGAT
>JASHRC010000277.1 GCA_030037525.1 Candidatus Acidiferrales bacterium | reverse complement strand
TACTCTGCACTTGCTCTCACACGTCCCGACGAAGCGGCAGAGCTTTTGCGCCAAGCGCAGACTGACGTTCAAGAGAGATACCGCACCTACGAGCAGTTCGCGAGTCTTCGCCACGGTCCGACCCGTACGCAAGTAATGACGGCAGCCGCAAAAGGAATCGGAGCAGAAGTAAAGACAGCGAAAACCGACGATAAGTCAACTACCATCGCCTAAAGACGACGGCTTGTAGCTGAATCGCGCTAAGCGGCAGCACAACTCGCCACGTCCCATATGCTGACCGGAGCTGGAATGGCAGAAAATCCAAGTGCTTGGGCTTCCCTTGCGGGCTCTCGCTAAATCTCGCTCTCAGTTTGTGCGGCGAGTTCGAAAAACTCCTGTCGCTTGCGCTTGCGAGCCTCGATTGCATGCTCGATCAGTTCGACCAACATGGCTCAGTGGTCGGAGCGCTGATGTTCATGAACGAACCGAGAAGGAGCACTTGCCCAAGGGCCCCGTTGTGACGAGCGTCACAGACAACTTGACTGTGACGAGGCCATGGTGCGGTTTGGGGCGGAGTCGACTGTCGGGTCAGGCAGATAATCCCGCATGATTCTTGAAATCCGATAGCCCCGCGAGCGGCGGTCGAATGGCTCCACCGAGGGCCAAGACCCGCATTACATTCCGCTGCCTCACCTCGGTTGGCCGTTTTCGGCAAAAGAGCTCGACCCAACGACATGCACAGGGAGGACAAACCGTGGTCTTAACCGACATCGAATTCCATGAGGCAAACACCCTCGAGGAAGCTTCGGAGTGGATGGGGCAGTACGCGCCCAATGCCCGCTTGATGGCCGGCGGAACCGACGTGCTGGTGGACTTGAAGACCGGGCGGTATAGCACGAGCCATGTTGTTTCCCTCAATCGAATCTTCGCTCTCCGAGGGCTTACGACAACCAACGGGAGCTTGCGCATCGGAGCGCTTACCACGCCTAACCAGCTCCGGGCCTCCACAGTCATTTGGGAGAGATTCCCGGCGATCCTAGATGCGGTCCGGGACATGGCTGTGCCGCAGATCCGCAACATGGCCACCGTGGGCGGCAACGTCGCTGGCGCCGTTCCATCCGGAGATATGCCGCCGATTCTGATCGTGCTGAACGCCTCGGTGATCTTGTGGTCGCGTTCCAGGGAGCGCGAGGTGCCCCTCGAGGGCTTTTTCGTTGGCCCACGACAGACCGTCCGCAGGGATGACGAAATCCTGACGGAGATACGCGTACCTTACCCGCCTCCCCGATTCGGCGCGGCCTACTCTCGCTTCGCGTTGCGAGAGGCCAACGGTTGCGCGGTGGCGACGGTAGCGGCGAGCCTTCGTCTGGATGAGAAAGGCATCATCCGAGATGCACGCGTCTGCGTGGGCGCCGTGGCTCCCATACCCAAGCTGGCGCAAAAGGCGGGAGCGGTGCTGATCGGCAAACCCGCGGGCAACGCGGCGTTCCGTCAGGCCGCCGAGGAAGCTCAGGAAATTTCGCAACCGATATCGGACATTCGCAGTTCAGCTGATTACCGCAGGGAATTGATTGGCGTACTGACCCGTCGAGCACTGGATGCGGCCCGGCAGCGGGCTCTGGGAGAACGGCCATGATCCGGACATACACGTTGGCGGTAAACGGCTATGAGCGAGCCGTGGCGATTGCGCCGGGCGAGACCCTGGCGGATGTTTTACGGGACAAGCTGAACCTGACCGGAACTAAGAAGGGCTGCAATCTGGGCGATTGTGGTGCTTGCACGGTCTTGGTGGACGGCGAGCCCATGAATAGTTGCCTCTTGCTGGCCAGCCAAATGGAAGGCAAGCAAATCACCACGATTGAGGGCGTCGCGCACAACGGGGAATTGGCGCCGATCCAGAAGGCGTTCGTCGAAGAAGGTGCGGTGCAATGCGGTTATTGCACTCCGGGAATGATCCTGTCCTCGGTTGCGCTGCTGAACAGGAATCCCCGGCCCACCGTCGAGGAGATCAAGAACGGCCTGGCCGGCAATCTATGTCGTTGCACTGGCTACACGGGCATCATCCGGGCGGTCGAGCGCTGCGAGAACTACCGCGACGGCGGCACGTGCGCCAAGAAAGAGGCTCCTAAAGCCGAGAACAGCCGCTTCACGAGCGTCTCTCTGCCGATGCCGCGCGTGGACTCTGCCGACAAGGTGACAGGCCGCGCGCGCTTTACCGCCGATATCTCCCTGCCGAACATGGCTCACGGCAAGATTCTGGGCTCGCCCATTGCGCATGGCCGGATCAAGCGAATTGACATTTCCAAAGCCAAGGCGTTGCCGGGCGTTTTGGCGGTGATCACCGGCGCGGATGTGCCCGATACACAACACGGCGTTTCGCCCGCGCGCTACGACGAATACGTTCTGGCAAAAGAGAAGGTCCTTCACGAAGGGGACAATGTAGCGGCGGTGGCGGCGGTGGACGAGAGAACGGCGGAAAGAGCCCTCGAGTTGATCGAGGTGGAGTACGAAGAGCTGCCCGTGGTCCTAGATGCGATGGAAGCCATTGCCGAGGGTGCGCCTCAGCTTCACGAGCGCTACAAACGGAACATCAACACGGTGGTGGACCATTCGTTCGGCGACGTCGAGAAGGGCTTCGCCGAAGCAGATTTCGTGCGGGAAGAAACGTTTGTCGGCAACAACACGCACCAGGCACCGCTTGAACCGCACGCCTCGATGGCCTACTGGGAATATGACGGCTCCGTGGTGCTCTATACGTCTACTCAGGCTCCTCACTACGTGCAGTACATGCTGGCCCACGTGCTCCACATCCCGTTGGGCAAGATACGGGTCATTCGGCCAGCGGTGGGGGGCGGCTTCGGGTGCAAGGCGGCTACTTCTCCTCTGGACCTGTGCTCTGTGATCTTGAGCAAGATCACAGGACGGCCGGTGCGAATGGTCTTTTCGCGCGAGCAAATGATCCACTACGGCCGCGGGCGCCACAAGCAACATATGAAGATGAAGCTGGGCCTGGACCGAAACGGCAAGATCAAGGCCTTCCAGAGCGAGATCTATCTGGACGGCGGGGCCTACACCTCCTTCGGAGTGGCCACGTCCTACTACGCCGGGAGCATGATGCCGACGCTCTATCACATCCCCAACTACAAGTACAACGGCTACCGAGTGATGACCAACAAACCGGCGTGCGGAGCCTTTCGCGGGCACGGCGTACCGCAGCCCCGGTTTGCGTTTGAATGTCTGCTCAATATGATGGCGGAAGACATCGGAATCGATCCGATCGAGATTCGGCTGCGAAACGCCATGACTCCCAACACCCGGACGGTCAATGACCTGGATATCAAGAGCTGCGAGTTTACGGCGACGCTTCAGGCGGCGCGCGAGAAATCAGGCTGGAGTGAGAAGTACGGCAAGCTGCCGAAGGGCAAAGGGATCGGAATTGGCTCGGGAGGATTCGTCTCGGGAGCCGGCTACGCGATCTATCGAGGGCAAGTGCAACTGTCGCATGAAAAGCCGGTGGAGCATTTCGTGAAGAAGCCGATCTTTCCGCATGCCAATGCCATCGTCAAGGTGAACGAGGACGGGATGGCGGTGATCGTGCTGATCGGGGCGGCCGAAATCGGGCAAGGCGGCGACACGGTCATGGTGCAGGTCGCCGCAGAGGCGCTGGGAATCCCGCCTTCCCGTATCCGTGTGCGCACCGAGGATAGCGACATCTCGCCGATTGATCTGGGCGCTTACTCTTCGCGCGTAACACTGATGGGCGGCAACGCCGTCAAGAACGCGGCGCTGGCCGTCGTGGAAAAGATGAAGCCCTATGCCGCCGCGCTGTTGGGCTGCCAGGAGTCGCAGGTGGCTGTGGGAGACGCCCAGATGTTTGTGTCCGGCGACAAGACGCGCAGCGTGGCCTGGGAAGAGGTCGCCCGAAAATACTTCAACGATTGCGGGCCGCTGGTCGGTACGGGTTGCTACAAACCGCCCCAGGGGCTGGGCGGCGATTACAAAGGCGCCACCGTCGGCACGAGCCCTGCGTATTCGTTTGGAAGTTCCGTTTGCGAGGTCGCGGTGGACCTGGAGACCGGCAAGGTGAAAGTCGAAAAGTTCACCGACTTCCACGACTGCGGGACCCCCATCAATCCTCAAATGGTCCACGGGCAAGTTGAAGGCGCGATGGTCATGGGAGCGAGCGAGACCGTCATGGAAGAAGTGCAGTTCGATAAGAGCGGCCACATCACGAATCCAAACCTGCATGGGTACCTGATCATGACGATCAAGGACGCTCCCGAAGTGTTCAGCGGCATCGTGGATTCCTACGAGCCGGAAGGTCCTTTTGGGGCCAAGGAGATCGGCGAAGGCTGCACGTGCACCGTCCTCGGCGCCGTGGCCCACGCGATTGCCAATGCGACCGGCGTGTGGGTGAAGGATTTGCCGATCACGCCGGAGAAAATCTTGAAGGCCATCCATGCAAAGCAAGCTGTTCCGGAAATGGTTAGCACGGCGACCGACGACTAACAGAACACCCTGCTTGAAGTGGTTGCGGGAGGCGCCCAAATAACGCGGCTCTAGAGCCCGAACCATTGGCACATCGCTCCGGGCAACTCCCGAATTTTCCCTGCGATCCGTTGAACAGTGGAAGCCGCTCGAGCACCAAATGCCCTCGCCGCGGCCAGCGAGACCTACATACGCTTTACCAGCAGTATGGTGACATCGTCCTCGTTGAATTTCCGATCGATGAGCGACTTGAGATTTGCCATCATTTGCCCCGTATTCCGAGCCAAAGCATCGCATACGCGATTTTCTGGATGCTCCCCTTGAATCGAGTCGGTCAAACCATCTGTAAATAGGAGCAGGGTGTCGCCTCGACTCAGAACAGCTGTGCGACTTTCGTACTCCGCATCTGCAAACAACCCAAGGGGCGGGCCGGTGGCTTCCAGAAATGTCGCCGATCCGGAGGAAAACACAATCGGGGCGTTATGGCCGGCATTGACATACCTCAATTCTCCCGAATCTTGGCTGAGCACGATGAGAACAGCCGTGGCAAAGCGATCCATCGGCGTGTATCGACTCAAGTGCTTGTTAATCTGATTGGCCAATGCCAACGGACTGGATTCGACACTCGCGATACTCCTGACCAGAGCCTGAATATTTGCCGCAAGCAAAGCCGCTGGCATCCCCTTTCCAGACACATCTGCCAACGCGAATAGCGTCCGGTTGGCAGAAACCTCCATGACGTCGAAGTAGTCGCCGCCCACCTCGCGCAAAGGTCTGTAAAACGCCTCCAGTTCGTAGCCCGGCAACTTTTCCAGTTTCTGAGGCTGGAGCGTCTGCTGGATCTGGCGTGCCGCTATCTGGTCATTTTCGAGTTGCGTTTTGCGAATAAATTCAGAAGTCAGCATTCCTTTCTGGATCCAGTGGCCGGCGAAAAAAAACAGGAACACCAACACATAGCTCGCTGGCCGTCTCGGTAACAACAGAAGATTGGAAGACAACCACTTTGGCAGCGTGAAAGCCCACATCACCATGAAGTACAAGGCGTATCCCTGAAGAACAATGCCGACGTACAGGATAATGCGTTTGGACCTAGGCATTTCGCGGGTCCAGTCATAAAGGGCGTACTGCAGGGAGCGACGAAGAGGGCCCGCAGATTGATCGAGCTTCCACGTCTTGAGTTGAAATGGCATTGCAGGAGTCTAACAAGAAGGAATCGTGCTGCGGAACGGCAGCTGAACCCCAGCAGAACTGTTTACACCTACCTCGCGGCTGGACCGGCCCCGGTCCCTCGGTCCGGAGAAAAGCTTCTCGTACGTCGCTTGCGTGCGGGCCACGACACCCCGTTTCCCTCTAAAGGGAAGCAGAGGTCGATGATCAGGCAACAGCACCTCCTGAGACGAGAACGCCCAACTGGCGCCGAGCCAGAATCAGACGGGGTGTGCTCACGCCAGCAGTGTTAATGTTTGTGTGTCTCGCCATCCGCTTGCTGCTTTTTGTTTGGAACGCGGTATGGATTGAAGTAGCGACTCGAATCCCTCGGTGGGTGGTGCTCGATTAGGGAGCTTACCGGAGTTCAGGGCTCTTCATTCGAACAACGCGCGGGCCGATTGATTACCGGTGACGAAGCCATAGGAACAAGCCCCAGATGCCGCCGAGAGGGAGCGAGGTTGCGAAAAACAAACGCGCTGGTGGCAATCCTGCCAAGCCCATAAGAAGCATGCCCAGTGCGACGACCAGGCCGACCGGATGCTCCGTTAGAAGGCCTGCACCGTAGCGCCCGAACGGAATGACCTCGGTCGGGTCGAGATCGATGGGATGCGGTGCCAATCTCCGATCATTGTGCCTGGCGATCGACACGTTAATTTCAATCATAATATTCCGAGCGACGATGTCAGTAAATCCTTGTGTCCGTCGTCTCGCACGAACGCAGTCTCTCACGCGGTTCATGTATGGATCGCACAGCCATATCGTCTCCGAATACAACCTGCACAAGCAAGGCCGCCCGACTTCCTATCGAATTTCTGAATCCGAAGTTCCAGTCCCCGGGGCAGATACTCCTTACTAGCCGCACGCGATCTGCGTATATCGGGCGGCTCAAATGACGGATGCCCTGCGCGGGCGGTAGATGCGGCCGGAGTCATCTATATCCAAGATCAACGATGCCTGCTAGAAAGAGTTCAGAAAACAAGCTTGCCGGGGACTGAACGCTCAGAACTAATTCGCCGAACGGCCTCGGGCTGCCGCGTGCTTCAAGTTTGGCTGCATGTTTTTTTCAATGCTTGGCCTTTTTTTCGCGAAACGTGAAGCTGTCACATGGCAGACAGCATCCATACTACTGACGGGAGGTGCGGGGCAGACTTCCTGCCAGGGGTCGAGCGAAACGCCAGGGCAGGCGGCCCGGGGGCAGGACCCGCGAGTTCTGTCTTTGAAGCGCAAGCTATGATCGATCCAACCGTTGACATGACGAAATCGCAAACAGATTTGGGAAGGAAATGGCCGACGCACGGGGACGCGGCTTAGCTTGAGGCCCGGCGACAACTCCCCGGGTTGTGGCCCTCTTTCTAGAAGCCAGGGAGCAGTAAACATCATCGGTAACAGAGTCAGAATGTTTGGGGTGTCAAGTGAACGTGAATGCGGCCGCCGGAAAGCCGGCTGATTCGTCGATTCTGGTCAATGTTGCAAAACTTGTGACGGCTTACTATGCTCTGCGGCCCGATCCGAGCGACCCGAAGCAGTGTGTGGTCTTCGGAACATCCGGCCATCGCGGCTCCGCTTTCGATGTGGCCTTCAATGAATGGCACATCCTGGCAATCAGTCAGGCCATCTGCGATTATCGAAAACTGGAAAAGATTGGTGGTCCGCTCTTCCTTGGAATGGATACCCATGCGCTCTCCGAACCGGCATTTGCCAGCGCGCTGGAGGTGCTGGCTGCCAACAGTGTAGACGTAATGCTTTCCGAAGGAACTCCCTACACGCCGACCCCGGCCGTGTCTCACGCGATTCTTCGTTACAACAAGGGCAAGCAGAGCGGACTCGCCGACGGTATTGTGATCACGCCCTCTCATAATCCGCCGGACGATGGTGGATTCAAGTACGATCCGCCCAGCGGGGGGCCTGCCGATCTGCACGTAACGTCTTGGATCCAGTCGAGAGCCAATGAACTTCTCCGGGCGAGCCTCAAGGGTGTCAAGCGCACCCCATTCACCCAGGCGGTCCGGGCTCTGACGACACATCGCTATGACTATCTCGGCCACTACGTCGCCGACCTGGAGAACGTCATTGATATGGCGGCGATTCGCGATTCCGGGATTGCTTTGGGCGTCGATCCGCTCGGAGGTGCAGGCATTCGGTATTGGCCAGAGATTTCCGAGCGCTACGGTCTCAAGCTGACCGTGGTGAACCAATCCGTTGATCCTACGTTTCGATTCATGACCGTTGATTGGGACGGCAAAATTCGCATGGACCCTTCCTCGCCCTACGCCATGCAGAGGCTAATCGGCCTCAAAGACAAATTCGATGTGGCCTTTGCAAGCGACACCGACCACGACCGCCACGGCGTTGTGACCAAAGAGAGCGGCTTATTGCCTCCGAACCACTATCTTTCTGTTTCAATCGATTATCTGGTCCGGAATCGGCAGCACTGGAAACCGGACGTTGTCGTCGGGAAGACGGTCGTGAGCAGCAGCATGATCGATCGCGTCACCGCACGGTTGAAACGGCGGCTGTATGAAGTGCCGGTCGGTTTCAAGTATTTTGTAGAAGGCCTGCTGGGTGGTTGGCTGGGTTTCGGCGGAGAGGAAAGCGCCGGCTCCTCGTTTCTCAAGCGCGACGGCGGCACCTGGACCACCGACAAAGACGGAATCATTCCTTGCCTGCTCGCCGCAGAAATTACGGCGCGCGAGCAGAGAGATCCCGGTCAAATGTATCGGGATCTCACGCGCGAGCTGGGAGATCCAGTTTACGAACGCATCGAAGCTCCGGCCACGGCGGACCAAAAGACGGCTCTCGAGAGGTTGGAGCCGTCCGATATCCGCATCACGAATCTGGCCGGTGAAAAGGTCGAGCAGATTCTGACGGCAGCCCCCGGAGATCATAACCCGATCGGAGGCGTCAAGGTGATTGCCAGAAACGGCTGGTTTGCGGCGCGCCCCTCGGGTACCGAGGAGATTTATAAGATTTATGCGGAGAGCTTTCTTGGTCAAGACCACCTTCGGCGGATCGAAGAGGAAGCCCAAATGATCGTTTCCGACGCGCTTCGACACAGCGTTCGAGCAGCGACCGGCAACGAGATCCCAGTCAGGAGCAAACCATGAGCAGTCCTGCACAGCGCAGTCGTCTCTTCCCAACAGCGGTTTCCAACGCCCTCACTGCACTCGCTTTAGATCTGAGATGGTCGTTTAATCACTCGGCCGACCACATTTGGGAGCAACTCGACCCGGAACTCTGGGACCTAACCCGTAACCCCTGGCTGGTGCTGCAAACGGTGGCCCGGGAAAAGCTCGAGGCGGTGACAGCGAAACCGGAATTTCAAAAGCTGCTGGCGGATGTGGAAAGGGAGCGACAGGCGGCCGAGCAACAGGAAGGGTGGTTTCAACGAGCCCATCCTCGTTCCGGGCTCACCAAAGTCGCCTACTTTTCTATGGAGTTCATGCTCAGTGAAGCCCTGCCAATTTATTCAGGCGGCCTCGGCAACGTCGCTGGCGACCAACTCAAGGCAGCCAGCAATCTTGCCGTGCCGGTGACCGGCGTCGGTTTGCTCTATCAACTCGGATACTTTCGTCAGGAAATCGATGGAGCGGGGCACCAGCAAAGTTTATATCCGTTCAACGACCCTGGACAGTTGCCCGTCAAGCCCTTGCGCGAGCCAAACGGCGAGTGGCTGCGGCTCTGTTTAGACCTTCCGGGCGTCAAACTGTGGATTCGCACTTGGGAGGTGCAGGTTGGCAGGACCCGATTGTATCTGCTCGACACTAACGATCCGGCGAATCTCCCGGCGCACCGCGGTATTACCGGAGAACTCTATGGCGGCGGGCCGGAGCTTCGTCTCAAGCAAGAGTTGGTGCTGGGAATTGGAGGCTGGCGGCTTCTTGATGCTCTGGGACTGCGGCCCGAAGTCTGTCACTTGAATGAGGGGCACGCGGCGTTTGCCGTGCTTGAGCGAGCCCGGTCGCGGATGGCCGAGAATAAAGAACCCTTCGATTTGGCCCTGACGATCACTCGCGCCGGGAATCTCTTTACCACCCATACCCCGGTCGATGCCGGCTTCGATCGCTTCCCTCCCGCTCTCATGGAAAAGTACTTCAAGGAATACGCGGAGAAGGAACTCTCCGTTCCTTTCGATGAACTACTGGCTCTGGGAAGGAGGAACCGCGAAGATTCCTCTGAACCATTCAATATGGCCTACCTAGCCGTCCGAGGCAGCGGAGCCGTCAACGGCGTAAGCCGGCTGCACGGCGAAGTCAGCCGACGCATCTTCCAGCCGCTGTTTCCAAGATGGCCGGAGGCAGAAGTGCCGATCACTCATGTCACAAACGGCATCCACACGCCCACCTGGGATTCGGCCGAGGCAGACTCCCTGTGGGAACTCACCTGCGGAAAAGATCGTTGGAGAGAAAGCATGGCCGGAATCGCACAGTGCTTTCGCCGGGCCAGTGACTCCGAACTTTGGCAATTGCGCTCGAGCGGCCGGAAATCCCTGGTTCGTTACGTACGCAAACACTACGTTCGTCAATTGTCGGGACAGGGCGCTTCGAGAGAGGATCTGGAGCAAGCCGTGCGGGCGCTGGACATTGAAGCACTCACTATCGGGTTCGCGCGCCGTTTTGCGACCTATAAGCGTCCCAACCTTCTGCTACACGATCCCCAGCGACTCGCACAGATCCTTACCAGCCGGGAGCGGCCCGTTCAACTGGTGCTCGCCGGGAAGGCTCATCCGCAAGATATCGCCGGGCAGGACATGATCCAGCAGTGGGTTGACTTTTCGCGCCGCCCGGAAGTACGGTCTCGGGTGATCTTCCTCGCTGACTACGATGTGCTCATGGCTCAGCAGCTCGTGCAGGGCGTCGATCTTTGGGTGAACACCCCACGACGACCGTGGGAAGCAAGTGGAACCAGCGGCATGAAGGTGTTGGTCAACGGCGGACTAAATCTCTCCGAGCTCGATGGCTGGTGGGCTGAAGCCTATTCGCCGGAAGTTGGCTGGGCTATCGGAGACGGACGGGAACACGGGGATGATCCAGTGTGGGACAGCAAAGAAGCGGAAGTTCTGTACGGCCTGCTCGAACGGGAAATCGTTCCGGAGTTCTATAACCGAGATGACCATGGAATTCCGCGCGGCTGGGTAGCGCGCATGCGGGAAAGTATGGCCCGATTGACGCCTCTTTTTTCCACCAACCGTGTGGTCCGCCAGTACGCCGAAGAGCTTTACCTGTCATCGGCGGCAGCCTTTAAGGAGCGGAGCAAAGATCAGGCGGCACTGGGAAGCGACCTGGTCAAGTGGAAGACGGAAGTCAGAAAGCATTGGTCCGGCCTGCGGTTCGGTTCGGCAACGGTCGAACAACAGGACGGCCAGTTGGTCTTTCAAACTCAGGTCTATCTCGGCGATCTGGATCCCGATTTCGTTCGCGTGGAGCTGTATGCCGAAGCGCAAAACGGCCAAGCTCCCTCGCACCATGCTATGAGTCGCGGCGAGCGTCTAGTTGGCTCTCAAAATGGCTTCACCTATACGGCACGCATTCCCTCGACTCGCTCCGCCACCCAATACACTCCGCGGGTGATTCCCGAGCACAGCGGAGCGCTCATACCCATAGAGGCTCCCTTCATTTTGTGGCATGACTCCCCCTCGTGGCGTTAAGCGATGATGAAAACGGGTTCCGTGCTTCAGGAGTCAGTCGGAAGCTGGCGGCTATCTATTCACGTCGCCAGCCGTTTACCCTGCAATACACTTCAAGAAAGGAGTGTGGCGATTTTGCTGCCGGCGAACGCAGGCAGCCCCTCGCTGCGTAACTTATGGGAACGCGTGCCCGAACAGTTACACCCCAGGCGGTGGAGCCGCTTGCCAAGCGGAAGGCTTGGAAGGCGCTCCAGGTGCACCACGAGAAGATTCGTCCTCTGCATCTCCGGGAGCTATTCGCAAAAGATCCGAAACGCGGCGAGCGTATGACGGCAGAGGCCGCGGGCCTCTTGCTTGACTACTCGAAGAACCGCATCACGGATGAAACCATCAGGCTCCTGATCCAACTGTCCGAGGAATCGGCACTGAAAGCGCAAATCGAGGCCATGTTTCGAGGGGACAAAATTAATTTCACGGAGAATCGCGCCGTCCTTCATGTGGCTCTGCGCGCCCCCAAGGGGGCATCGATGCTGGTGGACGGTGAAAACGTGGTTCCCCAAGTCCATGCCGTCCTCGACAAGATGACGGAGTTTTCCGATCGCGTTCGCAGCGGCCAGTGGAGGGGACACACGGGGAAACGCATCCGGAATGTGATCAACATCGGCATCGGCGGCTCCGATCTGGGGCCGGTCATGGCATACGAAGCGCTCAGGCATTACAGTGACCGGACGATGAACTTCCGCTTCGTTTCCAACGTAGACGGCACCGACTTTGCGGAAGCTGTGCGCGATCTCGATGCGGCCGAGACGCTGTTCATCATCTCCTCGAAAACCTTCACGACGCTCGAGACCATGACCAACGCGCACTCGGCTCGCGACTGGTCGCTGGCAGGCTTGGGCGGCGATGAGAAGTCGGTGGCTAAGCACTTTGTCGCGGTGTCGACGAACGCTCAGGAAGTGGCCAAGTTCGGCATCGACACCGCCCAGATGTTCGGCTTTTGGGATTGGGTGGGCGGACGCTACTCGATGGACTCGGCGATCGGTCTTTCCACCATGGTCGCTGTGGGGCCGGAGAACTTCCAGGCCCTGCTGGCGGGATTTCACCAGATGGATGAGCATTTCCGCACGGCGCCGCTCGATCAGAACCTGCCGGTCCTTCTTGGACTCTTCAGCATTTGGTACAACGATTTCTTCGGCGCCCAGACGGTTGCCATGCTGCCCTACGAGCAGTACTTGAAGCGATTTCCCGCCTATCTGCAGCAGCTAACCATGGAGAGCAACGGAAAACACGTGACGATCAGTGGAAGCGAGACGAGCTATGCCACCGGGCCAGTCTATTGGGGAGAGCCGGGAACCAACGGCCAGCACTCCTTCTATCAATTGATCCATCAAGGAACTCGCCTGATCCCCTGTGATTTTATCGCTTTTGCGCAGCCGCTCAATCCGCTGGGCCGCCACCACGACATGCTCCTGGCAAACGTCTTCGCCCAGACCGAGGCACTGGCGTTTGGGAAAACACCGGAACAGGTCAAAGCGGAAGGCACGCCGGATTGGCTTGTCCCTCATCGCGTCTTCGAGGGCAACCGTCCGTCGAATACGATCCTGGCGGACCGCCTGACGCCCGAAGCCCTTGGCAAACTTGTCGCTCTGTACGAACACTCCGTATTCACCCAGGGGGCCATCTGGCAGATCAACTCGTTCGACCAGTGGGGCGTGGAGCTGGGCAAGGTATTGGCTCAACGAATCATTCCGGAACTCGAAAGCAAGGCGGAGCCTACACTTCGCCATGACAGTTCCACCAACAATCTGATCCGCCGATATCGGCGCCGGAGGACCAGCTAGGAGAGGAAGGAGTGTCATGCAAATCGGAATGGTTGGCCTTGGCAGAATGGGCGCAAACATGGTCCGGCGCCTGGTGGAAGGCGGGCACGCCTGCGTCGTCAACAGAACGTTTAGCTGCCAAAAAGCCCTTGGCACTCACACCCGGAGAATGTAGGCATGAGCTGGCTTCTCAGTCGCTTTTTCGACCGCCTGTCGGTATAACGCCACCTGACGCTCGTACCGATGGAGTTGCGTCTCCAACTCCTCATCTGTCTTAAAATCAACAATGGTCCAGGCCCCGGACTCTTCGAATGCAAGATCGATCGCGCCTTCTAGCAGAACATCGTTCTCAAGCAGCGTGACCGGCGCTTCCCGGCGGCAACGGCCGTGTCGCTCGCACTCGGAGGCACGTTGCAAGATTTCGTGCCCCAGGACGGTTTGTGCAGCCGTCACGGCGGAGGAGACTTCTTCCGAGTTCGCACCAAGGATCCTTCCGTGAAGAGCCGCGACTCCCCCGATTATGGTGGAGTCCGCACGGAGGGGTACGGTTGCAAGGATTGCGTGCACAAGCGATCCGTAGCGGGCCCCGCCCGGGCCCCGGCCTCGGTTTCCGACATCAATCACCTTCACCTCCGTCGCACCTGGCGTCTCCAACTTGCGGACGGCCCGCTGCGTGACGGTTTGCACGCCGAGCGAGGGCACTGAAGCCCGCCCGACAACAAACTCCTTTTTCGATTTCCACTCCTTGTACGCCGCGAGGTCTCGCTCCACCGTCGCTTTATCAACCTCTTTCAGCAGCTCCTCCTGCCGCAGGGCATACGAGGGGCGTGCCCCCAAAACCAGCTGGTTCGGATCCCACCAGACCACTTGATAAGGCTCGAAGGATGCCAGTGCGTAAAGCCCCGGACGGACGGTATGGTTTGTGGGTCCTCCCGATGGCCGTTCCCTGACAGTGTCCGTGCCGAATTTCGGACATCCCGGTGCGAGGGCTGGGTGTTTCCGCAGCTCCACGGGAGGATACACAGCCCGCCCCAGCGGCCCGATCCACAAATCCTCGGTCTTTGGCCAGGGATCGCCAACCGCAGGAACCACTAGAAGGTCGCGAGCCCGGGTGGCCGCAACGTAAGCGAGGCGAATACCTTCGGCAGCGTCTCGTGCCTTTTCCTCTCCCTCCTGCTCGGTAAGCTCCAGTGGCGACCAGTCACCAATGCGGGCGGCGCAGAGCGAGCGTTCGGTATCGACATACCGCCGGGCTTCGGACGGCTGAAGCTTGGCTGTCATATCGGCCAGAATGACGATTGGAAACTCGAGTCCCTTGGCCTTGTGTACGGTCATCATCCGCACGCCTTCGCTGCCATCCTCCATGATCGGGGCTTCTGGAGCTTCTCCGCTGTCTGCTTCTTTGCGCAATTTATCTACAAAGCCTCGAAACGAAAGGCGGCCCGACTGCTCCCAGGCTCTGGCCATCTCGGAAACATGCAGAACGTTGGCGAGCACTTGCTCACCGGAAGGACGCAATGCGAACGCCGCATGAGCTCGAGTCGCCTCCATTAATTCGTCAATCGTGTCTGCCACTTGGCGCGAGTTTCGCTTGCGATGTAGCTCTGCCAATAGCGTCAATGCTTTCACCACGGGCGAAAGCTCGCTCGACGCTGGTTCGCAGGGAAGACGCATAGGGTGTAGGCGTCTGAACCGATGCCGGTACATAAACAGGGACTCGTCGGTAAGAGCAAAGAACGAGCCCCGCAGAGTCGCATATACGGAAAGCTGGTCGTCGGGATATTCGATTGCCGTGAGCGCGGTCCGCAGAGCTTCCACTTCTTCGCGGGTGTGGAACGATTTTCCACCGACAACCATGTGGAGGATGCGGCGCGCTTCCAAAGCTTGAACATAAGGCCTGGTTACATCCCTTCCGAAATCTTGAAACCGCCGAAACAAAAGGCAAATGTGCCGGGCGGATATGGGAACTCGTTCATTGGGACTTCCCGTTTCCGTGACTGTCCATTTGCTTTCTCCAATAAGCCAATCGACGAATGCGCCAACCGCATCGGGCAGGGAGCGGTCGATTGCGTAGAGAGCGATATCTCGTTTGCCGTACGGCTCTGGAACCGGCAGAGCAATGACCGTCGGCTGGGATGCTGCTTCGGTTCGATAGGGCGATAGCGGCACATAGCCCGCCTGCAGTGTCTGGGAATTGTCGACCATCACGGGTCGAAACGCGTTGTTGATGCAGGTCTGAAGAGAAGGAGCGCCTCGAAATGAGGTCGTCAGCTGAAGCTCCATTGCGCCCCGCCCGACGAGCAGTTTCTTCACCTCCTGGTAGGTGGCCACGTCTGCACGCCGAAAACGATAGATCGATTGCTTGGGATCGCCGACCAGGAAGAGTTTACCGGGCCTCGGAACGACCTCCTTCCAAGATCGAGCCGAGGGGTCGCTCGCGGCCAGCAGCAGGATGATCTCGGCCTGAACCGGATCGGTATCTTGGAATTCATCTACGAAAATATGCGTAAACCTCCGCTGAAAATCCGCTCGCACCAGCGGAAAGTCCCGCAGCATGTTCCGAGCCCGCAGCAAGAGATCGACGAAGTCCAATCGTCCGCTTCGAGCTTTTAGTTGTTCGTACACGTGGATGGCTTCGCGTAGCTCGCGCTCGAGCAAAGCTGCCAGGTCAGCGTTGGCGATTCTTGCGAATTCCAGCACACTTCGAACCAAGGCCTCATGCGCGGATCGAACCGCTTCTCCTGTTGTGTCCTGTGAATATTGGGGAACCGGAACAGCTCCAGGATGGCGGAAATCTCGATCGTCGGCTAATGTCACCAGAAGCGCCTCGGCAAGGTCGTCATCGCGCACGCCCACGGTCCGAAGCGCGTCCAATCGCTCGCTGATCGACCGAGCGATTTTGGTGTTGCGGTAGAAAAAAGTAGCTGACCGGGAAGGATTGAAAGTCAGTCTACGAAATTCGGCGAGTCGAGCGAGGAGCGTGTCAATCGAGGAAGCTCGGTCGTACATCGGTCGCGACCAGGGAGAGGAGAAGTCCCTCCAGTTCAAAAGCTCCCATCCAGCTGCCTTGAGCCGCTCAACTGGTCCATCTTTGGATTGCCGACGCAGCGAACGCCGCAATCCCTCCCCTGGCGCCTGCAAAGATCGCTCGAGCCAGGAACCGAATGCTTCCTCGAAAAGTTCGCGGGCGTCGCCCTCCGACAAAGGCGCGAACAGAGGGTCCACTCGGCCCTCCACGGGGCGCTCGCGCAGCAAGTCGGAGCAGAACCCGTGAATCGTATTGATGCGGGCCTCTTCCAATCGCTCGATAGCGTCCTCGACATTTCGGCAGCGCGCTCGGTCATCTGCTGCGGTCCCTCGAGCTTTTTCCAGTTCGGCACGCAGTCGAAGTTTCAACTCGCCGGCCGCCTTCTCGGTGAAAGTGATTGCGACGATTTGCCCAACCTGCGCCCGGCCCTGGGCGAGCACTTCTGTGATCCGGCAAACGAGTTCGGTCGTTTTGCCTGTGCCGGCTGCCGCTTCCACAACGATAGTCCGATCGAGCGATGTGCGAATCTGATGACGCTCATGCTGATCCACGAGTGGTTTCACGGCAGGCCCCTCAGTCGTGTCAGGTCGGAAAGCGCTTTTTGATCCTTCGTCTTCACACGGATTTCCTCGTAGGGTCCACAGACCGCTTGGAAGTCGCACCAAGCGCACGCTTTTTCGCGAGGTGCTGGCGGGAAGAAGGGCCGGTCGACAGCAGCATCAATGATGTTAAGCACTTCCTCAGCTGACTGGCGGGCTTGCGCGTCGAGTGGGACAATGCGTTCGGTGAAACCGCCGGCACTGGTTGAGTAGTAGAGACGGCCTTCGGTAACCGATTTCCTCGTCAATGACTCAACAGCCAGGGAGTAGAGAATGGGCTGAAGTGTCTCTCCGCCTCCAACTCGGAACGAACCGGCGGTTCGAGATACGCCCGATTTGTAATCCGTAACCCGAAGATCCCCGTCGCTGGCTCGCTGTTCGATCAGGTCAACGATTCCGCGAAGCTGGAAACCGCCAGCAATGGTCGCCACCTCAGCGAAGCTTCCGGGATCTCGCTCAACTCCATCGGAAATTCCGAAAGACAGCTCAAAATATCTGGGGATCCAGTCCGATGGATTTTCAGCCATCCGCTTGATCCACAAATGGAGATCGGCCCGCAGGCCATCGATCTCGTCGTTCCACACTCTCAGAATGGCAGGAACGAGCATCTCCCGATATTCTTCCTCGATGCGCTGAACCACCGTCTTCAACTGTTCCAAAGTCGGGGTCAGGCTCGCCGGTAAGACGGGCAGTTTGCCCTCATTGAGAAGTTCGCGAAGAAACTCCGCTTGTATGCGGTGCAGGATCGACCCCCGTGTCAGGGGGTCCATGCGCTCGATGCTTACAGCTTCTTTACGTGGTTCGATCCCCTCGATGGCGGCCAAATAGAATTGATATGGACATGCGGCGAACCTTTGGAGGCTCGAGGGAGAATAGGGCCGACGGGTCAGCCGGCGCTCGGAGAAAAGTTCGATCGTCTCTTTCCCGGGGGCACAAAGCCCATCAAGCTTGCTCCAAGCCTTCCGATGCCAGCGGCCAAATCGAGTCCGAAGAGAACGAGTCATGTTTTCATTAAGTTCGAGCAGATAACGCGCTCTACCTTGGCTCTGCTCCGCCGGTAGGTTCAGCAGAGAACCCAAAACCGAAAGGTCGTGCTCAATCGCATCAATCGCACGGTTCGGGTCGACCGGTGCCGGCCAAGCTAACCTGGCGCTTCCTTCCTCATCGGCTCGGTATTGGAGCGTTTCCACCCGGGGGACTTCGCCGGTAATAGCCCTATCGACGTCGAGAGCGTAAAAGGAGGGCACGCGCGGCCGCGCTTGCACGACGTCCAGTCGAGGATAGGAAAGGTACAGCCGCTTTCGCACCGCCCCGACAGACAGCCGGAGAAGGAGCCGCTCCTCCGATACCCGCTCGGCCTGGTTTCGAAGACCGGAATCAAGTCGGCTGCGGAGGTGGTCTAAAAGGATCGGGTCTTCTCTCGGCCTTCGCGGAAAGATTTGTTCAGCCAAACCAGGCAAAAAGACCACTTCAAAAGCGTAGCCACGAGCTTGTCCCGTCGTAGCGACGAACACCCGGCCATATCGGTACTCGGGCGGAGATACTTCAAGAGTGGAAAGGCGTTCGAGCAAGACATTCCGCACTTCGAAAAGAGAAACAGGGCCGATGCCTGCCATCGGTGCCATTTCAGCCAGTATCGATAAAACGCGCTCCGGACCGCGGAGAACCGCAGGTGCGAGCGACTGCAGGATGCTGAGCCACTCGCCCCAATGCGCCTCGGTCGGAAACTCGGAAAAGATTTTGATCAGCGGCAGGGCGAAATTCCTCAGGTGCGACAGGTCGCGAAGGTCGCGCTCGATCGCCACGGCCTTGGAAGATTCCGGTTCTTTGCTGATCACCTCTTTAAGCTTCAGGCGAAACTCCGCATCCAAACCATTTAGACGCCGTTCCCACCGGTCCTTTCCACCAATCACAGCAGCATCGACGAGCAGCTTCTCCCAGTTCCAGGGAGCTCGGAGCGTTCCCCCGATCTGTGGACTCTCATCGGAGTCCACCGCATCATCCTTCCTCACCTTTTCCGGTAACTCGGCATTGGCAGGAACGGGCGCCGCCAGACCTAGGCCCAGGATTTCATCCTCGGCCGTTGTCCACCTTTGTCTTCCTTCCGGAGGACCTCCGCGTTTGTTCAGGACCGGAACCTGACCGAGCGAGAGGTATTCTGCGAACCGCTTCGCCGAAAACTTTTCATCGGCACACGCCAAGAGTGCCAGAAATGCTCGCCCCGCAGGATCCGGCCGACTGGTACCCAGAGAGAAGAAGGCGGGAATGCCGGCACGCCGCAAGGCGCTGTCCAACAATCCTGAATACGTGGTTGGTGATCGGAGAAAGATAGCGATTTGATCGAATCGGATGCCGCTTCGTGCTTCTTCCAAAATCCGGCGGGCGATCTCCACGCACTCTCGACCTTCTCCGGGGGCGGAAAACATGCGGACTTGATCATCCCGCTCCCCGGAGGGCGGTCTGACTTGCGAGAATAGGTACTGGCGCAGCCGCCCCAACGGTGAGTTCGTGTTGGGTCGTTCGATGCGTTCGACCGGGCCTGGCAGGGCCTTCATGGCCGCGAGGCTTTTCTCGTCCTCAGCCGGCAGCGTGGCCAGCACTTCCGTCGCGCTCGACAGAAGCGCCTCAACAAGCTCATGTTCGATCTTCGAGTGAATGGGCAGATCGAGGAGCAAGACAGGCCGATTCGCGAACGAAACCTCATTGCGACGGAGCGCCGAGGCCGCTGTGCGCATCACCGCAGCAAGATCGACGAGCTGGCCGGCCGCCAGTTGTGCTTCGATTGCGCTGAGCAGCGAACTCACATCAGGAGCGGGAGGAGGAAGACTTTCAAGATCCGCATGCGTGATTCCAGCCATCCCGAGCTCCGACGCGGTGGCCCGCACGCTGTTTGCAAAACCAGGAAGCAATGCCACAGGGGAGAAATACGGCAACGAGCCATGGCGGTACGTATCGTGGACAGCTCTTACGACTGCCGCTTCCATACCGAGTGCGCTGCACGGCGCCTCTCCTTTCGCCGCCAGCCTCAATGTGGCGATTCGAGCTGCGAATTGCACCAGGCTGAAGCGCTGGATGCCGAATGTCGCGGCGTGTGAACAGGCGTACTGGCGGATAAAGTCATCAGCGGCTGCACGAGTCGCACCGATGACAATGATCTCAGCTGAATGCGGAAACGCAGAAAGAAATTGCGCGCCCGCGGATCGTCGCTCGGAAGCTGACGAGGATATTACAGCCTTCACCGTGACATACTCGTTAGATGAAGGCGAGGGCTTGTCAGCCAACCCACAGCCTTACCTCAGCTTTCGTTGCGCTCTGAACGCTCTGCTGGGGTGCCCGAGAGTCTCCACCCGTGTGGTTTCGCCTGGTCGCGAGTCATCCTTCGATCCAACCGGCGCGAAAATCTCCGTACATCCGCCGCGCCCACAACCTCCAGGCTCTGATCACATGCACCTCAGGCGCCAAGCTCAAGAGCAAGCCTTCGAAACCTCGCGTATCTAGACCAAACTAACGTTCTAGCTTTTCTTTGAGGTCGTAGCGAAGAAAGCGGCCCATTGCTGCTCAACTTTCGCGCTGCCGCACTTGGGACACTTGATCTTGCCTTTATCGTGTTCAGCGAGCGACAGAACCAACGAGAATTTCTTGCTACAGGCCTGGCAAAAGTACTCGTAGTGGGGCATCGTCCCCTCCCCAGCGGGAATCATCGGTAAT
>JASHRC010000276.1 GCA_030037525.1 Candidatus Acidiferrales bacterium | reverse complement strand
GGAACCCTGCGCATCCCCCTCCACCGCTTTTTCCGAGCCACCAGCATCATCCTCATGATCGTAGCGTTTCAGCTGGCGCTTTCCGGCGTTCACGAATTGAGCGAAGCCGAATGGATTTGGTCGAGCAAGCGGGAAATGGCCACCATTGGGCCGATCGTTCGCAACGAAGTCTTCTTTTTTGCCGTCATTTTGGGCGCCGCGGCCCTGGTCGTACTGCGCGAATGGTTCAGTGCGCGCCGTCCGGCAGAGGATCGAACGCTTCCGGCCGCCGAGCGCCGGATGCTCGAATGGGAATTTCGGCGTCAGCGGCGCTGGAGTTTTGCGGCAGCTGTTCTTTGCGTGCTGGTCGTGATTTCGCTCGCCGCTGAATTCGCCTATTCTCGCGCCATGGCCGCACCTGTCCCGGCCAAGATGCTTGCCGCCGTCGATCGCCAGATTCGTATTCCTCTTTCTGAGCTGACCGACCAAAGCCTGCATTTCTACACCGTGGATCTGGGTGGCACGACGATGCGCTTTCTCGTGATTCACCAGACCAACGGCAACTACGCCGTGGCGCTCGACGCGTGCCAGATCTGCGGCTGGGCCGGTTATCGGCAGGAAGGTCAGAATGTGGTTTGCCGCAACTGCGGCGCGACAATCTATATTCCCTCGATCGGCCAACATGGCGGCTGCAACCCGGTACCGGTCAAGTCGACCATCCGAGGGGGAGAACTCGTCGTCGATCTCGCCGCCTTCAGCGACGCGGCGGCCCTGATTCACAAATCCTGAAATGTTTCTACGCATTGTGGGCGAATCGTTTCTGCGCAACCCTCGGCGCAAGATCCTTACGGCCGCGGCGCTGGCCCTGGGCATGGCCGTAGCCACCGCGACGCTCACCGTGGCGCTCGAGGTGGGCGATCGCATGGCGCGCGAATTTCGGAGCCTGGGCGCGAATCTGCTCGTCGTCCCGCAATCGGACACGCTGCCACTTGAAATTGGCGGCGTCGATTATCGGCCGGTCGATGAAGGCGCGTACCTGCGCGAGGCCGATCTGGGCAAGCTGAAAACGATTTTCTGGCGTCACAATATTCTCGGATTTACCCCTTTTCTCGACACCCCAGCCATCGTTTACGGCTCAAAGCCAATCCGCACGACTTTGATCGGCACCTGGTACGAGCATCGAGTGCCCATTCCCGATGGCACCCAGTTCACGACGGGTGTGAGCAAGACGCACCCCTCCTGGCAAATTCGCGGCCGCTGGTTCCAAGACGGCTCCAGCGAAGCGGTGGTCGGCGCGGCGCTGGCGGCACGAGATCCCGCTCACCTCGCGATCGGAAAAACGATTCAGGTGAGGCCCAGCGAAGCGGCGAACCCGGCCTGGAATTTGCTGGTGACCGGCATTGTCAGCACCGGAGATGCTGAAGAGGGCGCGATCTTTGTTCCTCTTGCTTTCGCGCAAGCCTACTCGGGACACGGTGGTGAGTTTCGGCGGCTGTACGTGAGCGCACTCACGAAACCCGCCGATGTGCTGGCCGAGCGCGATCCGCGGACGCTCTCGCCGACCGAGTATGACCGCTGGTTTTGCTCGCCCTACATTTCCTCGATCAGCTATCAAATGGAGCAAGTGCTCCCGGGAACCGAGGTGCGCACGATCCGGCGTGTTGCCGATTCCGAGGGCCGCATTCTTTCTCAGGTCAGCACGCTGTTGTGGATCGTCACGCTCGCGGCTCTCGCTGCGGCTGCGCTGGCCATCGCGGCCACGTCCGCCGCAGCGGTCCTGGAGCGACAGGTCGAGATTGGCGTGATGAAGGCCATCGGCGCAACGAACACTCGGGTTACGGCGCTCTTTCTCACCGAGCATCTGACGCTGGCATTGGCGGGCGGAGCGATCGGGTTCGTCATGGGCACGGCACTGGCACGGTTCCTCGGAGCGAGCGTCTTCGGTGTGCCGGCATCGCCTGAGTTCATACTCTTGCCGATCGTTCTCGCTCTGGCGGCGCTGGTAGCACTGGTGGGCGGCTTGATTCCCATACGGCGGGTGGCGCACGTCGATCCCGCTCCGATCCTGCGGGGCGAGTGATGTTCGGCCGCCTGCTCTGGAAGCTGCTTCGAAGCAACCTGCCACGCTTGGCTGTGGCGCTGGTGGCGGTTACCAGCGGCGCTACGGTTATATCGGCGCTGCTCGATCTCCAGTTCGACATCGACCGCAAGCTTACCCAGGAATTTCGCGCGTTGGGCGCCAACGTGGTCATCTCGCGGGCGCATTCGGGCCTGGCGCTCGGTGCCAACGAGCCTCGCTCGGAGGTGCGGGGCTCGCCGTCACTTATGGACCAGGCGCCGGTGCTCGCCGCGATCGAGCGGACGCGGACTTCCGATGTTGTTGCAGCAGCGCCGTTCCTGTACATTGTCGCGCGCGCCGAAGCGACACCGGTGGTGGTAGCGGGAACCTGGCTCGATCAAACGCCGACCCTGGATCCGACCTGGAAACTCGAGGGACGCTGGGTCAGGTCGCGCGAGGACCAGACGTCCTGCTTGATTGGCCGCAATGTGGCACGCCAGTTCAAACTCGCACCCCCCGGCGATCTCGATCTGCAATATCTCGACCACCACGCACAGGTTCGCGTGGCGGGAGTTATCGATGCGGGCGGCGCGGAAGACAACCAGGTATTCGTAAATTTACCGGTCGCAGAAAAGCTCGCAAACGTTGGCGATCAGATCCAGCTCGTCGAGATGAGCATCCAGGGCACGGGCACGACGATCACCCGCCGTATGGCGCAACTGGCCGTCGAACTGCCGGACGATGAAGTGCGGCCGATTCGCGCGGCGACCGAGGCCGAAGGCAAACTGCTCGATCGAACGCGGCTGCTGATCGCGTTGATGGTGGCGCTGATCCTGGTGCTGACCGCATTGTGCGTCCTGGCCACCATGGCGGCTCTGGCGATGGAGCGGCGCAAGGACGTGGGGCTGATGAAGGCCCTCGGCGGATCTATGGCCCGCATCGTGGGACTGTTCCTCGCCGAGGTCAGCACGTTGGGAGCCGTGGGAGGACTCATCGGCTGCGCGATGGGCATGGTGCTGGCACGCTGGGTGGGCCAGCGCGTTTTCGGCGCATCGATCAATCCGCCCTGGGATATCTTCCCGCTGACGACGGTGCTGATGATGGGAGTGGCGCTGGCCGGCGCGCTGCCGCTCCGGTTTCTCGGCAAGGTAAAACCGGCTGTCATTTTGCGTGGGGAGTAGAAGAAGCATCCGAACGACAAAGGTAGGTCGTCACCATCGCGGACTGAAAACGCGGTTGGGTTTGGGACGGCCACCCCGAGCCTTCGATGACCGAAACGCTGGTCGAAGTTGAACAGTTGCGCAAGGAGTTTGGCAACGTGCGCGCCCTCGATGGCGTCTCGTTCGCGGTGGATGCCGGTGAATGGATCGCCATCATGGGGCCATCCGGATCGGGCAAGACAACGCTGATCAATATTCTGGGAGGACTCGATACACCGACTTCCGGCCGGGCTATTGTCGATCAAACCGATCTAGCGCGGCTCGACGAGGCCGGGCTGACGCGCTTTCGGGCTGAGAAAATCGGTTTCATCTTCCAGCAGTTTCATCTGGTTCCCTATCTCACCGCGCTCGAGAACGTGATGCTCGCGCAGTATTTTCACAGCACAACGGATGAACACGAGGCGCGGGCAGAACTGGAACGCGTGGGGCTGGGCGACCGCCTCGATCATCTTCCCGGCGAACTTTCCGGCGGCGAGCAGCAGCGGGTGGCCGTGGCGCGCGCGTTGATCAACCAGCCAAAGCTGATTCTGGCCGACGAGCCGACCGGCAATCTCGATGAAGCCAACGAGCAGATTGTTTTGGGCCTGCTGCGCAAGCTGCACTCGGAAAGACATACCATTCTGATGGTTACGCATGCGCCGCAAATCGGCGCGCTCGCCGACCGGCGCATCGATCTTCATCACGGGCGACTGGCACCGGCGCCCGCCCGCGTATGAATCGAGCCTCCTGATTTCGACGGAAACAATATCCATCCGACCCGGCGACACGTCACTCTCCGACGGCCGAGATCGGAGCCAGCGACTCGGAAGCGGCAGCGGGCGCCGCGACCTTGAGCTCGGCCAGAAGGACACCGGCAAAAATCAGCGTGGCGCCGAGGACAAAACGCGCGTGCAGACGTTCGGCCCCAAGCACCAGCGAAGTCAGCGCCGCGAAAACCGGCTCGAGGCTGACCAAAATGGCCGCGTGAGAGGGAGAAGCGTACTGCTGCGCCCACGTCTGCAAGGACATGCCGATCACCGTAGCCCCCAGCGCCGTAAGCAAAATAGCGAAAACGAGGTAGCCGGTCCACGACACACGGGCGTGTTCCCAGCCCATTGCTTGGGCGATGGGCAGCAGGGCGGTTGAAAGAACCGCTGTGGTGGCAACTTGCAGGAAGCTCAGTCGAGCCACCGAATACCGGTGCACATGCCGGCCGATCGAGATCATGTGCAGCGCGAACATGATGGCGCAGCCAAAGACAACCGGATCGCCGCGATTGAGCGCGCCAAAGCCTTCCAGCGGCACGGTCAGAAAATAGAGGCCCGCGAGAGCGGTAGTTGCGCCGAGCCAGAGCCACCTGCGGATCCTCTGGCGTCCAAACACGGCGAGAATGATCGGCACGAAGACCACGAAGGTTCCGGTGATGAACGCAGCTTTCGAAGGCGTGGTGTACTTCAATCCGGCAATCTGGAAAATGTACCCCCCGAACAGGAAGGCGCCTATCCGTGCGCCCGCCCTGGTCTCAGGCAGTGTCAGACGACCGAGCGTACGTCCATAAATCACGGCCATGAGAACTGCGGCGAGACCGAAGCGCACGGCAAGGTATGCGATCACGGAAATATCCGCGAGTGCCTCCTTGATCACGACAAACGTGGTACCCCAAATAAACGAGCAGAAGGCCAGCGCGAGATCCGCGAGCAGGCGCTTAGGTTGCATGCGCCGCCCAGTGTATGCGGGCCGAGTGGCACCGACAAGGGACAGGAGAACGAAACTGCTGCTCTGGGCGTCGGAACCTGACGACTAGCGATTCCGGTCGGTTCCGGCAAGAGAAACGACGGCGAGAAACAGGCGCTTGAGGCCAAGCTCGCGACCGGCGGGATCGTACCATTCCTCGGGCGTGTGGGATCCGCCTCCTTTTCCCCCTCCGCCGACGGCTACCGCCGGAATTCCCAGCGAGAGCGGCAGATTGGCGTCCGTCGAGCTTTTCTCAAGACGCGAGGTGTTGCCGAGATAGCGATCCACGCCGCGAATCGTAGCGATCAGAGGCGAATCCTCCGGAAGTCTGCCGGCCGGGCGTGTACCGAGCGAACGGAAATTCAACTCGAGCGCATCGCGCGCCGCCCGGGTCGCGGCAATTTCCTCGTTCTTGCCCGCCTCGATCGCCTCCCGCAGAGCGGCCTCGAGGCGCGCGAGCTCTCGGGCGTCTTCTGACCGCAGATCGACTTTCACAACCGCTCGCGACGGAATCGAATTGACGGATGTGCCTCCTTCGATGACGCCGAAGTTGTAGGTACTGCGCGGATCGGACCCCACCGCAAGGGAGGAAAAGCGCACGATGCCCCGCGCGATGGCGGTAATCGGATTGGGAGTACCAAAATCGGACCAGCTGTGTCCCCCGGGGCCAGTGATGCTTGCTTCGATGCGCTGCGAGGCAATGCCCTGGGTGGTGATGTGGTCGGCCGAAGGGCCGTCCAGCGCTATCACTGCCGCCAGATGTGAGCCGTAGAAATCAACCAGCTCGCGAATCCCGCGAAGATTGCCCTCCCCTTCTTCGCCCACATCGCCCGCCAGAACAATGGTTTTTCCCGTGCTCACTTTCGATTCCGCCAGAGCGCCCGCCAGGCCAACGAGCGCCGCAAGTCCCGCGCCGTTGTCGGAGATCCCCGGCGCCAGCAAACGGGAGCCGTCGCGCTTCACCCGTACGTCGGTGTCCGCCGGAAACACCGTGTCGAGATGCGCGGCGATAAGGATCACGCTCCCCCGGTCAGCGCCAGCTCTCTCACCGATGATGTTGCCAGTCTTATCCACTCGAACCTCGAGTCCACTGGCGGCAAAAAGATCCCGCAAGGCTCGACCGCGGCGCGCTTCCCCAAACTCTGGGGCGGGAATCTCAGTGAGGCGAATCTGCTGTTCGGTCACCCAGGCGGAATTCTTGTCAATCCAAGCGAGACCGCGGGCGCAGCGCGAATCGTCCGCTAATTTCGTGACTGGGTCTTCGCTGACTCGAGCCGAGAGAGGAGTCATCCCGATCAAGATACAGCAGATAAGAGCGAGTTTCACGCGATTCGTGGACGGATTTTATCGCCAGTCATCGACGATGTATACGCCGGCATGATTGTAGCCGGCGGCGGCATCTCCCGTCTCCATGGCCACGCCCTGCCTCTCCGGCCGGAATCGATTGGCCAGCATGGCACGAAAGGCTTCTCGCCGAGCTACGTTGACATCCGCGGTGATTTTGGGCGTATGCCGAACCGCCGCCAATCGTTCGATGCCGCGAAGAAGTCGCGCGAAATTGTCCCCGGCGCGGGGGCCGGGACGGACTGCGGCGAATTTCACATAGCAGCTCCCGCTGCCCGCCTCCGTGCCCGGCCCGGTGTGGCAAACCGCGAACCCAGCCAAGCGTGACGAATCCCAGACCAGAACCGTCTCGCCGAGCTGCTGGTCGGCCACCGCCCGAATTTCGCGCTCGACGTCAAGACCTTCAAAAATAGCATCGGTGACTTCCCGGCAGGCGGCAACGAGGGTCCCACGGTTGGCAGGCCCGGATTCTGAGAGTCGTGACACGTGCGGAGGCTCGTCGGGCACGCCCTCGATTGGCTTTGAGAAGCTGACCACCAAATCGCGCGGCCAGAAGCCGAATTTTTGATACAACGCCATGTGCTTGGGGCTGTGCGGGAAGGTGTACAGACCCAGATGGCGATTGCCCCAGCGGCGGAAAATTTCCATCGTCGGCCCGAGAAGCCGCTGGGCGACGCCTCGATTCCAATATTCGGGCTCGACCGTGAGCGGTCCGAAAAAGCCGAAGCTGCCCCAGTTGGTAGCGAAATTCGAACCGATCAGTTTTCCGTTGTGCTCGGCGGCGAGAACGGCTTGGGGGTCGGCGAGCCAGCGTGTCCGCACCATCGACGCGTCTTCCAGGAAAGTGGCCGGGTCGGGCAGTCCGAGAAATGTACCAAAGGCAACGCGCAGAATGCGGTCCGCGGCGGGAAGGTCGCCCTCGACGAGCGGCCGAATCACAACATCGAGCTGCGCCTGGTGTGGTGCCACCCAGTCATTTAAGCGCTGAGTCGACTTGGGGACAACCCAAACTCGGAAATGGCAAAGCCCGGGAGAGGCGGATCGACACCGGGTCGCGAACAACTACAGCCTCGGGAGCTAGCGGCGCGCAGAGGCGGGGACCAGGGCGAGGATTTGTTCTTCGCTAAGGATGCTTGCAGATTGCTTGGCCCTGGAGAGAATTTGATCCACGACTTCATCGCTCGTGGCGATACCGCGTTTTTCGAGCCAGTAGATCACGTTCGAGCGGCCGCTCATCGGCCCGATTTCGATGACTTGCTCAAGACCAAACAGATGCGCCGGAACCCCGCTATAGATGCGGTCCGCCATCTTCACATCGTGCCTTTTCTGCGCTTTGGCAATCGCGGAGGCGTGGACGCCGGTCTGGGTGCGGAACGCGTCGCGGCCAACAACCGGATAATTCGCCGGGATCACGGTATTGGTGGCGCGCGCGACGGTCTCGGAGTACTCCTTCAGCTTCGAAAGATCGCGATCGACGAGGCCGAGCAAGCGCAGATTGACGAGCATCATTTCCATGGACGTATTGCCAACGCGCTCGCCCAAAGCCAGGGCCACGGCGTGCACCTGATCGGCGCCGGCGGCCAGGGCTGCCAAGGAATTGGCGACGGCCAGACCGCGATCGTTGTGCCCGTGCCAATCCACGCGGATTCGTTGGCCTGACGGTTTCACCACCTCCTCGATCACGAAATTCACCAGATCGAATGCACCGCCAGGCGTTGCGTGGCCGACGGTATCGGCAAGCACGATCGCGCGCGCGCCCGAGCGGATCGCGGTCAAGTAGAGTGCGACCACTGTGGAGGGGTCCGTGCGCGTGGTGTCTTCTGTTACGTACATCACAGGCAGCCCGGCGGACACCGCGAATTTCACCGCCTCTTCCGTGGTCCGCTCGAGGTGCTCGACACTCCAGTCCTCGACCAAGCGGCGAATCGGGCTCGATCCCAGGAACATCGCGACTTCCATCGGCCGCCCGACGCGCTCACAGATGTCGATCATGTCCTGAATGTCCTGCCGGTGCGTTCGCCCGCCGAGATTAGGGTGAATCTTCATGCGTGAATTGATGATTTCGCGCGCCAAGGCTTCGGTGTCGGCAAACGCGCGCGGCCCGGCGGAAGGCAGGCCAATGTTGACCGCCTCGATGCCGAGGTCATCCATCAAGTGCAGGATTTGGATTTTTTCGTCGATCGAGGGATCCCGGACCGATGGGTTTTGTAGACCATCGCGCAACGTCTCGTCCAGCAGCGTCACGCGGCCGGGTGGGATTTCAGCGGGCGAGCGAACATTCCAATCGTAGATGAGTTCGTCGGTCATTGGCGGGGCGCACAGCTCAATTGTACTCCAGAATCGTCGCCGGCCACCCGACGCCGCCGACAGTGGGCAGTCGGTCAATTTCCCACCACGGCGCGTCTAAAGCATGCCTTGAGCGCCGCGCGCATCGCCGCACTTGGCTGGGACGCGATCGGCTGGTACGCGTGCGCCAGGTCAAAAACGAATGGAAGCGTTTTCCGTAACGTCGTCACGCAGCCCCTGTGGGAACCATGCCTGCTGAATTTCTGAACAGTCTACGCGGCGCATGACAGTACGCGAGAGATCGGTGACCAAATCTCACTGATCCTTCGACCGTGCTTCGACCCCCTTGGCGCAGCCCCGCGACTTCCTCTGCGGGGACGTGCGAGTCAGCCACCGACGATCTTTTTCAGGCGCGTGAACAGTCGGAACTCCAGGGGATGCATTTTTTCGCGCGCGGCCTCGAAGGTAAAAAATGCCGCCCGGTCAATTTCGGGAAATTCGCGCCGTTTTCCTGATTTCGGCGGCCATTCGAGAGTGAACATGTTGCTGTGAATGGCTGCCGGATCGCAATCCCCTTCAAATGCCCATGCCGTGACGGTTTTGCCGCTCTTCTGCCTCACGTTGCCGAGTTCGACAAAGGGCCCCTTGGGCGGGAGACCAGTTTCCTCTTGAAATTCGCGTTTGGCAGCGGCAAATAGCTCTTCGCCGTTCTCCACCTCGCCCTTGGGCAGAAACCAAGCGCCTTTGTCCTTCCTCGCCCAAAACGGGCCACCGGGATGCACGAGCAGAATCTCGAGCGCCCCGTTACGCCTACGGTACATTGCCAGCCCCGCACTGTTCGGCACCATGTCACACAGAATACCCGACCGGAAGCCACAAGTAATCGCCCCTAGCCAATGACCCTGACCGCGATGACTAACGGAAATGTGGGAGGCCGATGTGCAAAAGCTCGGCGGGTCGACCGCCGGCGGAAAGCGTGGCGCGATCGCCGACCCCAAGATGGATGGTCGCGTGTCGCTCGAACCTACTGGCGGCATCCCCGTTTGAAATTACCCCGGAGCCCTGGGTCACAAAGTAAATCGAATGCTCGTCGAGAGGGAGAGTGCTGGCCGGCGCGAGGTGGAAGAATCGAATCCGCGTGCGGCGCTCGGAGAATTCACCAAGATACTTCACGCTCGCGCCAGGGGCCCCATCGACCTCAATCCATTCAAAATTTCCCGGATCCATGAACACCGGATGCTGGTAACGCTGGCGAGGATAGACAAGCGGGCGGCCGTTCACCTGTTCCCAAACCGCCTCGTAGGCGTCTTGGTTGATTTTTCGACCATCCGCCCCGGTACGCGTGTAGATGCCTTTCGCAAATGTGCCATGCTGGGCCAGTTCCGCGGCCGCCTCCTCGTATTGCTCCGGTGAAACATAGCCGCTCCCACTCGCCCCACCGAATTGCAGAACGAGCGTCGAGTTCACGGCAGCACTCGATTGCGGACCGTAATAGGTACCTTCGGGAAAATACGCGATGGAACCGGCCTTCATCACCCCGTCGACGCCAAAATCAAAATCGCCGTCGAGCTGATAGCGGATCTGGTCAAAATTGTGTCGATGCCGCGGGGAGTAGTAATTCGGCGTGACACTGATCTGCAGAGCAAAATTACCCGGCGTGCCGGGAGTGCCGTTCAGGATGCGCCGCGAGCGAAGCAGTCCTTCGCGGATGTGGTGTCGTTCGACGAGCGGAGCACTTTCGCAACCGACGACCCGCATCGGGAGATCCCCTTCCAACCGACCCTGCAGGTTGCCCACTCAGATGATTCGGCGCGGCTGAGCAATCAACGCGCTGCTGGTGCGGCGGACGGCCCGGCGAGGGTTGTGTCCTGATCCAGCACCAGATGCCACGAGCCGCCCTTGTGCACCCACACGGCCGAGCCGCGCATATGAATCGTGCGTCCCGTACTCGCCGATCCTGCGGGGGGCTTGAAGGTGAGGTCTTCCAGACCCGAAACGATCGCACCGCCATCGAAGACAATCACTTTCGGATCTTTCAGTTCGTAGGCCGACAGTGCCAGCTGTCCCCTCTGGATCGACACCAGAAGCTCCGCCTTGCCTTGCATCATGCCGTTGCCGTGGATGAAGATGGCATCGTCGGCCATCATCGGCTCGATCACCGACACATCGCCGGCCACGCAGGCATCCTGAAACTTTTTCTGCCAGCTCAGCGCTTCCTCCTGCGCAGCTTGCGCATACGCTTCGAGCGCGGCAGTTGTAACCAGGATCGCCGCGACGGCTGCGCCGGCAACGCAAGCCAAGATCCGCTGGCTCGTCGAAAATGACATAAGCATTCCTCCCTGCCTTTGACCGCGTTGATTCTACACGCGAGAAGCCGGCGAACCCAAACTCCTGCGCCGGCGCAACCGGGTGCGGCCGTTTCGCACAAAAAACTCACCCTGTCGCCCGTCGTCGTGTCGCGCCCTCGGTGTCGCTTCGTTGACTGGTATCGTGCGACCACCTAGAATATGCGCCTCATGGCCACTTCCTCCTCCTTAGTAGGTCAAACGCTTTCGCACTATCGGATTCTCAAGCAGGTCGGAGCAGGCGGCATGGGCATCGTATACGAAGCGGAGGACTCCCAGCTCGGCCGCCGCGTGGCGTTGAAGTTCTTGCCGCCCGAGATGGCCCAGGACCGCCAGTTGCTGGAGCGTTTCCAGCGTGAGGCGCGGGCCGCTTCTTCGCTCAATCACCCCAACATTTGCACGATCCATGCCATCGAGCAGCACGATTACCGGCACTTCATCGTGATGGAACTGCTGGAAGGCGAAACGCTGGCCCAAAAAATAAATGGGAAGCCGATGGAGATCGAGAAGATTTTGCCTCTCGCCATTGAAATCGCCGACGCGCTCGAGTCGGCTCACGCCAAGGGAATCGTTCATCGTGATGTCAAGCCCGCCAACCTGTTTCTTACCGAGCGTGGCCAGATCAAGATTCTGGATTTCGGGCTGGCCAAGTTCAGTCGCGAAGAGCTTGGGCTCGGAGCAACGGTGGGAGGTGCCGAGACAGTGGGAGCTGGCTACGAGCTTACTTCGCCGGGCCTGACGGTGGGCACCGTGTCTTACATGTCTCCCGAACAAGCCCGCGGACAGCTTGTGGATGCGCGGACGGACCTGTTTTCCACTGGCGCGGTCCTGTACCAGATGGCGACTGGACAGCTTCCCTTTCCCGGAGAAACTCCGGCGACCATCTTCGACGCCATCCTCAACCGGGATCCCAGACCAGCCGGGGAGCTCAATCCCTCCCTGCCACCGGATTTCGTCCGCATTCTCGACAAGACCCTCGAGAAGGACCGCAACCTGCGCTGCCAGACGGCCAACGAACTGAAAACAGACCTCGCCCGTCTGAAACGGGATCTGGAATCGGGGAGGCGGCGTGCCAAGGAAAAGAGCGATTCCGATCCCGCCCTACCGAAGCAAGCGAGCAAATCCGTCGCAGTTCTCTATTTTGAGAATCTCAGCGGCGCCAAAGAGGATGAATACCTGCGGGATGGCATTACCGAAGACGTGATCACGGAGCTCTCCAAGCTGCGAGGACTCAATACATTTTCGCGCCCGACGGTTTTGGCCTTTCGGGATAGGCCCGTGACGCCCGCGCAGATCGGCCAACAGTTGGGCGCTGCCTACGTACTGACAGGCACGTTGCGCCGCTCCGGCACTCGCCTGCGCATCAGCGCGCAGCTGGTGGATACACACACCGACTTCCCGCTTTGGTCCGAGCGCTTCGACCGCGAGATGAAGGACGTTTTCGAAATCCAGGACGAAATGGCGCGAAAGATCGCCGAGGCCTTGCGCGTGACGCTTTCGCCGCAGGAGCTCGAGGCCCTCGCCGATAAGCCCACCGAAAATCTGCAAGCCTACGATCTCTACCTGCGCGGCAAGCGCTATGCGCGGCGCCTGACCCGCCAGGACTTCGAGTTTGCGCTGCAGATGTTTGAAAACGCGGTGGCCATCGATCCCGGTTTTGCATTGGCTTACGCCGCGTCTGCCAATGCCTGTGCGATGTTCTACTGCAATTACAGCCGCGATCCCTCCTGGGTCGAGCGCGCGCGCGAGGCCTCCGCCAAGGCCGTGGCTCTGCGTTGGGACTTGCCCGAGACTCTCATCAGCCAGGCTTGGGTGCTCCACGCGGCCGAACTGCATGATGAAGCCGTGCGCATGGTCAAGAAAGCCATCGAGCGCAAGCGCGATTGCGAGGGTGCCTATTATCTGCTCTGCCGGGCCTTGTTTTCCGCCGGGCGCTACCAGGAGGTTGCCGATATCGCCGAGACAGCCATCGCCGCAAGCGGAGAAGACTATAACGTTTACGTGCCGATCATGAACGCTCTCGGCGCGATGGGCAAGGAGGAGGGGCGACGCAACCTGTTCCACAGGTTCGTCGTGGCGATTGAAAACTATTTGAAGGAAGTTCCCGAGGATGCTCGGGCGCGTGTGCTATTGGGAGCAAAGTATGCCGATTTGGGACGGGCGGAAGATGCGGAACGCGAACTCAACTTGGCCATGACGTTGCGAGCCAACGAAGCTTCGATTCTCTATAACGCAGCCTGCGTCTATTGCCTCCTGAAGAAGAAGCCGGAGGCGCTTGGCGCGCTGCACAAAGCGTGGGAAGCCGGATTCCGAGACGCGGTCTGGGCGCGCCGAGACCCCGACCTTGGTCTGCTGCATAGCGATCCCCAATTCGACCGGATGTACCCGGAAAAGAACTCGCCGTAGAGCCCCTCGACGCGACCAAAATCGAAGCTACGCGGCCTGCGGTGCGTTGTAGAAATTTCCTGAGCGAATCTTCACAAGCGCCCTGGCCGGATCGAAGTGGACGCAAATCGGGTCGCCGCCTTCGGCGACAACCTTGATCTGCTGCTTCAGAATCCTGCGCTGCATGATGATTCCGCGGTCGCTCGAAGCCAGATGCTCTTCCGAGTGCAACGAGATCGGCCCCTGACCCGCCTGCGCCTCGTAATCGCCCGGTGTCGCTTGGTGCTCCGCTTCGGTCATCTCACCCCAGAGTTTGCCATTGAGTCGAATGCCGCCGAACATATCCGGCGTGCCCTTGGCCATCCGCGCCGCCGTGGCCATCGTGAAGTGGGAGTCATCGACCGGTAGCGACCAAGTGATCATGTTCGAGCGTACCTGATTGATGTCGATCGGGTTTGGCACCGACATGATGTTTGGCATGATCCAGGACGAAATACGATCGTACGCGCGACCATCGTCGAGCTTGCGCTTGGCGGAATAGCAGACCCCCTCGTCGGTCGCGAAAAAGTCGACCTCGGGCATCAGCGCGAACTGCGGTGCAAACTGTACCCCGGTAAACGTGGAGTGCAGAACATAGACGTGATACGGGTCCATCACGTTGTCATTCATGTGCAGCCAGCTGTATGGAGCGACCGGCAAACTGTTGTCGCCTGTGGCTCCGAATGCGCCGACATAGGCGCGGATTTCTTCGTCCCGGCCCAGCTCCTCGAGAATGTCGTAGCGCGGCAGGACCGGCTTCCTGTCCAGGGGGCCCAGGTAGGCGAACACCAGCCCGTAGCACTCTTCGACCGGATACCACGGCTGGCGGGCCACTTCCCGATTGCGTCCCCCGTCGGGTTCGCAGGGCTGGCGAAGGCAGCGGCCTTCCACGTCGAAAAGCCAGCCGTGATAACAGCAGGCGATTCCCTCCTCGGAAACCTTGCCGTAGAAAAGCGTGGTGCCGCGATGCATGCAGCGCGGATAGAGCAGCCCTGGGCGGCCTTTCTTGTCGCGAAAGATAATCAAAGCCTCGCCCAGGACGCGGACATACCGCGGTCGGTCCGTCACACTGAGGGACGTGGCGACGGGCTGCCAGTACCGCCGCAACAATTCTCCGCAAGGAGTGCCTGGGCCGACCGAGGCCAGTTCCCAATCGGGATGCTGCTGCGAACGACCGTACGCACTGCCGTCGGATACCGGTCTTCCTTGCGTTGCCTCCGCCATGATTTCCTCCCTTGCCCAGAACAGCAGCAATACACACCCACGCCGACCGAGTTGTCAAGACAGCGAGCTAGGCCCACGGATCGATGGACACGCTCCGGCCATAGTTCATGTTGCCGACCTGAAAGAACGCGTTCGTCTGCCCTCCGGTGACGACAATGGCGATGTCGTCCGCTTTCGGCCAGCATGGAATCGCCTGGTCGTCGGGAGCCTTCCACCAGGTGGCGTATGGCTCTTCGCCCTTGAGCGCGCGCGGATAGAGCCAGACGTGAGCCAAAAACGACTCGCGATATTCCTTGGCGCTGATCGTGGAGTTTCGCCACAGCCAATCCTGCAATTTTTCTTTGGTGTCATAGCCTTGCTCGGCCAGCGCCTTCGCCGTGAGCGGGTCCAAGACCAACAGGCAGTTGAACATCCTCGTCAGCGTGGGGAACATGCTGCTGATCTGCTGGTCGAACTTAAGTTCCATCGCGCCGGCGCCCTTCGCGCCGTGGCCCATACGCATGTCCCAGCCGTTGAATACGCTGACCACGCTCTCCTCGGGCTTGAATCCTTTTTGGACATGAAACGGAGTCCACGGGCTGCTCCTCTCATCCTCGGCGATCACCACGTTGTTGTAGTTGAGGTTGTTACCCTGACCACCCCAGTAGGTCTGACCGGGAACCGAGCCGGCGCCCAAGTTCTTGCCCATGAGCGACCAGGCGCGCCCGATCGTCGCGTTCGGTTGTGCAAACCCGCTGAGCGCACCGATCGTGTAGTTCATGTTGAGCTTGTCGCGAATCGGGCCGTTGATGATCATGGAATAGCCGAACGAAGTGGTCGATCCGCCCAAAGCGAGATCGCCGGTCGAAGCAATCGCCAGGATCACCGGAAAATATGATGGATCGCATCCCGCCATCACCGCGTTCACCGCAACCTGCTTCACCGTGTAATGGTAGCCACCGGCTCGCCCCACGACTTCATCCGCCTTGTGGCTCGTACCTTTGAGCATGGCCTCGACTTTGGCTTCGCTGGGGAGGACGATCGGCAGATAGTCGGTCATCTGGTTGTTCATAAAGTAAGTCTGCAGGTTATCCGCAGTGTCGGGCCCAAAGGTTGCAGGGCCTATCGACACCGACTGCAAACCGGATTTCTCGTCCTCGGGCGCAAGCGGCGTGGTGAGGTCGTCCACAATCTCCTTCATGAACGATTTTCCGCTCACCGGATCAGAGCCGCCGACCACCGCCCGCAATTGCTCGGTCGTTTTGCCCCACACGGGATGAACTGTATAGGCGATCCTCAGCGTGGGCATGCCGCGCTGGGCGGCTGTTGACTTGGCCAGATCTTTATACGCTTCGGTGATGATCGGAACGGCGGGGACGCCCATCTTTTCCATGGTTACGCAGTGACCGACGGTCGCTGGAGTACAGCCTCCTCAATGCCCGATGGCCATGATGGTCGCGTTACCGTTGGCCTTGATCTCCGCCCACAGCTTGGGATCTTCCTCCGGATAGGTGCCCGCCTTTTTGCGGCTGACGATCTTGACACTGGGCATATTCGATCGAAACCAGCCCGCGACTTGTTCCAGCAGCAGATCGGCGCCAAAGAATCCGGTGTCGACAAGATAGACTGTCTTGCCGTCCAGGGTGCCGAGAGTGGGCGCCATGGGGAAGCGGTTGACGGGCGGCGGCGTGCCCTTGGGAGAGAGCGCCACCATCTTGGGTTCACTTCCTGCGGTGCTGTCCTGGCCTCGGAGCGGATTGTTTTCTGTTGCCCCTGCCCCGTAAGAACCTAGCAGCGCCGGCGATATCCCCAAAAGCGAGAGCAATTGCCGCCTTTTCATAATTCACATCCCCTTTCGCACGAAAAATCCTAGGCCAGCGCGTTCCAGCCCCCGTTTCATAGACATATCGGTGGCATTTCTGTTCTGTTCTCCGGTCGAACGTCAACCTACAGCCGGCCGGCTCAAAACGCAACGCTCCTGACAACGGCTATTGACGGCCCTCGGGTCAATCATGTAATGATGGCTGCTCGCCGAGAACGCATGCCACCCCAACCCACTGCGGGCCCGGTCATTCCCTCCGAGCGGATCCTTTTCATCGACGTTGTGCGGGGCATGGCACTGTTTGGGATTCTGGCGGCAAACATGCGCGCCTTTTTCGCGCCCCTGGACGCTTACGACAACATTGGCGTCCTCTACCATAGCCACGCAGACCTCCTGGCACAAGCTTTCATCGACACGTTCATCCAAGGGAAATTCATCTCGATTTTTTCCTTCCTCTTTGGGCTGGGCTTTGCCATCCAAATGACCCGCGCCGAGGTGCGCGGCGTGCGCTTCCTTGGTTTCTATCCACGGCGGCTATTGGCTCTCGCGCTGTTCGGATTGATCCACGGAATCTTCATCTGGGCGGGAGACATTCTGCTGACCTACGCGTTTTCGGGCGCCATTCTGCTGCTCTTCCGCAATCGTAAACAAAACACCCTACTCTGGTGGGCTGGAGGCTTATTCTCACTTCCCATCGTGCTCGGCACGTTTTTCTTTGGGCTTTACCATACCCGTTTCCGTCCGCATTGGATGAATCCCCAGCCCACCGACGTGAAAAAGCTTTATGCGGTCATTCATATTTACGCAAGCGGCACCGTGCGGCAGATTCTGGCGCAGAACTGGGTGGAGTGGAAACAGCAGCTTCCTTACACGCTCTTCGCCATCTATGCCGTCGGTCTGTTTCTCCTGGGGATGTGGGTGTGGCGAGCGGGCATCGTCCAGCGGCTGGACGAATACAAGCCGATATTGAAGCGTGTGTGCGCGTGGTGCATTCCCGTGGGACTCGTCCTCAACCTGTACGTCGCGATCGTGGGTGCCGTCTTACCTCCCAACACTGTGTCCTTCTTTGCTTTTTTGGCGGGAATCCTTCATTTCCTGGCCTCCCACATCCTGAGCGCCGGTTACCTTTCCGGTCTCGCGTTGCTCTTCATGCAAGAAAACTGGCGGCGCATCCTGCTCCCCTTTGCCGCGGTCGGCCGTCTGGCTTTGACGGATTACTTGTTGCAGTCGGTGTTGTGCACCCTGTTTTTCTATCACTACACCACCGGCTTGTACGGGCGCATCGGACCGGCCCTCGGCCTGGTGCCCACCGTCGTTCTTTATGGTGCGCAGGTCGTGTTCAGCAACTGGTGGCTAAAGAGGTATCGCTTTGGTCCCGTCGAGTGGTTGTGGCGCGGCATGACCTACGGCAAATTCCCCGCCATGCGCGCTGGGGCTTTGGAGACGGCGCCGCGCCCCGCTGACTCAGTCGCCTCTGCCTAGCTCCGGCCGCCGAACCTCCTGCGGCCTCGGTCCACGGTCGCGAATTCCACCGCGGCGATAAATGAGCCAAGCCGTTGCGACCATACCCAGCGTCCCGGCCGCAAGCTTCGCTTCGAACGACCAGGCGTGGACGGCTTCCGCCGGTGGCACTGCCGAACAGACCAAGGCTAGTCCCGTGATCGCAGCGCCCGACATTGCGCTGAGGCGTTTGCCCACCTTCCATGCGCTCGCGAAAACGTAGAGATAGGGCAGAAAGCCGGCGATCACCATCATCGAGACCAGCTCATCGTAGGCGACGCGCACGCTGTCTCCGAGTTGGTAGACGATAAGCAGCGACGTCGATGCGACTCCCAGGGCGAGGATGGACACATAGGGAGTCCCCCACCGCGGATGAACCCTGCCGAAAGCGGTTGGCAGAAGATGGTCCACGCCAGCGACGAACGGCATTCGCGACGTGGCCGTGCCGAGCCCGCCGATCAAGCCGAGCCCGCTCGCCACCACCAACAGAGCCAACAGAGGAGCTAGCCAAGGTGCGTGCAAGAGCAGCCCCGCTCGGTTGCCCACCTCCCCGAATCCGTTTACTTCGGTGATCTCGGCTGGCGAAAGGACCACGAGAAAAGAAATTGTCGCAGACAGGTAAAATGCGGTCGCAATCGCCGAAGCGATCCAGCCCGCACGGCGCATTGTTCTCTTGGGCTCCCGGATTTCGCCGGCCATCATGCCCGGTCCCTCCATGCCAGACATGGCGTAAGCAATCGCAGCCCAGAAGTTGACCGTTCCCCAACTCCACTTCGGAAGCATGTGCATCGGCGTGGCCGCGCCGCGCCGCGCCCATACCAGCGACGCCACCACGACGAGCAGCAGTGCGATGGCCCACGTCGCCAGCCCGCCGAGATTCTCAATCCACTTGCCGACCTTCATCCCCATCAGATTCGAGCCAAGCGCGATCCAGATGATCGCCAAAGTGGCAGCGAGTAGATAGAACCGATGGTCGCCGAGCAGGGCGAACCCCTGGCCGAACACTGAAAATCCGGCTCGAACATACAAAAGAGCAGCGCTGGGGAACAAGAATGCGATTCCCACCCAATATGCCCAGAAGCAGAGGAACCCCGGCCAAGGCCCGAAGTCCTCTCGCGTCCAAAGATACAATCCGCCCGCGGCCGGGTACTTCGCGACCAGCGCCGCCACGGCAATCGTTAGCGGAGCCATGAACAACACGGCCGCCAGAATCCAGAGCGTGATCGAACCGGGTCCGGCATGGGCGGCAATGGGGATCCATCGCGCTGAGGTGATGCAGGCAACGGCAAACAGGGTCAGGTCACGGAGTCCCAGTTCGCGCTTGAGAGCCGGTGGAGCAGAACCGCTGGCAGGGGAAGGCTGGCAAGACATGTGGGCGAAGAATACCGCAGTCGGCTCTGAGGGAGTAGCCGGCATCTGAGTTAAGCGCCATCCCGGAGGGCAGCCATTGCGGCGTTGCGCCCGTTGATGCCGATTACGCTGCCTCCCGGATGCGTGCATGCTCCGCACAGGTAAACGCCGGGCATAGGCGTCCGCGCCGAGAGCCGATTCGACCACATGTACGGCGGCAGGCACTCGCCCTGAAAAATGTGACCCCCGGTGAGCCCAACCTTGCGCTCAATGTCCGGCGGACCAAGCACCTGAGCATCCATCACCGCGCTGTCGATGTTTGAGCAGAACCGGGCAAGCGAATCGAGCGCCACGCGCCGGACTTCCGCCCGGCGCTCGTCCCATGTGCCGGTTGCGAATTTGTACGGCACGTACTGCGCAAACACACTCATCGTGTGCTGACCGC
>JASHRC010000275.1 GCA_030037525.1 Candidatus Acidiferrales bacterium | reverse complement strand
TCATCCGACCGAGCCATCAGCGTATGGTCGACAATATCAAAACTGTTTCCGAAGTCGTTCCAATCGGCTCCTCGAGGAAGCCACATTGCTTTGGGCGGCTTCGCCATTGCCCGCAACGTAATTGCTGTTCTGACACGACTTCCCTCAGCGGACCAGCGCCTGTTGCGCGGGGAAGTTGACCCCCAGGGGGTGTGTCTCGAGTGAGCGAACGCCACCCACCGTCGTGGGAAAGCGAGGAATGATCGTGATCTATGACATTGAGCTGAACTCCGCTGCACATTATCCGGTGGCGGGCATCGTGGAATTATCGCCCTTGATTGAGCAGGCCGGGTTCGGCGCCTTCTGGAAGGGCGAATCCAACAGCACCGATCCTCTGGTCCTAATCTCGGGCATTGCTGCACGAACTCGGCGACTGAAAGTCGGCACGGCGATTTATCACATCTACGGCCGCAGCGCCGTGACCCTGGGCATCCAGTCCGCCACCTTACAGGACCTCTCCGGAGGAAGGCTCCTTTTGGGTCTGGGGGTGGCCAACAAAACCATCGCCGCGTGGCACGGGGGCACTTTCGATCGCCCCCTGCGCCGTGCCAAGGAATACATCGAAATCGTCCGCAAGACGGCCGCTGGTGAGCGCGTGGAATACCAGGGAGAGATTTATTCGACAGGGCAGCGGTTTCAGCTTTCCTGGAAGCCGTCCCATCCCTCTTTCCCAATCTATCTTGCAGGGCTAGGACCGCAGATGACACGGCTGGTCGGGCGGATTTCTGATGGAGTTTTCATCAACATGGCCACGCCAGCCAAAATTCGAGAAATCGCGGAGCGCGTCCGCGCTGGCGCCCTCGAGGCGGGCAGAGATCCAAACCAGATTGACATCATCGCGAAGGTGCGTGTGTCGCTGCACCCGGATCGGGCCATGGCCAGGTCGCGTATTCGCCAAGTGCTGACCTTCTACAACATTGCCGATCACTACAAGGACATGCTCAGGGCATCCGGATTTGAAGAGGAAGTAAACGCCGTCCAGCAAGCCTTCCAGGAAGGCGGATTCAAAGCCGCAAGCACCAAGATCACCGACGCTTATATGGACAAGTTACCGGTGATCCCGGCAACCTCGATCCAGGAAATCAAGGAGCGGCTAAAGCCCTTTGTGGAAGCGGGCGTGACACGACTCATTGTTCCCTACGTTCCGGTAACCGAGCCGGTTATCGACGATGCCCGAAAATTCGTGGAAGCGTGGGGAAACTCATAAGCAAAGGCGTTCTTACAAGGAGAAACCATGTGCGATTTTGCTGCGGATCAAGAGGCGGCCCGACAGCTTCTGGTGGGACGCGTGCTAACCGTGGAGCGGGTTCGCCAGCTCAATGCAAAAGACTACTTCTATCAGATGCTCAAGGACAACCCGGAAATGCTCAAGATCTACCCGGGAATCGAGAACGAACTTCTCAGGGGAGCGATCGATTGCCACATTCATGCCTTTCCCGATTTTGTGTACCGCTCACAGGACATGATTCAAATCGCCATCGATGCCTCTAAAGCTGGCATGCGCGCGCTGGCATTCAAAGACCACTGGAACATCAGCTGCAACGCCGCTTACCTGGCGCAGCGACACATGGACTACCTCCTGGAAAAAGGAGAACTGTCTCATCGCGTGGAAATCTATGGCGGTTCGGGAACCTGTTTTGGCATGAATCCGGATGCCATCCGCGTGGCGCTGCAATATCCGAACTTCAAAATGATTTGGTTTCCTACCTTTACTTCGCTCGGGTTCTGGCGGGGCGCTGGGCACCCCGAGAGGGGCGGTGTGCGACTGGTCAGTGATTCCGGCGAAGTGCTGCCCGAAGTGGTGGAGATCATGAAGATGGCCGTCGCCAAAAAAGTGGGCATCGGATTTGGACACACGGACTTCCAGGAGCTGCTGCCGTTGGCCAAGAAGGCCAAAGAGCTGGGCGTGCGCGCCACGCTGGATCATCCGCTGCTTGAACTCAACAAGCTGCTGCTGGAAGAGATGCTCGAGCTCGCCGATCTCGGCGTCTACGTGGGCACCTATTGCCAGCCTATGATTCCCAGCCTTTACCAGCCTGTCGCCGATCCGATGGAGACGATCAAGACCATCCAAGCCATTGGCCCAAAGCGCTGCATCATCGGCAGTGATTTCGGCCAAGTACTTCACATGGACAGCATCGATGGAATGCGCGTTTTCATCCGCGCGTTACTGGCATTCGGAATTAAGGAGCATGAGGTCCGAATCATGCTCCATGACAATCCGGCAAAACTGATGTGGCTCGACTGAGCACATCGAGGGCAGGAGGGGCAGAGCTTATGACAACAACAGCAGAAGACCTTCAATCCATCCGCGACAACGTGCGCGCTCTTTGCAAGGACTTTCCGGATACATACTGGCGCGAGACCGACAGCCAGGCGGCATATCCGCAGGACTTTGTGAAGGCTCTCACCGAGAGCGGGTACTTGGCAGTGCTGATTCCGGAAGAGTACGGAGGTTCCGGCCTGGGAATCACCGAGGCCGGCATCATCCTAGAAGAGATCAACAGCTCCGGGGGCAATTCCGGCGCCTGTCATGCCCAGATGTACACGATGGGAACTCTGCTGCGCCACGGCAGCGAGGAACAGAAGCGGCGTTATCTCCCGGCGATTGCTAAGGGCGAACTGCGCTTGCAGGCTTTTGCCGTTACCGAACCCAACGCTGGCTCAGAGACCACCCGCATCGAAACCCGGGCCGTGCGCAAAGGGGACCGGTACATCGTCAACGGACAGAAGATTTTTATCTCCCGAGCGCAACAATCCGACTTGATGCTTCTGCTGGCGCGAACCACCCCATACAACGACGTGCAGGACAAAACCCAAGGGATATCGGTATTCCTCGTGGATATGCGGGAGGTCAAAGGCAATCTTCAGATCCGGCCCTTGAATCTGATGGTGAATCACCATACCAACACCATTTTCTTCGAGGATGTGGATATCCCGGCTTCCAGTCTGATCGGCGAAGAAGGAAAAGGATTTCGCTACATCATCGACGGGTGGAACGCGGAGCGGATTTTGGTTGCCTCCGAAGCGATCGGCGACGGCCACTGGTTCGTAGAGCGGGCCTCCTCGTATGCATGCGAGCGCCTGGTCTTTGGGCGACCGATCGGCGCAAATCAAGGCGTCCAGTTTCCGATTGCGAAAGCCTACGCACACGTGCAGGCGGCCGATCTGATGCGCTTCGATGCCGCTGCGAAGTTCGATCGGAAAGAAAAGTGCGGGGCCGAGGCCAATCTGGCCAAGCTGCTGGCGTCGGAAGCTTCCTGGGAGGCGGCAGACGTCTGCCTGACAACCTATGGAGGGTATGGATTCGCCCGCGACTACGATGTCGAGAGGAAGTTTCGCGAGACTCGGCTCCTCACCGTCGCGCCGGTCAGCAATAACTTGATCCTGGCTTTTCTTGGCCAGAACGTCCTGAAGATGCCCAAGTCATATTAGGACTGGAATACGCAGCGATAGTCCTCGAGCGGACTCATCGTGAATGGAGAACAGCAAATGGATCAGAGAAACGCCTTATTGCGCTCCTGGATGTTCGTGCCCGGAAATCGCCAGCGCATGATCGAAAAATCGCTGGGGGTTCCGGTGGACGCTGTCATGATGGACATTGAAGACGGCGTTGCTCCCGCGGAGAAGGACTCGGCGCGCCAGCAAATCGCCGCCTGTCTCGACCAAGTAGCTGCCAACCTCAAGAGCGGAAAGCCGTTCCGGACGCCCGCGAGATTCGTGCGCATCAATGCCGTCGGGCACGAGCGCAGCCGGGACGATCTTGCCTTGGTTGTGCGGCACGGTCTCGAGGGTCTGGTTGTGCCGAAAGTCGAGACGGCTGAACAGATCAAGACCGTCGCGCAGATCTTGGATCGTCGTGAATCGGAACTGGGGCTTTCTCCGGGCACGCTGCGTATGCTGGCCGCTCTGGAAAGTCCGAAAGGGCTGTTCAACGCCTATGCCATCGCCACGGCTTCGCCCCGGGTGATCGGGCTGCTTTTCGGGGCAGAGGATTTTTCGCGAGAGCTGAGCCTGCCCCTGCGGCGTGAAGGCGAAGCCCGCGACCTCGTCTACGCGCGTTCGGCCCTGGTAACGGCCGCCGCGTGCGCGCACGTACAGGCCGTCGACGGTGTGTGGCCGGACCTTCAAGACACCGAAGGCTTGAAGGCATTTGCGCTGCAGTCCCGCCGGCTGGGGTTCTCGGGAATGTCGCTGATTCATCCGGCTCAGGTTGATGCCGTGAACGCTGCCTTCACCCCGGCGGCCGACGAGATCGACTATGCGCGAAGAGTGCTGAAGGCTTTCGATGAGGCCAGAGCCCGAGGCGAAGGCGCCGTGGCGTTCGGCGGGCAACTCCTTGACCTTCCGATTGTGGACAGGGCACGACAGACTCTCGATCTGGCGGAATCGCTGGCCAGTCGGTCCTCGTAGCGTGTTTGGGAGTTCACGTCGAAAGACGTATGACCTCTCGGGAAATTTCGCAGTTCCGTTGATCAGGAGGGATCAAAATGGCAGTTAAGCCTGGATGGGAAGGAAGATTCTTTGAAGATTTTGAAGTCGGAGATGTTTACCGTTGCCGCCTCGGGCGGACAGTCACGGAGAACGACAATATCTGGTTCACGCTGCTGACCAACAATACAAATCAGATTCACTTCAACAACGAATACGGCAAACGCACGGAGTTCGGCCGATGTTTGATCAACAGCGCCCTCACGCTTGCCATCGTGGCCGGAATGGGTGTGGCCGATGTCAGCGAGAATGGATTTGCGCTGGGGTGGGACGAGATTAAGCTGCCCAATCCGCTGTTTGCCGGCGATACTCTCTATTCTCAATCCGAGGTGCTGGAAAAGCGTGAGTCCAAGTCCAAGCCTCAATGGGGGATTATCAAGGTCCGCACCCAGGGTATCCAGCAGGAAGGCAAAGTGGTCATCGACTACAGCCGCAGCGTTATGGTGTGGAAGCGTGCGCACGCGCCGAAGCAAAATCTTTTCCCAGAGGTCCGTCCCTGATGACGGAGAACCAGCCTCGGGCACTTGATGGCGTTCGCGTCTTGGCGCTGGAAGTCTCCGTTTCCGGTCCGCACTGCTCGCGGATTTTGGGAGACATGGGCGCCGAAGTCATTAAGATTGAAAAGCCGGGAACCGGCGACCTGATTCGCGGGTGGGACTCGGTCGTGCGAGGTCTCTCCTCCGGCTTCGTTTGGCTCAATGGCAACAAGCGCAGTTTTGCCGTGGATATTAAGAAGCCGGCGGGGCTTGCGGCCGTTCGACGCTTAGCCGAACGCGTGGACGTCATCCTCGAGAACTTTGCGCCGGGAGTAGCGGATCGGCTGGGCCTGGGAGCCGCTGAACTCCGCGCTCGCAATCCACGACTCATTTACTGTTCGCTGTCCGGTTACGGCCAGGACGGCCCCTACCGAGACGTAAAAGCGTACGACCTGCTCATTCAGGGTGAGGCTGGGATTATTGCCACGACGGGCTATCCCGACAAGCCAGCCAAGGTCGGCCTGCCGATCACCGACCTCGCCTCGTCGATGTATGCGGCGGTTGGAATTCTCTTGGCGCTTTATCAGAGGGAACGGACCGGCCACGGCCAACTGATCGATATCTCCATGTTCGAATCGGCGGTGGCCTGGCTGGGGTATTTTCCGCAGCACTATTGGCATGGCGGCGAAGAACCGGTGCGCGTAGGTATGCGCCACCATTACATCGTTCCCTATGGCCCGTACTTGGCAAGGGACGGCGTATACGTGAGCTTGGCCGTAGCGACGACCGAGGATTGGCAGGTCTTCTGCCGGAAGGTAATCGAGCACCCTGAGCTACTCGAAGATCCTCGCTTCCGCTCAGCGCCGGACCGCCGCCGGAATCGTGCTGTATTGGAGGAAATGATCGAGAAGATTTTCCTGGAGCAGCCACACCAGGAATGGCTGCGCCGGTTGCGGGATAGCGAATTGCCACACGGGAAGCTAAACGGCATCGGCGAGGTCTTGGCTCATCCTCAGGTGATCGCGCGGAAAATGATCCGGGAGATGGAATCGCCGGTGGGACCCGTGCCGGTGATCGCAAGCCCCCTACGGCTGTCCGACAGCCCTGCGCGCTTGGGTTCGATTCCTGCACTCGGACAAGATACCGAGGCGATTCTCCAAGAACTCGGCTACGGGGCCGCTGAAATTGACGCTCTTCGGAGCGATCACATCATCTAATCGCTCGTCTCCCCTGCCAAACGCTCGATGCGAAGATCGGAACGGCTCTACCTGCCGGAAACCCCGCTACGGGCTCGAGGTGCTCCACGATCGATGTCACGCTCGATCAGCCAGCGGACTGTGGCGGAGCCGGGCCGTAGTTGACTGGAAAGCCTCTGCAGATCGTCCAGTTCGTCAATATCGAGTTCCAGGCGAGGGTTTCGCAAGACTCGAGTCCGCGCACCGCAGACCTTCGCCTCGGCCAAGTGGCGGGGAAAGCTATGGGGGCCGAAGTGCGAAGGGAAAAGAACGGCCGGCGACCGCAAAAGCGCGTTGGTGCCGGTGCCGTCACTCGAGGGAACCATAACTACCGAAGGCGCTACGTCCAACTGTTCAAAGATCGCCTCAATGTCGTGCGGTTCGACCAGCGGGAGATCGATGGGCAGTCGAAGCAAAGCGTGAACGCCCTGCTTGGCGCAGTAGCGCGATCCTGCGTCCACCGAGTCGCTTTCTGAGATCTGGCAAGATTCGACAATCGTTTCCCAACCACGTTGTCTCGCGCGCGAAAGGGCCCCGACTTCCTTGCTGATCACAAAAATGCGGTCTGCACAGCGCGTTTGAGCCACGACACTGAAGAAATCCTCGCACATCGCCTCCGCCAGCGCCGCACGTTCGGCTGGGGAGAAATGCGGAGCCAGCCTCTGCTTGGCCTGGTGAAATTCCTTCACCGGAATGAGGATCGCTTTCATCGAGCGGCTCCTGCCTTCTCGCTCGCCGTGAACTGCAGGATTCTTCGCGCGACAAGCTCCTTGTCTTCAAGGTTGCGCATGATCGTCGGATGGACGATCACGTCGATGCCGAGCTCTTCGATGGCCGGGCGCTGGGTGGCGTCGACCGGATCAATGACCATGGTTCCACAGATATCCTGGTACATCCGAGCCACTCCTACGGCCGAGGGGTCGTGACCCAGCTGCGCGAGCATTCGATCGGACGGTCCCTTCAGGGATTTGCCTCCTACGATCGGACAGACAGCGACAACGCAACTCCGGCGCCGTTGCAGGGTTTCTCGCACACCGGCGATGGCCAGAATCGGCCCGATGCTGATCAGCGGATTACTCGGGCAAATCACGATGCCACGAGCACCCTCCAGCGCTTCGAGGACGCCCGGAGCGGGACGTGCGCCTGCGATGCCCTCAAAGCTGATGGCCTGAATGTTCGGTTCGGCCTGTCGCTCGACGAGGTACTCTTGAAAGTGGAGTCGCCCCTGGCTGGTGTGAATCATGGTGGGTACAGGCTGGTCAGTCATGGGAAGAATGGTGCTCGGCACGCCCAACGCTTCCCGGATCGAATTCGCCACTTCCGACAGACGTTTGCCCGCGCGAAGCATGGCGGTGCGATGAATGTGGGTCGCCAGATCGCGATCTCCAAGGTGGAACCACTGGGGACCGCGGTAAACGGCGAGCTGCTCGAGTGCGCGAAATGTTTCGTCGCGGAACCCCCAACCCGTCTCGGGGTTGACCACCTCTGCCAACGTGTAGGTCACGATATCCAGATCGGGCGAGATGGAAAGGCCGTCGAGGACGATGTCGTCGCCCGTGTTCACAATGACGGTCAATTCCCGCGGATCCATTATGCGAATGAGGCCCAGCAACAGTTTGGAGGCGCCGACCCCGCCTGCCAGCGCTGCAATGTCCATCAGTATCGCACCTGATCGCGCACGACCGAACTCCCTGCCAGGCGCTCCAGCGGCAGGCATTCGCTGGGATCTGGCTCGTCGAAGACCCGCCGGATCTGGTAGGTCGTAGTGCGCTCGGCGGGGGTGCGGCCAATCGTTCGGATCAGTGCGCGCAGCTCAGTGGGCGCAACCGATTCGCCGAAATTGGCTCCCGCAGATTTCGAGATGCTCTCCTCCATCAGCGTGCCGCCAAAATCGTTCGCGCCCGCTTCCAGACAGGCCAGCGCTCCTTCAAAACCAAGTTTCACCCAGGACACCTGAATATTTTTGATATGCCCCTGGAGGAGCAGGCGGGCCAGCGCGTGCACCAGCAAGTTTTCCTCAAAAGAACTTCCTGCGCGCGCGCGTCCGGTACGGAACAGTCTGGTCCGCCAGTGAATGAACCCCAAGGGGACAAATTCTGTGAATCCGCCGGTGTCCATCTGAATCTCGCGCAGCAACAACAAGTGGCGCACCCAGTGCTCCGGCAGCTCTACATGGCCGTACATCATAGTGGAAGTGGACGGAATGCCGAGTCCGTGTGCGGTGCGAATCACCTCGATCCATTGGCGGACCTTCAGCTTGTTCGGGCTCAAGATCTCGCGCACGGTGTCATCCAGGATTTCCGCGGCCGTGCCCGGGATGGTGCCTAACCCTGCCTGGCGCAGCGTTTGCAAGTAGTCGGGCAGGCTCATGCCGGTCTTTTCGACGCCGTAGACGATTTCCATCGGCGAATATGCATGCAGATGCAAGCTCGGCAGACGCGATTTGATCGCGCGCAAGAGGCGGGCGTAATACCCGCCGTCCAGCTCGCGAGGCAGGCCGCCCTGAATGCAGACTTCCGTGGCGCCGCGCTCGACGGCTTCTACAGACTTGGCGAGCAGCGACTCTGTGGAATGAAAATAGGCATCGGGTGCGCGCGCGCTTTTCCCGAACCCGCAGAATGCGCAACCAACGACACACACGTTCGTGAAGTTTAGGTTCCGGTTCACCACATAGGTCACTTGATCACCGACGGCGCGGCGGCGAAGCTCATTGGCAACCTTGAGCACCGCCAGAAAGTCTTCCTCTGCTGCGCTCGACAAAGCAAGGCCGTCGCTTGCATCCAGGTCTCTTCCCACCACGGCCTTCTCGAGAATGTTGGCAATGGAGGGACTGGCAGCTGAGAGGGCTTGCTCCCAGGAAATCTCGCGCCACCGAGGATCGTTGGGGTTCAGCACTCGCGGCTCTCAGTTCCGGGCATAGCCGTCCTCTCCTTGGAGCTTCCGCAGAGGGGACTGGAGGCGTCGATCCACGAATCCGGGCCGCGACGAGAATTCTGGATAGATCGCCAGTCTCTCGCGCAGAGCGAACCCCGCGGCGGCGGTCTTTTCGGCCAGCAACGAGATGTCTGGCCAAGCGGCCTCTGGATTGATGTAATCCTTCGTGACGGGGGAGATTCCGCCCCAATCATTGATTCCGGCTTCCAGTAATTTGGGATAGTCGTTGGAGAGCAAGTTCGGCGGAGATTGAATATTCATGTCCGCCCCGAAAATCAGCCGGGCGATGGCCAGAGTTTCCAGCAAGTCTTCCGCGGATGGTTCAACGGCGAGTGCCATCCTCGTCCCCGGCTTGGCTCGGAACGGCTGAACGATCACTTCCTGGATGTGGCCGTACTTCCTGTGGAGCTCGCGAATGGCGAGAAGCGAATCAATGCGTTCTTCGGCCGTTTCGCCGATACCGATGAGGATCCCCGTCGTAAATGCGACCGATAACCGGCCAGCCTCTTCGATCGTTTGCAGTCGAAGCAAGGGCACCTTGTCCGGGGCCCTCCAATGCGGGCCGCCGGAGCGAGACAGGCGTCGGCTGCCAGTCTCCAGCATCAGGCCAAGACTGATGTTTGTCTCCTTCAGGCGGCCGAGATCGACGGCCGGCATGAGACCGGGATTGGAATGAGGAAGCAGTCCGGTTTCGTCGAGAACAAGTTGCGTCATAGCCGCCAGGTATTCGAGCGTGCGCCCGAAGCCCTGTCTTCGCAGAAACGCTCTGGCCTCCGGGAATACCGTCTCGGGCTGATCACCCAGGCTGAACAGCGCCTCTTTGCACCCCACACGACACCCAGCCTCAGCCACCGCGAGGACTTCTTGCGGTGTCAGGAACGGTTCGCGATCGGGTAGAGGGTCCGTCCGGAACGTACAATAGCCGCAATAATCTCGGCAAAGGTTGGTCAGCGGGATGAACACCTTCTTCGAGTAGCTTACCGTCCGGCCTTTGGATCGATCTCGAACCGATCTGGCCGCCTGGAGAAGGGAGCCCCGATCCGCGTGCTCGACCAACAACAGCGCCTGATCGCGGGAGATGCCATCGCCTTCGATCCCGCGCTCGAGGGCGTCGATCACTAAACCGGTGTCCGCGAGTCCTCTCATGGCAGGCCTGGATCTTCCCTGTATATCTGTCGCACCAGGTCGCACGGTCAAGCGTTAGCGCCGTACTCCTTGGTGGCATCCACCCAGACCTTTACCAGATTCGGGTCGCATTCGTCCATCGAGGAGTTTGCCGCCATGATGTAGCCGCCGTCCCTGCCGAGGACCTCGCACAGCTTTCGGGTATACTGCCGAACCTCGTCGGGCGTTCCCATTTGAAGCAACGAAGAGGGAAAGGCGCCCGAAATGCACATCACGTCGCCTACTGCTTCCTTCAACTTATGGATATTCGTGCTTTGGAAGTGCCCGGTGGTTTTAGCCCTGGGCAGCTCGCGGAGATAGTGAAGCCGCTGATCCCAACTCCCCTCGTAAAACAGACCGGGCATGATACCGGCGTCGACGAGGTCCAGGACCAGACGCTTCAACTGCGGCCAGTAAAACGTTTCGAATTGCGCGAGCGACATGAATCCGTCCGAGCCGCGATGCAGCGGGATGAACGCGAAAGTCGAGCCGGTAGCGCGGCAGGCCTGGATGGTAGCTTCCGTGCAAATGCGACGCGCTTTTTCTTCCGCGGCGAGCAATTTCTCAGGCCGCCGGTGCATGTCCAGAAAGATTCCTCGCATGCCCCGCAACGTGTCGCTCATGAAATCAAACGGGGCAAGAGCAAAGGCTCCCGGCCCCACGCCCCGTCCGATGCCCGTCGGAAAACCAAGCGCGGCCATGCGCTCGGCGTACGCGCGCCTCCGCGGGATTCTCTCGGCATGAAATTGCGCGACTCTTGCGAGAGCGCAGAGCGAGTCGGCCAGAGACGAGTCTGCGAGCATCGCCCCGAGACTCGCCAGAGAGGGATAACCGGTCGCCAGGATCGAAAGTCTCGGTAAACGGGAGAGTCCTTCCAGCTTTTTGTAGACTCGCGGCAAAATTATTCGCAAAGTGAAATTCGTGGGATCGTCGAGGAATTCATCGTAGTCCTCGGCCTTCATATACTCGCCTTCGATGTATTGCATGGGGCTGTTGGCTGGCAGGCCGTATCCCGGCCATTTCGTCTGCTGGTCGCCAAGCAGGACGCTGGTCGCAGAAATGAAGAAGTCGAGTCCCAGCGCTTGGTCCGGCTCGAAATAGACGGCCCACTTCTCCAGCAGCTCTTGGGCCTTTTCGGGATTTGCGTCCAGCTCCTGGTAGGTGATTCCGCCGAGCTTTGCCAGCAGGTAGCCAAAGTACAGTCGGATGGGGATGCGGTCCGGCCTTTTGAGTGCATAGGCATCGGTCAGACGCTTGGTTCGCTCGGCAAGCAGCTGTTCCGGTGTCTTGGGCATGTTCTTCCTCCCGGTTGACTGGCATTCTGCGCCGATGCTCTCGGGCGAACACCGCTTAAGGTCTAGAACCGTGACGTGCTCGCTGCTCCGCGTAGCGGCCATGCGAATCTTTCGCGCAATCTCTGCTGGATCGCTCGGGGGCCTGGCACTGTCCGCGAATCCTATCTTGCCTGTTGCCTTGGCTGGCGTGACATAGATCACGGTCCAATAGTGATCAAGATCACCGCCATTTCGCCAGGAAATCACATATTTTTGGGTGCTGTTGACGGTCGAGGAGACCGAGCATGGGTGTCGTAATGGAAACGAGCGACGAGGGCGTCCGACGGCTTCGATTTCCCGAACCGTACAATGCGGCTGACTACTTCATCGATCGTCACATCGCGGAGGGCCGCAGCAACCAAGCGGCCATCCGTACGCTCGAGCGCGAGGTAAGCTACGCCGAGCTGGTTGATAGCGTAAACCGGTTCGGCAACGCGCTGGCGAGTCTCGGGATTCGACCGGGCGACCACGTATTGATGGCCATCAAAGACTGTCCGGAATTTTTCTTCCTGTTCTGGGGGGCAGTCAAGATCGGCGCGATGCCGATTCCGCTGAACGGCTTGGCACCCGCCAGCGACTTCGAGTTCATCATCCAGCACTCCAAGTGTTCGGCACTGTTTCATTCACGCGAGTTCACCACCACGATCGAGACAGCGCTCGCAGCCTCGTCCCCAAGGCCGAAAGTCGTTCTGCCGATCGAGGGTGACCGTGAATCCGTGACGGATCTGGCCCACCATGCTTCTTCGCACCTCGAGGCGGTATTTACAAAAGCGGAAGACGATTGCTTTTCTCTTTATTCCTCTGGCACGACGGGTCTGCCCAAAGGCGTGGTGCACGCGCACGGCGACGTCGCTGTGATCAGCCAGTTCTATATGGTCGAAACTCTTGGCGCGACTGATGACGACGCGTTCTTCAGCGTGGCGCGACTGTGTTTCTCCTATGGCATGAACATCGGCATGATCGGGCCTCTGTACGTTGGAGCGACGGCGATCCTCGACGATCGGCGCCCGACTCCGCAGAGCGTGCTCGAAATTTTTCGTGGGTGCCGCCCCACCATCTTCGCCGCCGTGCCTACTTTCTACGCCCAGTTTTTGGCCTCCGGGCTGCTCAGCAGGAAGGACGTCCCTCGTCTGCGCCGGTGTATTTCCGCTGCCGAAGCGTTGCCTCCCGAATTGCATCGCGAGTGGCTCGCGACAACCGGTGTCCCGATCATGGAAGGCCTCGGTTCGACAGAAGCCGGCCACATCTACATCTCCAACCGCGTCGACGATATTCGCCCCGGGGTAACCGGCAAGCCGATACCCGGTTACGAGGTCAGGCTGGTCGATGAAGCCGGGAACGATGTTCCCGACGACGTACCCGGCCGACTGCTGGTAAAGGGACAGTCGGTGACCAAGCGGTATTTGAACGATCCGGAACGCACGGCCAAGATGATCAGTGACGGCTGGTACGACACCGGCGACACGCTTCGACGCGACGCGCACGGATACTTCGTTTACTGTGGACGAAGCGACGATGTGTTCAAGGTCAGCGGCCGATGGGTCTCGCCCTACGAGATCGAATCGGTCCTCGTCCAACATCCCCAAGTTCTCGAAGCAGCGGTCATCAGTCGAAAGGATGAGTACGGCCTGCTGCACGCCGATGCCTGGGTGGTTCTGAAAGATTCGACCGTTTCGGGTCCGGAGATCGAAGAAGAGTTGCGGCATTTCTGTGAAACAGTGCTCCCGCGCTACAAACTGCCAGCGTGGGTGCACGTGGTCGAAAAATTACCGAAGACAGCAACGGGAAAGATCCAGCGCTACAAACTGCGTGTCGCTGCTGCGGATCAAGGGCGGGCTTCCCAAAGGCGCAGGGCCCCAGCGATGATTTTGGTTGAGCGGATCGGTCGAATCGTCGTGGCCACGCTGTCCCGTCCTCCCGTAAACGCACTCAACGATGAAATGATCGACCGGCTCGACGCGATCGTTGATCACGCCATTGAAGATCAAGAAGTAACCGTGCTGCATATCCGCAGCGACCAGCAGGCGTTTTGTGCCGGGGCCGACCTTGCTTTGATGCAGTCGTGTTTCGGCACGCTCGAGGGCCCGGACGTAATGCTTGATCTGGTGCGTAGGATGCACCGCCTGTTCGCGCGGATCGAGTCCTCTCCCCTGGTCGCGCTGGCCGAAATAGGCGGCGCGGCGATGGGAGGGGGTTTGGAACTGACACTGGCCTGTGACATTCGGGTCGCCGCCCTCGAAGCAAAGCTCGGCTTGCCGGAGGTGAATTTAGGCCTGCTGCCCGGGGCTGGCGGCACACAGCGGCTGACTCGTCTCTGCGGCTGCGGCACGGCAAACCGCCTCATTCTGGGTGGTGAAATTGTCGATGGCGCCACCGCCGAGCGACTGGGGATTGTCCAATGGGCTCAGCCACTTTCACAACTCGCCGAGTGGACACGGGAGCTTGCGACGCGGTTGGCCCAAGCGCCCAGGCCGGCACTGGCTGCGAGCAAGCGATGCCTGGCAGCTTTCGGCGATCCGCACCGCGACGGCTATGCCGAGGAGCTCGCTGCGACGCGCAAGCTGTATCAGCATCCTGAGACGCGGCGCAGGGTTGCTGAATTTCTGGAGAGAAGTGCCAAGCGGCGGCAGACGGTCAAGGCGTAAGGCCATCTTACTTCAGCGTTAGGAGGAATCATGAAACTTGTGGGGAAGACAGCAGTGGTCACGGGTGCTGCCTCCGGCATCGGCTGGGCGACTGCTGAGACGCTGGCCGCAGCCGAAGCGTGCGTAATCGTGGCCGATATCGCCAGGGATCAAGGAGAGGCTGCTGCGAGCACACTTCAGAAGAAAGGCTTTAAGGCAGAGTATGTCCACTTGGATGTTACCGACGATATGTCGATCGCCAAGTTTACCGAAACGGTCCAAGCGAAAATGGGCGGCGCAGATATCGTCGTAAACGGTGCGGGATGGGGACAGATCAAAGCGTTTTGGGACATGCCGCTCGACGTCTGGAGTAAGATCGTGGCTCTTAACCTCGTCGGCCCGATGAAGCTGGTCAAATCGTTCCTGCCCAAAATGATGGAGCGCAACAGCGGGAAAATCGTGAACGTCAGCAGCGACGCCGGGCGCGTGGGCAGTTCCGGTGAAACGGTCTATGCCGGTGCTAAAGGCGGCCTGATTGCATTCACAAAGTCACTAGCCCGCGAAGTGGCGCGCTATAACATCAACGTGAATTGCGTCTGTCCCGGCCCCACGGAAACCCCGCTGTTGTTTGCAGTCCCTGAAAAACATCTGGAAGCGTTCAAACGAGCGATCCCCTTCCGCCGGTTTGGCAAACCCCAAGAGGTGGCCGATGCCATTCTGTTTTTTGTCAGCTCTCGATCCGATTACATCACCGGTCAAGTGCTGAGCGTCAACGGCGGACTGACCATGGTTGGCTAGTTACATTCGAGGAGCAGCGTCATGAAGAAGATTCAAATGGCAAATTACCAGGCCAGCCACTTCGGTTGGACCGTTTCCGGCAAGATCGCTACGATTACGCTCAACCGCCCGGAGCGAAAAAATCCGATCACCTTCGAATCCTACGGAGAACTCCGGGACCTATTCCGCGCATTGGTCGACGCGACCGATATCAAGGTTGTCGTGTTCACCGGAGCAGGGGGAAATTTCTGCTCTGGCGGTGATGTTCACGACATTATTGGAAAGCTCGTGCAGATGGACATGCTTGACCTGCTCAAGTTCACCCGCATGACCGGCGATCTGGTGAAGGCGATGCGCTCCTGCCCGCAGCCGATCATCTCCGCCATTGACGGAGTTTGTGCTGGGGCCGGAGCCATGATCGCTTGCGCCTCGGACTTGCGGTTCGGCACGGCGCGCAGCAAAGTCGCGTTCCTGTTCGTGCGTGTCGGACTTGCCGCCGCGGATATGGGCGCTTGCACCTTGCTTCCGCGGTTGGTCGGATTGTCGCGTGCTGCGGACTTGCTCTATACCGGTCGTGCCATGAACGGTGAGGAGGCCGAGCGTTTTGGTTTCTACAACCGCATCGTGGAGCCGGAGAAATTGCTGGAAGAGGCCACGGCCATGGCCAACTCGCTGGCAGACGGCCCTACCTTCGCGCATGGAATGACCAAGACGATGCTGTATCAAGAGTGGAGCCAGGGTCTCGACGAATGCATCGAAGGCGAAGCCCAGGCCCAGGCAATTTGCATGCAGACGCAAGACTTTGAACGTGCCTACCAGGCGTTCGCAAACAAGAAAACGCCCGTTTTCGAAGGCAACTGATGGCGGACAAGAGCTTCCTGGCTTGGCCGTTCTTCGATGAAGGCCACCGAACTCTGGCCAGCGAGACGGAGCGCTGGGCCAGGGAAGTTCTTCCACCCTTGCTGGAAACCTCCGAGGGGAATCTCGACGCTGTCTACGCGTCTGTCCGCACCATCGTCGCTGAGATGGGCAAAGCAGGATTGCTGCGGGTATGCGTCCCCCGCGCTTATGGGGGAGCGCGCGAGAAGCTCGATGTTCGCAGCCTGTGTTTGGCTCGTGAAATCATGGGTCGGTTTTCCGGGTTAGCTGACTTCGCATTGGCCATGCAGGGCCTGGGGAGCGCGCCGGTTAGCCTGTACGGAACTGAGAAGCAGAAACAGGCTATTCTGCCGCCGGTATCGGCCGGCACTCGACTGGCGGCCTTCGCTCTCTCGGAGCCCGACGCAGGATCGGACGTCAGCGCCCTTTCCACAACGGCTACACTCGACGGGGGTTCTTGGCGGCTCGACGGCGTCAAGACCTGGATCTCCAACGCCGGTCTGGCTGCCTTCTACGTGATTTTTGCGCGTACGGGAGAGGGACCTGGAAACAAAGGCCTCTCGGCGTTCATCGTGGATGCCAACAGTCCCGGACTGGACGCCTCAGAACGTATCGAAGTGATCGCGCCCCATCCTTTGGGTACCCTCCGCTTGTCTGGCTGCCGTGTTCCGAGTGACTGCCTTCTGGGCCGGCCGGGGCAAGGCTTCCAGATCGCCATGGCCACACTCGACATCTTTCGCACGACGGTCGGTGCGGCCGCACTGGGTTTTGCGCGTCGTGCTCTGGATGAGGCAGTCGACCGCGCCAAGCAGCGGCACATGTTCGGCCGGACGCAGGCCGAATTTCAATTAACACAGGAGAAGCTTGCCGACATGGCCGTCGCGACCGACGCTGCCGCCCTGTTGATTTATCGTTCGGCGTGGACCAAGGATGTGGCAGGCGGGCGCGTCACACGCGAAGCCTCTATGGCAAAGCTCTTTGCCACCGAAGCCGCGCAGCAAGCGATTGACGCAGCTGTGCAGATCTATGGCGGACTGGGCGTCGTTCGCGGCGTCACGGTGGAGCGGCTGTATCGAGAAATTCGCGCGTTGCGTATCTACGAGGGCGCCAGCGAGGTGCTCAAGCTGATCATTGCCGCCAAGGTTCTGGAGGCATCGGATCAACCAGATTGAGGCAGCTTCCATGGAACCAGGCGGAGAACTCGAGTTGGCTCGCCACCATGCCGTAGTAACGGGTGGAGGCCGAGGTATCGGGGCAGCCATTGCCGAAAGCCTGGCAAAATTGGGCGCGTCGGTATCTCTGATCAGCCGCAATGCCGAAGCGTTAGAAGCGACAGCAAGTCGCATCGGTGAAAATCACGGCGTAAAAGTAGCGATCGCGGCCGCCGACCTCACCGACCAGGCGGCCGTTCAGAAAGCGATACCCAAGGTCGCCGACGCACTGGGCCCGCCCACGATCCTGGTCAATAACGCCGGCGTGGCGGTGTCCTCGCCTTTTCTCAGGTCGGACACCGCGTTTTGGCGAAAACTACTCGACACGGACCTCATGGCCGCCGTGTATTGCACGCAGGCTGTTCTTCCGGCAATGCTGGAGTCCAACTGGGGCCGGATCATTAATATTGCGTCGACTGCCGGCCTGTCCGGCTATGCCTACATTACGGCGTACTGCGCCGCCAAGCACGCCCTGATTGGCCTGACGCGTGCCTTGGCAATGGAGACAGTCCGTACTGGGGTGACGGTCAATGCCGTATGCCCAGGATATACCGAGACCGACATGACCACTCACAGCGTAGAGAACATCATGCAAAAGACACACCGTACCCGGGAGGAAGCAATCTCTAGCTTGGTCTCGCGAAATCCGCAGGGCCGGCTAATCCAGCCCAGCGAAGTGGCGGACACAGTCGCCTGGCTATCGAGAGACAACGCCGCGTCGATAACCGGGCAATGCATCGTGGTTGCGGGCGGCGAGTTGATGCCCTGAGTCCTAGGTCCTGCGGGCCCTCGCCATCAAGCCAGGGGGGAGCCCCGGCCAAAAGCCAACGCATCTTCACACATAGGCGGAGATGCCGGTGATTCGCTCGCCGATGATGAGGCGCTGAATATCGTGAGTGCCCTCGTAGGTGTATACCGATTCGAGGTTGTTCATGTGGCGCATGATGCAGTAGTCCTCTACAATCCCGTTTGCTCCCAATAGTTCACGAGCCAGTCGCGCCGTCTCCCGTGCCATCCACACGTTGTTCATTTTGAGCATGGACGCGTGCGAGGGGTGCATTCGATCGCTATCTTTCAATCGGCCGACGTGCAGCGCCAGCAACTGCGCTTTGGAGATCTCGGTGATCATCCACGCCAGCTTATCCTGAACGAGCTGATGCGAGGCGATGGGTTTGTTCGCGAACTGCTTGCGCGATTTCGCATATCGCAAAGCAGTGTCGTAGCACGCCATCGCAGCACCGATCGCTCCCCACCCGATGCCATAGCGGGCCTGCGTCAAGCAGGAGAGAGGTCCACGCAGACCATCCACGCCCGGAAGCACACTGTCGGCCCCTACCTCGCAATCGCTCAAGGAAAGCCCAGAAGTCACCGAAGCGCGCATGGACCACTTGCCGTGCACATCATGCGATCGGAAACCCTTGGTACCTTTTTCCACCAGAAAGCCCCGCACCCGGTCGTCTTCGCACCTGGCCCACACGAGCGCGAGGTCGGCGAGCGAACCATTGGTGATCCACATCTTCTCCCCGTTCAGAACGTAGCGGTCGCCGCGGCGAACTGCACGCGTGAGCATCCCACCGGGGTTGGAGCCAAACTGCGGTTCGGTGAGTCCGAAGCAGCCAACGGCTCCGCCGCTCTGCAAGCGCGGCAGCCATTTCTGTTTCTGTGCGGGCGAACCATAGGCGTAGATGGGGTACATGACCAGTGCGCTTTGCACCGACACAAAGCTCCGAAGTCCCGAATCTCCCCTCTCGAGCTCCTGCATTACCAATCCGTAGGCTACGTTGGACATCTCGGCGCAACCGTAGCCCTTCAGATTCGAGCCGAAGAATCCAAGTGTGCCCAATTGCGGAACGAGCTCTGTGGGAAACGTAGCTTCTCGATAGTGCTTCTCGACAATGGGAAGAAACTGCTGATCGACGAATTGCCTCGCGGTCTGACGGGCCAGAAGTTCTTCGTCATGGAGCACCCCGTCGAAGTCCAAGTAGTCCACACCAGGAAAGGCGGGCATCCCGTCCTCCTTTTGCTCCGCTTCGTCGCCACAGCAAATGCGCGAACGTACCAAGCACACTAGAGAGAGGGGCCCCTGGGAAGCTGTGACGCTCGTCACTGATGTTTCTTGTGCGACTGCCCAGACTGGGACCGTTTCAAAACTCGGAAGCAGTTGGGAAAATGGTCATCACCTCCAGCGCAATTCCACCAGGGAGCCTCGTCGCGGTAGTCGGCAGCGGAACGATGGGAGCTGGCATCGCACAGGTCGCAGCCAGTCGAGGGCATCCTGTGATTCTCTATGATGCACGGCCCGATGCTGTACCGACTGCGATTCAAGGGATCCGCCAAAATTTCCAGAAGCTGGCTTCCAAAGGTAAAATTTCCAGCGATTCGGCCCAGAGCGCGGGGGAGGGGCTTCGCGCTGCGTCCACCTTGGGAGACCTTCGCGGAGCAGCCATCGTCATCGAGGCGATCGTGGAGGAACTCGAAGCCAAGCGCCAGTTGTTCGGAGAGCTCGAAAACGTGGTGGATGCGAACTGCATTTTTGCGACCAATACGTCTTCACTCTCGATCAGCGCGATTGCAGCGTCGCTCCAGCGGCCTGAGCGGCTGGTCGGGATGCATTTCTTCAATCCGGCTCCGGTGATGCAACTGGTCGAGATCATTGGCGGCCTGACAACCGATGCGCAAGTGATCGCCGCCGCTCGGGCGACGGCGTCGGCTTGGGGCAAGTGGGCCGTTGTCGCCAAATCAACGCCCGGTTTCATCGTGAATCGTGTGGCTCGAGCTTATTACGGAGAGGCCCTGGTTCTGCTCGCCGAACAAGCCGCGGATCCAGCCACGCTGGATGCCGTGATGCGGGAGGCCGGGGGGTTCCCCATGGGTCCATTCGAGTTGATGGATCTCATCGGCCTCGACATCGGTCTGGCCGTCAGCCAATCACTGTTCCAAGCCTACTTTGGAGACGCTCGTTATCGGCCTTCTGTCATCCAGCAAGAAATGGTTCGTGCCGGGTACCTCGGTCGGAAGGCCGGACGCGGATTCTACCGGTATGGCGAAAGCGCAGAAAAGCCGCAGCCGCAAACAGAGCCGCCGGCCCGAAAACCGAAGCGCGCCACCCTTCGCCTTACCAACCCTCTCGCACATGCGTTGGCAGAGAGATTGGCCCCTTCCGAGGTGGCCGTCATTTCCAGAGACCACCTCCCAGAGGATCCCGATTGGATCGAAGTCGACGACGCGATCCTTACGGTCACCGACGGTCGCACCGCCACACAAGTCGCAAGTGAAACCGGGCGCCTGAACTCGGTGACGGTTGACCTCGCGCTCGACTATCGAAAGGCCACGCGCATTGCGGTCGCCAAGGCGGACGGATGCACCGACGACGCCTACGGCTCGATCGTTGGACTACTCCAATCTGCGGGTTATCTCGTCTCCCGGATCAAAGATGTTCCAGGCATGGTTGTCATGCGAACGCTGAGCATGCTCGCGAACGAAGCCGCTGACGTCGTCAATCAGGGCGTCGCCACGGCTGCGGATGTCGATACAGCAATGCGCAAAGGGGTCAATTATCCGCAAGGCCCTCTGGCTTGGGCCGATACGCTGGGTCTCCCAGCCGTCCAGAAAGTGCTTCGGAACCTTGCGAGTCACTACGGGGGAGAACGCTATCGGGTCTCGTCGAAAATCCAACAACTCGTCTGGGCCGGAAAGACCATGACGTCCGATGGGCTCTCGCTTGAGATGGCGGCAAATTCACCGGGGGGCCGTTCATGACGAGCGCCGTGATCTGCGATGCAGTTCGGACTCCTTTTGGGCGCTATGGCGGCGCGCTTTCGTCGATCCGCACCGACGATCTTGCGGCCATTCCCATTCGCGCCTTGATGGAACGCAATCCACAGGTCGATTGGGGATCCGTCGACGACGTGATTCTGGGCTGTGCCAACCAGGCCGGAGAGGACAACCGCAATGTTGCCAGAATGGCTGCCTTGCTGGCCGGTTTGCCGCCCCAGGTTCCGGGCACCACGGTGAATCGCCTTTGCGGTTCGAGCATGGACGCGATTGGAATGGCCGCGCGAGCCATCAAATGCGGCGAGGCGGACCTGGTCATCGCTGGCGGCGTGGAGAGCATGTCGCGGGCTCCTTTCGTGATCGGAAAAGCGGATCAACCGTTCAGCCGAACCGCTGAGATTTTCGACACAACCATTGGATGGCGATTTGTCAATCTGCGGATGAAGAGCAAGTACGGAATCGATTCCATGGCAGAAACGGCGGAAAACGTAGCCGAGGACTTCCGCGTAGCGCGCTCCGATCAGGATCAATTCGCCTTACGAACCCAGCAGCGATGGGCCAAGGCGCAGGCGGACGGTTTTTTTAAGTCCCACCTGATCTCCGTTTCGATCCCTCAGAAGAAAGGAGAGGTCAAACGGTTCGACACCGACGAGCATCCGCGTCCCGACACCACCTTTGAGAATCTTTCCAAGCTCCAGCCCATCGTGAAAGCGAACGGAACGATCACCGCCGGAAACGCGTCGGGGATCAACGACGGTGCCTGTGCACTGCTGCTCGCCTCGGAAAGGGCAGCCGAAAGCTACGGTCTGAGAGGCCGCGTCCGCATCGTGAGCACCGCGGTCGCAGGCGTCGAGCCGCGAATCATGGGGATGGGACCGGTCCCAGCGACTCGCAAGGTCCTCTCACAAACGGGCCTGTCGCTGGCTGATATGCAGGTCATTGAGTTGAACGAAGCCTTCGCGGCGCAAGCACTGGCCGTCTTGCGCGAGCTGGGCCTGCCGGATTCGGCCGACCATGTAAATCCGAACGGAGGAGCGATCGCGATCGGGCATCCGCTGGGCGCCAGCGGGGCGCGTCTGGTCACAGCGGCCCTCTACCAGCTCGAGCGCTTGCGGGAACGCTACGCGCTCTGCACCATGTGCATCGGAGTGGGACAGGGAATTGCGACGATTCTGGAGCGCTGCTGAGATGAGTTCCCCAGGGCTTCCGCTGATCGCCCCGAAGGGGGGCACCGCTCGCAGTGAAATTCGTGCTTGCCAGCAAATAGGTATTGTAGTACCATAATACTGGTTAAGGCCTTCATGTCCAACCCATCTTCTGCCGGTGGCATCGCGGCGGCGCAACTGCGTGACCTGGTGTTAGAGAATCCCGCGCGAGCCAGAGTCTTCGAACGCCTGGGGATTGATTACTACTGTGGCGGCGCTCAGACGCTTGCCGATGCTTGCCATCGGGTGAACCGTTCGATCGGTGAAGTAACGGCGGCGCTGGCCTGTGGTGACTCCCCGCCGGAAACTGATTGGCGCCATCGATCGCTGGCCGATCTTGCTCAGTACATCGTAGACAAACACCACTGGTTCGCAGAAAGGGAAATCACTCGCCTCACCGAGCTCATCGGCCAAGTGGTGACCGCACACGGAGCCCACCATCCTGAACTCTCCCGCCTGGAGACATTGTTCGCAGGTCTTTCTGAAGAACTCCGGGAGCACATGAGAAAAGAGGAGCAACTGCTGTTTCCCTACATCGCAGAGATGGAGGAAGCTGCTCGCACCAGACGGCGGCCGCCAGAAGCCGTGTTCGGAACCGTCGAGAACCCCGTCGCCGTCATGATTATGGAGCACGAAGCTTCAGGCCAGGCTCTCGAGAAGATCCACGAAATAACCCACGGCTACACCGTGCCGCCAGACGGCTCGGTGAGTTACCGAGCCCTGTATGAGGCTCTCCCGGCGTTCACCGCTGATTTGCACGAGCACATTCATTTGGAGAACAACCTACTTTTTCCGCGAGCCGTTGAGCTCGAGAGTGATCTTTCGCACAATTCCGGTAAGAGCCGCCATCAGGCTTAGACAGGAGAAACGGAAATGAAACCAGCAGCTTCTGCCCTGGAACGAACGGCACAGCCAGAGGTCGCCGGACCGAACGTCGATGCAGTGCTCCGCATCATGGATTCGATGGAAAAGGCATGGAGCAATAAGGATCTCGCAGAGTTGTTCAGCCATTACTGGCACAATGACGGGTTTGTCCTTTTCACCTCACGCGGCGCCTACTACGGGTGGGAGGTGGCCAAGCAAATGCTGACCGCATATTTCGACAATTTAGAGGAGATCAGCCTCAAGTTTGGTCCGCGCAAAGTGAGAGTCTTCGGGGATGTGGCGACGGTCGTCTACGAGTGGCGCACCGACGGATGGTCCAAACTCAATGGTGCACACTTGTTACGCGAAGGCTATGGAACGGATGTTTTTTTGCAACAAAGCGGTTCTTGGAAACTTTACCACAACCATGTGTCTTTAGGCCGTGGAGCCACCAGCCGAATGCAGGATCATCCGTGGTAGCGGCGTGAAATTAGGCGAAATGATGACAGCCATCTCAACCATGAAGCCTCTGGCCGAACCGAGGACGAGCGAGGCCATCCGCATACGGCCGGCGACGGGGTCGGATCTGGCCGAGCTCACTCGAATCGACGAAGAAGTTTCGGGCGTGGCGAAACGGAAATATTGGACCCACCTTTTGGCGTCCGGTGGAGGACGGTCTCGATACGTGTTGGTCGCTGAAGAGCAGAACCAGATCCAGGGATTCATTGTGGGAGAAATACGCGCTTGGGAATTCGGTGAACCGCCCTGTGGCTGGGTCTTTGCCATCGAGGTGCGGCCGAAAACGCGGCTGCAAGGGATCGGCACGGACCTCTTCAGCGCGCTGTGTGATCGATTCCGGCGTGCCGGAGTAACGAAAGTGCGTACGATCATGGCTCGAGATAATCACCTCGTGCTTTCTTTCTTTCGGAGCCAGGGAATGATGGCGGGGCCGTTCATTGAACTGGAAATGGCGCTCGATCGAAACGGATAGGAAACAGGACCGGTGAAACTACAGAAGGCAAGCTCGTTCGCACTGTTTGCAGTGCTGGAACTCGCGGCCAATCCAACCCGGCAGCTGTCGGGTGTTGAAATCGCAGCGAAGTATGGGATTTCCGTCCACCATCTGGCAAAGGTGCTGCGAGATTTGGGTCGCGCAGGCATCGTCGATGGAGCACGCGGTGTCGGCGGAGGCTACCGCCTCATCGCGAATCCAAAACGGCTGACGCTCCTGGATGTGATTCAAGTATTTGAACCGGTCGGCTCAGATTCGGGGGCCAGCGGCGGTCTGAAGGCTCTTACGGATCCCGAGTCGGCGCTGCGGGTCATTCTGGATGAACTCGATGACCATACGGTAGCAACGTTTCGCTCCATCAGTATCTCGACGATGCTCAAGTTAATGGCCGCTAAGCCTTGGGCGCACTCGTCGCGCGTCTTCAGGCCCGCGCGCACGGCAGCCGGGCGGGCCTGAAGGGAGGGCCTAAGAGGTTTATGGTCGTACGCACCACCATACCGTCGAACGAAGCCGGGCTGGCGTGGGCAAGAAACCAGTTTGCGTGTTGCTCTTCCGACCAGGAATGCTGGGGCGCCCTAACTGAGGAGGAAACGTGGCTACGACACTGATCCCAGAGGTTTCACTTCTGGATTCCATTTTTGCTTCCTGTCGGGACATGGCTCAGGATCCCGAGTTTTCCGTCGCCAAGCGCTGGCTCGAACAACACCCGGGGCGAAAGGCCATCGGCTGCTTTCCGGTCTACTGCCCCGTGGAACTGATTCATGCCTCCGGCATGTTGCCGCTGGGCGTCATTGGCGCCGGCAATCAAATCGAGATCACCTTTGCCGATTCCCGTTTTCAGTCCTTCGTCTGCTCGATTGTCAAGAGCACGCTCGAACTGGGTCTGACGAACCGGCTTAATTTCCTGGAAGGACTGTTATTCCACTCCATCTGCGACCCGGCCAGAAATCTATCCAGCGTGTTCCAGCGAAATTTCCCGAATCTGTTTGTCGAATATATTCACTTTCCTCAGAACTTCGCGTCCCCCCTGGCCCGACAGTATTTGGCGAGAGAGTACCGCCGGATTCTGGACGGGCTCGAGCAAAGATCCGGCCATGCCCCTACCACCGAGGATTTGAACCGCAGCCTCGGCCTCTACAACCAGGTTCGAAGCGCATTGCGGGTGATCTACCGAATCAGAACCGAAACCCCCCACTTGATTTCGGCTGCGGAGTCATTCGTGCTGACCAGGGCTGGCACGCTGATGGCTCCGGAAGACTTCCTGAACCTACTCGACCAAGTCCTGCGAGAGCTTCCCACACGGCCCGTCAAACCCAAGGACCGGATTCGGGTTGTTCTGGAAGGCTCTTTCTGCGAACTACCCCCGATCGGTTTGATTGAAACATTAGAGCAGGCCGGCTGTTACATCCTGGATGATGATTTTTTGCGGGGGTGGAGATGGTTCACCGAAGATGTGCCCATCGGTGACCATCCGCTGGCGGCGCTCGCCGAGAGTTATTCCGAGCGCGCCTATTATTCCGGCACCAAACACGATTCGCGGGAGTCCAAGGCGGAACACTTGATCCGCCTGGCTCGAGAAAAGAAGGCAGACGCAGTGGTGTTCCAGGCTGCCAAGTTTTGCGAACCTGCTTTATTCGATTATGCCCTCTACCGCAAGGCTCTCGAGGAGGCCAAGATTCCTCACCTGCTATTGGAATTTGAGGAGAAAACTTGGAGTTTTGATCGCGTTCGCTCGGAGGCAGAAACATTCGTGGAATCGCTGTTGTTCGACTGAAATAGAGGAATTCATCGGCGAAGGAGCCTGGCTATGGCGCAAAGTCCAGCAAAAACGGATTACCAGGGACGGATCCACAATCTTCAAAAGGACATGATTGGCCGCTATTACTCCCGGCTGACCGCTGCGGCGGAAAACCAGGGGGAGAAGGCCATCTACATGTTGATCAGCGGCAACCCCGTCGAGCTCATTGAGGCTTTTGACATGATTCCGGTCTACCCCGAGGTCAACGCACTGCAGCTCGCGGTGAAGAAGCAATCGCTGCCTCTCATTTTGGCCGCCGAAGAGATGGGCTACTCGACCGACAACTGCGCATATGTCAAGGCCGACGTGGGCATGTACTTTGCCGGCCGCAAGACTCCCTTCGCAACCATCCCCGAACCGGACCTGATTCTTTGCAATTACGTCGGCTGCAATGTGTACCTGCAATGGTTCGAGCACTTGAGGGAGTATTCCAAAGCCCCCATTTATAACCTGGACGTCCCATTCTTCCGGACCAACGCCGATGAGCCCAGCGAGGACGATGTCCATTACGTCGTCAAGCAGTTGGAAGAATTGATTGAAATTCTGGAACGCATGAGCGGACGGAAACTGGACTACAAGAGACTGCAGCATATCGTCGAACTCTCCGGGGAAACAGGCGCCTTGTGGTCGGACATCAAGACGCTCACCCAGCAACGCCCGGCTCCGTTCGACGCGTATTTCGATTCCGTCATGATGATGGCTCCGCTCTACTGCTTGCGCGGCACCGAGGACGGACTCTGGTTCTTTCAGCAAGCGTACAAGGAAATGAAGGAGAGGGCGGACAGGCACGAAGGCCCGCTTCCTGAGGAAAAGTTTCGTGTGGTGATGGAGGGCCCTCCGCCTTGGCCCTACCTGCGACAGTTTCGCGACCTGTTCAGCCGCTGGGGCGCCGTGGCGGTCGCTTCTACGTATTCGACCGTCGGCGGCATCTGGGAGTTCGGTTTCCGGCACGATCCACAGCGACCGATCGAGAGCATTGCTCGCCACATGCTGCAGTGGAATCTGACGAATCGAAATTTCCTTCAACGCTATCGTCAGATCAAAGACTACGTGCGGGATTGGAACGCTGACGCGCTGGTCATTCATTCCGTCAAGAGCTGCCGACTGTTTTCAGCCGGCCAGGGCGATATGAGGGAATATTTCACCAAGCAACTCAACGTCCCCACGCTCCTGATCGAATCAGATATCGAAGACCCGCGTTACTTCTCCGAGGCGCAATTGCGAAATCGCGTGGACGCATTCTTTGAAGCGTTGGAGCACCAGAGGATGGTCGTCAAAAGCTGAGGTCAGCTGTCCAGCTCGTGGCAGGAGCAGAAGGACACACGGAAAGGCAGGCAACATGACGTACGGAGCAGGAGTAGACGTCGGATCAACGCAAACGAAAGCAGTGATTCTTTCAGAGGACCGCCAAATCGTCGCCCGCGCTTTGATCAATACGGGAGCGAATGTCTCGATGGCAGCCGAGCGTGCATTCAAGCAAGCGGCCTCCGCCGCCGGCGTCCCACCCGAGGGCATCGCCTACGTTGTGGGCACGGGCTACGGCCGGTACAAAGTAAATTTCGGAAACGCCCAGATCACCGAAATCTCCTGTCACGCCCGTGGCGCGAATTTCCTGTTCCCCCAAACACGAACCGTCATTGACATGGGCGGTCAGGACGCCAAGGGCATCCGCGTGGGAGAGCAGGGAGATGTGAAGGACTTCGTCATGAACGACAAGTGCGCGGCCGGCACAGGTCGCTTCCTCTCCAACGCCGCAGAGACCGTCGGGCTTAGCCTGGATCAGATCGGTCCCATTTCCCTGGAAGCGACCAAGCCGGTGCGCCTGAGCACGGTCTGCGCAGTCTTCGTTGAATCCGACATCATGTCGTATCTGGCCGAGGGAAAAACCGTGCCGGACATTCTGGGCGGCGTCCATAGTGCGATCGCCGCTCGCACCGTGGCCTTGGTGCGCCGTGTCGGAATCGAGCCGGAGGTCGCCTTCACCGGCGGTGTATCTCGGAATATCGGGATGGTAAAAGCTTTGGAAGAAAAACTGGGATTGCCGGTAAACGTTTGCGACGATTCGCACTTCATCGGCGCCATCGGCGCGGCCATCTTCGCGCTCGAGCGGGCCTTGGGAGGGGAGGCTTCCGCGGGGCCAGCAAAAGTCGGCCGGCGGGAGGCCCCCGCATCATCGCAGCCGAGTGCCGCGCAGCAGACCTGAATTCGGTTATCGAGGTGACCTATGGCTTATGTGGCGGGAATCGACATTGGATCCAGAAGCACAAAAGCTGTCCTACTGGACGACTCACGGCGTGTCTGCGGCACCGCCCTAATCAAAACGCGCCCCGATTTCCCCGCGGTCGCCCGCGAAGCCATGGAGCAGGCGCTGGCGAAGGCCGGTGGCCGCCAGGAGGACGTAAAATATGTCGCCACCACGGGCTTGGGACGCTACAACGTGCCCTTCCGCGACATCCAGATCACCGACATCACCTGCGCGGCCCGGGGGGCGGAGTTCTTATTTCCGAATACGGCCTGCGTGCTTGATGTGGGCGGCCAGAGCACACGGGCCATCCGGTTGCGCGAAGGGGGTAAGGTGAAAGAGTTCAAGTCCAATGACAAGTGCGCCGCCGGCTCGGGAGGGTTCCTGGAAAGGGCAGCGCACTATCTGGAGATTCCCCTCACTCAGCTTGGCGAATTATCGATGGGCGCAGATAAACCCACCACGATCAGCAGCGTCTGCGCCGTGTTGGCGGAATCGGAGATCATTAACCACGTCAGCGACGGCCAAACGGTTGAGAACATCATCCGCGGTATCCACAATTCACTGGCCTCTCGCTCGAAAGCGCTGCTTTCCCGTGTTGGCCTGGAAGACGAAGTCACTTTTGTTGGTGGTGTGGCCCGCCAGAGCGGAATGGTAGAAGCTCTGAAACAGACCATCCATCGTCCGGTGAACGTCAGCGAGGAACCCGATACGGTCGCTGCGCTCGGTGCTGCATTGCTCGCTTACCAACGTTTGCAGAAGCTGGGTGGAATCAAAGAGCCAGAATCCTACGTTTTTGGATAATAGCCCGGGCCCTGAGGAGCTGCCGAAAGGTCGAGGCCGATGCCCGATCGGTTACACAGCAGAATCATCGGTAAATCGCTTCCTCACCTCATCGGGAATGGGTTCGCTTTGAAATTTCACGGGATCCTCGCTGATCCGCTTTACCCATGCGCGCTTCTCGAAAATCTCAAGGCTAAGACTTCCATCGGGTCTATACACCTGGTGACGAACCATGAAACTGCTGCGCCCCCACTCGGTAATGCTGGTTTCGTACACCACCTCATCTCCGAAGTCCGAAGGGATGATAAACCGCGCGCGCACGTCAACAATCGGCAGACCAGGAATGTTGTACGTTTTCAGCATGGTGCGCTTGAACAACCCGGCCTTGCCGAACAACGCATTGGTGCAGGCATCGCCGTACTCGAAATAGCGCGGAAAAAAGACCGTTCCTGCTGCGTCACAGTCTCCCCATTCGATTTGAATGCGCCTTCGATACGTCAGCATGTCGTGTCCCTTTTTTTTTTTCGAGAGTTTACGCAGGTCAAAAGCCTTGCCATTTCGTGACTGCTATCACAGCATGGATGCTCACTTCTTGCTAGAGAATATGCACTTGCCCAGTACAGGGCGACCGGAAAGGCCAGGGATATGAACGCACGCAGGATCCCGCGCGAAACCCTTCAGCCCATGAACACAACACCAGCGGGTTTCGATCCGGTGCGGGATCTGCCCAAAGGGTTCGCCGATTTCTTGCGCCCTCTCGATCAGACCTTCACGCCGTGGCAGGGTGAGCTCGTCCACAAACGCGCGGTGGCGCTCGCGGCAGCGCACCAGGGAAAGCTTCCGGACTACCTACCTCCCTCTCGGGCGACGCTTCAAGGGTGGCAAATCGAACTGCCTGACTGGTGCGTGGATCAGCGCAACCAAATGACGGGGCCCGCCGACGACCGAGAGTTGTCCGTCAAGATGCTGAATTCAGGTGCGCCAGGCGTGATGCTGGATCTTGAAGATTCTGTGGCCAACACTTGGACGCATGTCTCGCAAGGCATCGCAAATGTGCTGGCGGCGCTGCGCGGCGAGCTTAGCTATTTCGACCGTAAACGGAACCGTACCGTTTCGATCCAGCCCAGTCGCTCGGCGATTTTTGTCAGACCCCGGGGGCTGCATATTCATCAAGCGGGAGTGATGGGCGAGGGGATCCTGCCGGCGTCGCTTTTCGATGTGGCGTTGGTTGCTTTCCAAGCTGACCCTGGCGAGTTGAAGCATCCGCTGGCCTTCTACATTCCCAAATCGGAGTCGGCAGAAGAAGGGCTTTGGTGGCGCGACCTTTTCCAGGCCATCAGCCGGGCCAGGGGTTGGCCAAGGGATTTTATCAAGTGCATGGCACTTGTCGAATCCCATCCGCTCGCCTATCAGATGGAGGAGTTCGCCTACAACCTGCGCGAACACCTACTGGGGTTGAACCTGGGAAGATGGGATTATATGGCCAGTCTGATCCATTTCAACCTCCCCGACCCGCGCTGGGTCCTGCCGGATCGAAATACGATTCCGCACGACGTCGCCTTCTTTCAAAACCTGCGCAATCGCATACCGGAAATCTGCCACAAGCACGGGATGCTCGCCATCGGAGGAATGACCGCGCTTTATCCTAGCCGCGAGGATCCCGAATTGAATGCGCGTGCGCTTGCTGTCCTTGAGAAGGACAAGAAGAACGAAGCGATCTGCCTGATGGATGGCGCGTGGACGGGTCATCCCGACCAAAATGAAATTGCCGTAAACCAGTTTCCTTTCCCCAACCAATTGAAAGCGCGGCCGGCCCACGCGGAACCCACACCCGATCTGCGACCGATCCCGGTGGGCGTTGGCAAACGGACGCTTGCGGGGACGCGTGCGGCAATTCGTACGGTGATTCGCTACCGGCAGGGCGTGCTCGCGGGCCAGGGCGCAAGTCTCCTGGATGGCTACATGGAGGATCTTGCTACCGATCGCATCTACCGGCTGATGATCGGCCAACGGGTCCGCCATCGCGACGCGGTCCGAATCGTGGATGAGAACGGCCAGCCCGTTTCCCACACACCCGAACGAATCACCCAGATCTTCGACCAGGAGCTCGCCCGCATCCTCAACGAATTGCCGACGGACACCCCTGTGGAAACCAGGAACCAGTTCCAGCAGGCCCGCGCCCTCAGTGAAAAGATGGTCGTTTCCGGCGAATTCACGCCTATCTGAACGCTAACCAACAGGTAAGCGCTGCCGCAGGTGAATGGCACACGCGCGCGAATCTAACTGGCAGGGGAAACGCCGATGATCTTGACTTTTTCGGCTCCCGCCCCGCGCAGGCGGTTTTCAATCTCAGGGCGGGCAGCATCGGAAGGGTCGAGCACGCCGATGAGAATCTTGCCGTGGGAAACCTCGGGGTCGTACAGCTTGGGCTTCCAATTCGGCAGTTTCGTCGAGATCAGCAAGGTCGCAACCGTCGCCAGAACAGCTCCCAGCATGGTGCACTCATAGGTGATGATACCGGTGGGCCAGGCAGCCAGAAGCGGCATGCCACCCGTGATGAGCGGATAGGGATAGGCTTCCTGGGTCAGCCGCGCCAGCAGGAAGCCCAGTATGCCGCCCACCAACCCTCCCATCGGCGCAAGCCACGGCATCGGCGTCCGCTCGTCCATCTGCGTGAAGGAATACCCGTCGAACGGTTCCGCGGACATCACCACAATGCGCCGGGGGCTAATTCCAGCGCGGTTCAAAGCGTTCATGCCCCGCTCCGCGGAATCGGGGTCCGGAAACAGGCCATAGATCGCCGGCGGAATCGGCATATCAGTCCGCTCCTACTTCTTTCGGTTCGACGATGATTCGCGCGCTGTGCGGCACTTGGCGCAAGCCCACCTTTAGCTCCCAGATGGAAATGATCGGAACGACCTTGGAAAAAATCATGTACAGAAGCGCCAGGCCTGAAAATGTGCCGGCCGTTATGGTGATTTCTACCCAGGTGGGACGATAGGTACCCCAGCTGTAAGTCAGGTACTTATGGGAGAGAGACGGTACGATGATCAGGAAACGTTCCAGCCACATTCCGATAACGATCGTGAAGGAAGCGATCGCCGTGCCGGTGATCGATCGAAGCTTCCGGATGGCCAGGATGGGAACCGGGATCAGGAAGTTGCAGAACATCATCGTCCAGAAAAGCGGCGCGTAGGAGCCGTGCTGGGTGGCCCAAAAAACGGGCATCTCTCCCACGCTGTTTCCGTACCAAGTGGTCAAGCGTTCGGCGAAAATGAAATAGAACCACAGCACACTCATCACCAGGAGAAGCTTCCCCAAATTCTCGAAATGAATCGGGAGCAGATATTCCTCGAGATGCAAGAATTTTCGCAACAGAGCCATGGCCAGGAGCAGCGCCGCAATCCCGCTGAAAATCGCGCCGCAGACAAAATAGGGAGCAAAAATCGTCGAATGCCACATCGGTACGGGCGCCATCGCGAAATCCCAGGAAACAATACTGTGAACCGAAACAGCCACGGGAATCACGACAATGGCCATGACGTGCATGGCGGTTTCCAGGCGGTGCCACTGTTTGGGTGTGCCGGTCCAGCCCAGTGCCAGCGCTCGGTAGATCTTCTTCCTTAAACCCGCAGCCCGATCCCGGACCAAAGCCATATCGGGGATGATCGGGAGAAGCAGGAACGTGACGCTGGCGATCAAGTAGGTGTTAATGGCAAAAAAATCCCAGAGCAACGGCGAGTGGATGTTGGGCCAGATACGGCGCTCACTGGGGTAGGGGAAGAGCCAAAAAGCCAACCAGGGACGCCCCAAATGGATGATCGGAAACATGGCGCCAATCGACAGCGCAAAAACCGTGATGACTTCGGCGCAGCGCGTCACGGGTCGCCGCCAGGTAGCGTTGGAGAGCCGCAGGATGGCGGAAATCAGCGTGCCAGCATGGCTCAGCCCAATCCAGAAAACGAAATTGGTGATATAGAAGCCCCAAAAAACAGGCCACCGCAGCCCGGACACGCCCAACCCCGTATAGGCTTGATAGAAAAATGCGCAGAACGCCGCCACAGCCACGCCGGCCAGCAATGCGGCGGAGAGCGCGTAGCGTCCGGAGATTCCCGAGAGCGGGCGCAGCAGATCGTCGTTGATTTGCTCAGGCGTTTTCGTCGCCATGCCAGGAATCCCGCTGGAGGTAGGTTACCTTGGGCCGCGTACCGAGCTCGGCCAGCAGCTTCGTTCGACGGCGAGAATTCGCCAGCCGCGAGGCTCGGCTTTCTGCATCGTTGAGATCGCCGAAAACCATGGCCTCCGGCGGACACGACTGCACGCACGCCGGCCGGATTTCCCCATCCTTCAGCTCGCGCTTTTCGGCCTCCGCCTGAATTTCTCCCGCTTTGATCCGTTGCACGCAGAACGTGCACTTTTCCATGACGCCCACGGTGCGCACCGACACGTCGGGATTCAGCTGCAAATGGAGCGGCTTGTCCCAGACGGGATTGAAGAAATTGAAAAAGCGCACCTCGTAAGGGCAAGCGTTCGCACAATAGCGCGTGCCGATACAGCGGTTGTAAATCTGTCCATTCAACCCTTCGCCCGTGTGGTAGCTCGCAAACGTGGGACAAACCGTTTCGCACGGCGCGGCGTCGCACTGCTGGCAAAGAACCGGTTGGAATTTCACTTTCACGTCGGGAAACTCGCCTTCGTAATAGCGTTCGACCCGAATCCAATGCTTCGCACGGCTGAGGCCGGCTTGCTCCTCGCCCACGGTGGCAATGTTGTTCTCCGCACGACAAGCCACGACGCAGGCTTCGCAGCCCGTGCATCGGTCCAGATCAATTACCATCCCCCAGCGGTGAGCCATGTCCTCGGACCTTCCCTACCGGTGTTCGAGCTCCGGTGAAACTTCGGTCAAACTGCCACCGAATAAAATCAACTTCCCGCGGCCCACCACGGAAAGCTTCACGCGCGTGGCCGCCCAAGCCAGCGACTGGGTGCCCTCCACCGTGAGCGGCGACAAGATGGAAATGGGGTTCGCGCCCCGGCCACTGGCATAGCGCGTGAAATTCTGATGCCCTTGCCCAACGGGCATGGCGATCACATCCGGCGCAATGCCGGGATTGACGAGCGCCGGCGCTTCGAGCTTGCCGTGGGGCGACGTGACCTCCACCAGGTCTCCTGGCTGGAGTGACAGCTTCCGAGCCGTGCGCGGATTGACCTCGACCCAGGTGCCCCACATGACGGTCGAAAGAGGATCGGGCGCTTCCTGCATCCAGGGCAGGTGGGCCAGTGAGCCGTCGTAGAGAAGCTGGGACGCAAAAGGCAAAAAGTGGAATGGGTAGTCGTTCGGGTCGCCCGCGAACTCGGGCGCTCGCGGTTTGACGACACCACTGGGTGCGCCGGCCGGAGAGGCCGGAACGCTTTCCGGCTCTGTGCTCCACCAGCCGCCCTGATCCTGCGCTTTCTGCCAGAACTCGTCGGCGTCCTTGGCGATCTTGGTTCCCTTCTCTTTGTAAAGCGCGGCAAAGGAGGCCTCGATCGCCTCGTCGTATGTTTTCCAGGGCAATGTGCTGGCGAGATCGCCGCCCAGCTGGTGCGCCAGGTCCAAAAGAACGTCCGGCATCGAGCGTGTGTTGTGAAGCGGATGCATGGCGGGCGGCGCCACGCTCCGAATCGTTCTCGCCGAGCCGGAAGGCGGCGCATCGTCCAGCCACGACTCCAGCGGCGAATGATCGGGCAGGATCAGATCGGCAAGCATGGTCGTCTCATCCAGGAAACTGCTGAAGCTGGCAATAAAGGGAATCTTATCGAGAGCGGCCCGCACGCCCCACGCCGCCGGAGCCGAGAACACGGGATCTGCGTTATAGACCAGGAGAACTTTTGCGGCGGCTGCGCGGGAATTGATCTGGGAGGCCAAGATCTCAAGCGAAATCCCGGACTCCTTCGCGGCCAGTAAGGGAGGGAACAGAATTCCGCCGGGCTTGCCCACACTGCCGAGAAGGGCGTTGAGCGCGTTCGCCGCAAGCGCGCCAACGAGCCCGTTGGTATGCGCGGCAGCGGCGCCACCGAGTATGGCCACGGCGGGGTCGTGCGCGGCAGCTTCCCGCGCGATGCGGACGATCGTTTCGGCCTTCACGCCGGTTTGTGCGGCGATTTTTTCGGGCGCGTAGTCGGGAAGCCCCTCCGACCACCCCTCGAGGAGCAAGCCGGCGTGGCCTGCACCAGCAGCCGGCCGCAGATTTTCCGCCAACATGACGTGGGCGAGCCCCAGAGCGACCGCACCTTCGGTCCCAGGCTGAACGGGAATCCACTCATCTGCGCTCGCTCCGGTTTGCGAGATGCGCTGCTCGAATTGCACAAATTTGGCGCGCTCGCCCGGACGGCCTGTGCGCATGCGGCCGAACCCGATGGCCTGCGCCACCGGAGAGTTCCAGGTGCCGAGAAAATCTGCGCCGAATGAGACCACGTAGTTTGACTGGCCCAGGTCCAGGGTGAGGGGCAGGGCATGGCCGAAGCTCGCTAGATTCGCCGCACGGATCGTGCTGTCGTCAAAAAACGCCAGTTCCACGGGGAGCGATTTCTTGAAATGGTTTGCGAATGCGTCCAAAATCGCCCTCTTCTGCCCGCGAAGCGGAGAGGTGATGAGTGCCAGACTGCCCTCCTGACCGCTCTCTTGCAGATCCGCGAGCTGGGACGCCAGCTGCCTGGTGGCACTCTCCCAGGTCATTTCTCGAAACTGGCCCGAGCCACGCGGCCCGACGCGGGCCAGCGGCCCTTGGATCCGATCCGGATGGTAGGTGACCTGCAGTCCTGCCTGGCCGCGCGGGCAGAGTTTTCCTTGATTGATGGGGTGCGCGGGATTACCCTCCAGCTTTTTCGCCAGCCCCATCTTCAGCAGACCGAGTCGTCCCTCGCGCACCACCTCCGCTTCCCCTTGCATCACGCGCACCAGCAAACCGCAGCCCGCCGGGCACAGCGTGCAGATACTCGGCTTCCAAGTGGCGATGCCCGGAATCAAATCTTCTTCCGGCACAAAGCGGATCAGCTGATGATCCGGATTACCGCAACCTTCCAGTGCTGCTGTCGCTCCCGCCACTGCCGAGATTTTCAGGAAATCACGACGCTGCATAGATCCTCGAAAGCGATTCCGGGCGCCGCCCAACCACCCGTCAGAAATGACAAGTCACGCAATCCACCGAGGCGTTTTTTTGCTGATGACAACTGACGCAAAACCCCATGGTGTGATCCACTTTTCGTTCCGCCACCGTCTGCTGCCTCATATCGCCGTGGCAAACCGAACAATCTACTCCAGCGCGAATGTGCGGCGCATGATTGAACTTCACGTGCGCCGAGCGTTCAAAGCCGTAAACGCGTTGCCAGGGAACGTCTTCGCCTCGCGCCTTATAGGCCGCCAGTTTCTTGATTTCCGGCTGTTGGGTGGCAATGACCTGGTGGCAGGTCATGCAGAAATTGACGCTGGGGATTCTGGCATCGGGTCCCTGGTCAACACCTACATGACAATCGGTGCATTGCATGCCATTGGCCAGATGCACTTTGTGCGTATAAGCAATCGGCTGGACTGGTTTCGAGCGGATCTCGAAAAATTCGCGAACCGCATCGTAGAGGGTGGGATGGGCGGGAGTAAAAGCTCCCGAGCTCTCTTCCTCGGCAGCGCTCATCGCCTCGGCGGACAACGCTCTTTCTAAAATGGCCAGCCCCAGAGCGGCCACCCCGATCGCTATTACCACAGAAAGGTAAAGGCTCGAACCAGGCGCAGGGCGCGACAATCCGTCCTCTTTATGATCGAAAAGGATTCTGATCGCGAATCCGACATCCTACCTTTACTGCTCTGACGTGTAAACCGGATTTCCCGCTGCGATCGGCCTCTGCGGCGGGAACACCAAAACGAGAAGCTCATCGCTACCGCGAATATGCCGTCGCTCAAGACTGCGAGCCGCTCGACACTCGGTCCCTTAATCTGGTGCGTTCGCCCGCGCAAGCCTACTCCGCAACGGACCATCGGGATCCTCCAGCCTGTGTGGGGTTCGGAAACTGTGCTGCCGCTTGCGGATCGCTGGGCTAGGCCATTTAACACGGATTGATAAGAAAAGTAGATGCGATTGGATTCTCTTCACCAGAGGCGCTCGAGCACTGCCGAGCGAGAGAAAGAAAGGGGCAACCAAGCGGGAGATTCCGTCACGAGCAACACGGGGAAGGCCGCTTAGGAAACGGAGGGGCGGGTGTCCCGCCCCTCGGTTCCAGTTGTCAGACCATCTATGGCAGGTAGTAGCGGAACGAACTCAACACCATGTTATTGTCGGCGTGGGGTTGACCACTGGCTGCGATCGGGATCGTAGTGCTTCCCACTCCGCGCCACGAGTTGCGCACCCAGTTGGAATACTGCATCCCGTACTGGAAGGTTCCCCGCGGGCCCTTGTAGAAGCGATACCAGAACCCGAGCGTTCCCTCAATCAGATTGCGTGTGTCGCCGGTGCAGTTGCCGAGCGGTCCCGGGACGAAACCGGTCGTCCCGCCGATGCCGGTGGGAACGCCTAGGTTGGTGTTGGTAGCCGGCCCGGTGACGGGCAGGGTTTCCGTCCAGCAGCCGGAGTTATTCAGGGCTTCGTAGCCATACCCCTCGTTGCAAATGCCTGAACCGCTTTTAGCCTCCACACAAGGTGAAAACACGCCAGAGTTAGATTTCACGTAGGCAGTGCGTTCTTCGAACTCTCCGCCGACGTTCGTGTAGATGTCCAGTTTTGCGGTGGGATGGAGCTGGAAGGTGCCGAGAGCCTGGAAGTTGTGAATAGGAACCAGCGATCCGTTGGGACGAACCGTTAAGTCTGACAATTGGCCTGAGCCGTAGCGCCCAATGCCTGCGCCGCCGAAGAAATGAGCACCCAAATCAACCTTTTTCGCGAAAAGGTTCCAGCGAGCGTTCGCACCGACGCCGCCTCCCTCTGCTGCGTTGTTCGACGCGTTCAGGCCGGAAGTGGTCGAGGGGCAGCCAGCCGGAACCGCCGCACCGGTTATCGGAATGCAAGGGAAGATGCGGTCGTGGAAGGACGAGAGCAGACCAAACACCTCGTAGTGGCCGAAGCCTGGCTCAAAAACCGCCTTCAGCACGAAATCCGGGGCGTAGTTATAGCCATAGTTGTTCGCCGGATTGTAGAGGCCACCGCTGGCGCCGAATGCACCCAACAGGAAGTTGTTGTAGGTGGGGTTGAGGTTGACGGTCGCGGTCGTGGCGCATGAGAGAGGGGCGGGCGCCGCCGGAGGCACGCAGACTGTGGTGCCGGCAGCCTGCGCGGTCGGATTTCCGTGCACGGTCAGGGTGGGCTGAGATTCTTCTACCGCGAATCCCAACCAGACCTTGTTGCTAATGTCATAGGTCAGCCGAGCGCCGAACTGGCGCGCCCAGCTAAAACCGACGTTGTACTGCGCATCGATGGTCATCGGCAAGGCCTCGGTGCGGTTGTCCATGCCGTGAGTCGTCTCGGTAATCAAGCTCCACTGCTGTCCGCCTGTGAACGTCCAGCCACTGTTGAACGCGGCTTGTGCCCAGAACTGCCGCTGCCGAAACGTGTAGCTGTTGCTTTGATTGGAATTCGATGTCGTCCCGGCAGAAAGAAAGTCAGCTTCATAGTAGCTGCCGATCTTCACGCTGCTGAGTTGGCCTTGCATGAGCATGGCAATGCGCGACTGGCGGCCGCTTGCCTGAAATTCGGAAATGTGTGCGTTCGACGATCCATTGTACGGAACAGAGTTGAACGGCGTGTTCACGTCGGAAGCCAAGGCCTTTTGCCGCCACACCGTTTCTGCCGCCGCGAAGCCCCCCGGTGTGAGGGTAATTCCCTTGAAATGGATCGAAAGCGGCTCCTCGGGGTTTTCGGCCTGGGCGCCCCCGTTCTCTGTAACCGCGGCATTGACTGGCGAGGCACTCGCCGAGGGTTCCGCAGGGTCTAGGGCGCCAGCCCCCTTCGCGGCGCGGAGTTCCTCTTCCAGCAACTCCATTCGCTGCTGCTGCTCGGCAATCTCCCTGGTCTGAGCCTCCAGAAGTTCACGCACCTCCCGCAGTTCATTTTCCAGCTCTGCGCTCGATGGTGACGCCGATGGTGCCGGATCGGCCTTCGATCCCGCAGCTGGTTGAGTCGTTGGTCCCCCTCCTCCCCGATTGTCGTTTTCATCCGGCCCAGCCGCTCTCGCCAGCATGGGCGACGCAGCCAAGCACAGGGCAACAATACACGTAGCAAGTGCTCGCATTCATTCCTCCTTGAATTGATTCTGAACCGCCGGCGTCCACAAAAGGGGCTGAGATGACACCGTAGAAACCTACGCCCCTTCTCCTGCTCACGACGCGATGCCCGACTCGCCGCTTCGGAGACCCACCCTGGTGAAGTTTTTCCGATGCCGCTGCAGCAAGACTTACGGACACGCGGACCTTAAAGCATTTACAATGAATGTCCTGTGACTTGAATGTGAATTCTGTGTTACAAACCGATTCGTCCGGTGGCCCGAACAAGGAGAGATTTGCCCTCGGCCGCGCTCCCGGAAAGGCGCATGCTCATTACCGCAGGCGGCCTGGTTTCTCACGGGGGCATGAGCCGCCGATTTCGCGCCTTCGACGTCGATACGGGCCAAACGCTGTGGGAGGCGATCCAGGGGCAATATCACCTGCATGGTCAACGGCAAACCGCGCATTTGTGTAATGCTGAACCGCGCGCTCCAACAGGCCACCAGCCTTCACCCCACCGTAACCGAAATGCCGTAGGAACGGTCTCCATACTGGTGCAGCTTGCCGGCTACTGCCGCCGCGCGAGGTGCACTGATCGCACAACTAGGAGCGGCCAATGAAAATCAATTGGCGCAAACTGCTGTCGCTACTGGGTGTTTCTCCGGCTGTCTTGGCTGGTTCTCCCGCTCTGGCTGGGCCAGCAAAAGCTAAGACCTCTGTGAACTCGGGCGGCGGAAAGATTCACACGCTCAACCCCAAGGGCATGCCGCCGGCCATCCAGTTGGTCCCCATGGCACCGCGGCTCGATTCGCTCGACGGGAAAACTACAGAGGTTCAAGCTGCGCCAATCCTCAGCGTGCAGGAACGGGAAAGAACTGTCTAGGGGTGGCGCCGAGCGCTTGATCCTAGACCGCGCAACGATTGCGCGAGCCCCAGCGCTACCTGTTTTTCCAGACGGGCTTGCGCTTTTCCAGATAAGCGTTCAGGCCCTCGTGCGCGTCTGCGGTCTGCATTAGTTCGCCAAGATAGAGGTCCTCGACCGAACGGAGAGCGTCGCTCACAGTGGCGTAGAGAGCCCGGTCCACGGCCCGCTTGGTCAACTTCAGCACGGGGCAGCTAAGCGAGGTGAGCTTTTCGACGAAGTTGTCTGCCTTCTCGTGGAAACCGTCGGCCGGAAAGACCCTGTTAATAAGACCGATCGCCTTTGCTTCAGCAGCTTCGATGACTTCTCCGCTCAACAGCAATTCCAGCGCCCGGTTTCGGCCCACCAGGTGTGGAAAAATGACCGCGGCCACCGGTGGAAAGACCCCTACCTTGATCTCTGGCTGCCCGAACGTCGCCCGATCCGAAGCAATGACGATGTCGCAAAAAGTAGCCAGCTCGCAACCGCCTCCCAGTGCCATTCCATCCACAAGAGCGAGTGTCGGCAGGGCGAGGGAGTTGAGCAGGCGGAAGATACCGTGAAACTTCTCGATCATCTCCGAAACTTTTGCGGGCGTATGTTCCTGAATGGACACTCCGGCCGAGAAGGCCTTTCCCTTATGGTCGATGACGAGAACCTTGGCCAGCTTCTCAGAATGGACGCGCGCCAGAGCGCTCTGCAACTCTCCCAGCATCGCAATGTCCATGATGTTGAGAGGTGGCTGATTCAGCGTGATTCTGGCCACTTCCCTCTCGAACTCGCTTTCGATGGTTCGATACTCGCTTGTCATGGAGTGAATCCTCGTGCCGCCTTAGAAGGCTCTGTCACCCACGGGGCGATCTCCTGGACAAGTTCTTCGCTCCAGCGCGCGCCTTCGGCAAGCCGCTGCCGAAGACGAATGAAATTCACTTCGCGTTCTTCCTTGTTTCCGTAGTGAAAGGCCCGGAAACCTGCGTTGGCTTCCGTCATCATGTTCAGGGAGAGCCAAGCGCGATTGGTTTCGCGGTTCTTATCCCAATGCACGAGTTTGTGCTTGCGAAGACTTTCGATCGTCTTGATGAGACAGTCAGGCATCGTATAGAGAAGCTTTGTGCACATCTGCTCGACGGCCTCATCGAGCAAGGAAAGATCCGTAGTACCTTTCGCCAGCAGGGCTTTCCCGTCTTCACGTGCTTGTCCGCTTTTCCACTCCCCCATCACCAACCTGCCATACTCGTCCAAAACGCGGTCGGTCACGACCAGAGGATTCGCCACCCAACGTCCCTCGACTTTCAACGCGGGAACAATTTGGGTAAGTCCGCCGAGCCAGTAGAAACGGTGGGCGCTCCACGTTTCGCAAAGGGTCCCGCTGTACATGGCTCGCTCGATGCCCACCAAGACCGGAAGAAAGTCCGTGCTGCCGCCGTCGGGAGCGGAGCCGTGCTTCGGTCCGGCCTGACTGAAAAGAGCGAGATCGCTCGCGATCGAGAAATCGCAAGCCATTCCGATCTCCTGGCCACCGCCTACGCGTATGCCATTGACGCGGCAGATCACAGGCTTGTCGCACTGGAGAAGGGTGGAAACCATGTCGTTGAAAAGACGCATGTACTGTCGGTATTCACCGGGCGCCCCTGCATACTGCTCCGCATATTCCCGGGTGTTTCCACCGCTACAGAATGCGCGCGTGCCCGCTCCGGTCAGGACTACGGCCACTGCCGCGCGATCGTTGCTCGCCTCCCGCAGCGCCAGAATCACTTCCTTGGCCATGGAAGTGGTATAGCTATTGAGTTCATTTGGGTTGTTGAGTGTGATCCACACATTGTGCAGACCGTCCACGGCCTTGCCGAGCCGATCGCGGGCAGGTCTCGACTCAACGAGTATCTCGCGCGGAGAAATGGCCTCAACTAAATTGTGATTCTTCATGGTCTGTGCGCTCCCTGGTTTTGGTTCGGCTGCAAAATAACTCGCCGTCGGATCGCGTGCCCCCTGACGGCCTCGAAAATCGCGGGCGCTTCCTCCAGTGGATGGAGTTCGACAAACGGAGTGAGGACGACCTTGCCATCCAGTATGAGCCTCAGCGCAGCAGGATACTGGTCCGGCGGGCAACCCCAGTTTCCCCGTGCGATTGCGTCGAACGCCATGAGATTGGATAGCCGAATCTCGACAGGTTTGGGCGTGAAACCGACGACTGCAAGATAGGCACCGTGATCCAGCAGTCCAAACGCAGTGGCTTGTCCGGCCGGCGTGCCGCTCATTTCGAAAATCTTCAAGCCCATCGCAACGCGCCCGGATGCACGGACGAATGCGCGAATAGCGGCTTTCAAACCCTTGAGGTCGGTCGAGCTGGCATCCAGCAGGAGTCCAGCGCCGTGCCGGCCGGCCAGTTCCAGTCGTTCGCTGTCGATGTCAATGGCAGCCACTGCGGCACCCCGCGCGGCCGCAATTTGCACTGCGAATCCGCCTATGCCACCGACGCCCACGATTACAGCCACGTCCTGCGACCCCAGTTCGGCCCTGCGGATCGCTTCATAAGGCGTGGTCACCGCATCCGCAACGACCGACAACATCTCCAGCGTGAGCCCAGGTGGCAGAATTTCGGGCACAGTACATAGCCCGCGAGACGGCACCAGAACATGGGTGGCAAAACCGCCATCGCCGTCATTGCCCGGCATGAACTGCTGACGACAGATTGTCGGCTGACCCGCCCGGCATGCCGGGCACGATCCGCACGGGATTACCGCGGGGACAATCACCGGTCGTCCGAGCCAGGAAGATGCATTTTCGCCCGCGGCGACGACTCTCCCCGAGATCTCATGGCCAAGGACCAAGGGCAGGGCGTGACGCGTGGGAACCCCGTCGAACGTAAAGGCGAGGTCGGTATGGCAGACACCGCAACCTGCAACCTCTACGATAACTTGGTCAGGGCCTGGGGTCAGGACCGGGAGTGTGCAAGGCTGCAAAGTCGTATTCGAGGCGGTTAGTTGAAACCCGTGCGCCCCCTGTACACTCGTCAATTTCCACCTCACTCGCTCAATCGTGGATAGCCGTCACGATATGAGATGCTCGGGCGCGAGGCGGTGACGACCGTCACATTCAGAAAGTGATCTGGGCATTTGCCGGAGGCTCGGACGGCCGAGTGTACATTATGCGTCAAAGGAATGTGCTGCGCGAAAGCTTCCTTTCGTTTGCCAATTGGACCAAGTAGGGCCCGATCTTCTGGTCCCAGTAGCTTTCCTATCTGCCGCAGAGAGCAGCTTCTCTTCTCACGATGCAGCAGACCCAGCTTAGGAATCACAGGCACCTGACTGCGCGGCAAGGGGCCCGACGCAAATCAGCAGCCGAAGAAAAAGCTCCGCGGAATCCCGCAAAGTTGACTGTTTTTTGTGTCGTGCCGCCAGCGGCTCGCCTACACTTCGACGGCAGCGCGTCAAAATTCTGGGTTCTCCACACGCCGACGTTATGAGATGGGCGTGCAAACCGACTTGACCTCTGTGTAGAGCTCGAGCATCTGGTGGCCCATTTCGCGGCCCCACCCGGACTGTTTGTATCCGCCGAACGGCATCGCCGAATCGAGAACGCCGTAGCAATTGATCCAGACCGTTCCCGCGCGAAGTTCCGCCGCGATGTGGTGAGCCTTTTTGATGTCGCGCGTCCAAACCGCCGCCGCCAGCCCATACGGTGTGTCGTTGGCCTTGCCCACCAGATCATCGAGGTCCTGGAACGGCATCACCGTGACAACCGGCCCGAAGATTTCTTCGCGCACGACTTTCATTTTCTCGTTCGTGTTGACCAGAATGGTCGGCTCCACGAAGTAGCCTTTCGCGCCGTGGCGTTTGCCACCGACGGCAGCCCGGGCTCCTTCCGAATATCCCGACTCGAGATAACCACAAACACGATTGAGTTGCTCCTCAGATACGAGCGGACCTATTTGGGTCGTGGACTCCATGCCCGGACCAATCCGGAGCTTCGATGCGATCTGCGACACGCCATCGACTACCTTGTCGAATTGCTTGTCTTCGACGTAGAGCCGCGATCCCGCGCAGCAGACTTGGCCCTGGTTGAAGAAGATGGCGTTGGCAGCGCCGGGGATGGCGCTATCGATTTCCGCATCCTGAAAAACGATGTTGGGGGACTTTCCCCCCAATTCGAGCGAGACCTTTTTCAAGTTTCCAGCTGCGGCATGGACGATCAGCTTCCCCACTTCTGTGGACCCAGTGAACGCGATCTTGTCGACATGGGGATGCGCCGCCAGCGCCGCCCCCGCTGTTTCGCCGTAGCCTGGCACGATGTTGACGACGCCTTCCGGGAAACCGGCTTCCTGAATCAATTCGCCCAACCGCAGCGCAGTCAGTGGAGTTTGCTCAGCGGGCTTCAAGACCACCGTGCAGCCGACAGCGAGCGCCGGGCCCAGTTTCAACGTAGCCATGATCAGCGGAAAGTTCCAGGGAATGATCTGGCCGACCACGCCGATCGGCTCGCGCAGTGTGTAGGCAAGGAATTTTCCACCGCCCTGCATGGAAAGAGGGATCGTGTTTCCCTCGATCTTCGTAGCCCAGCCCGCGTAGTAACGCAGCTGGTCGATGGAAACGGGTATGTCGGCGACGCGGGCAAGGGTCAGCGGCTTGCCCTGGTTGAGACACTCCAGCTGAGCGAACTCCTCAGCATGTTTCTCGAGCAGATCGGCCAGTTTCCACACGAGGCGGGCGCGCTCGGACGGTGAAAGTTTCCGCCAGGGGCCTTTGTCGAAGGCGGTGCGCGCGGCTGCTACCGCGCGGTCGATGTCTTCCCGGTCGCCTTCGACGACGTGAGCGAGGATTTCGCCAGTGGCCGGATTGTAGGTCGGGAACGTCTTGCCCGAGGCGGCGTTCACCCATTTCCCGTTGATCAGCATGGGTCGCGCCTTCGCGACATACTTACTCACATTTTCGTCTACCGGAATCGCCTGCGTTGTAGTCGCCATTGCTTTCCTCCTTGAGACAATGCAGACATCAAATTATCGATTCTCCAGCCCGATCTGCCCGGGCTACAAAGAGCGTGATCCTTTGCGGCATCCTGAGTTTGCTCCCGCGTGGCGCCCTGAGGCAAGTCGGATTTCCGCCCGACGCCAGCAGCTCGAATGTGTTCATCATCAGGATCGCCGCAAACAGGTTGTGCGAGATCGGCACCAATCAAACTAGCCCCCCCCTCGTCATGGGAATTCGAAGGAACTGCCGACGACATGGCAGCGAGCGCGAACTGAGTACCAGGTCCTGCGAACGGTGCACTGCCATGAGGTTCTGAGAGCAGACCGGCGTATAATCTCGCAAAAGAAAGGGGGCCCTATGCCGAAAACGAAGCAGTTCACCATCTCGGTTCAAAATCAACCGGGTGCAGTCCTTGAGGTCGTCAGAGCACTTGGCAATGCGAAGGTGAATATTCTTTCTCTTTTGGGAACGGCCCAAGGAACGGTCGGGACAGTGCATCTGATTGCTGAGGATCCCAGGCGTGCCAAAAAGGCGCTCGATGATGCCAAGCTCGGCTATCAGGAGACAGAAGCCGAGCAATACGAGCTGCCAAACAAGCCAGGAGCACTGGCGCAAACTCTGGAAAAACTGGCGGCGAAAGGCGTGAACCTGAAAACTATTCATGCCACTGCCGCGAAAGGCGGCAAGAAGGCAGTTGTGGTTTACACAGCGGAGGCCGGTGCGACAGCAGCAGCGGCGACTGCATAGACCGCGACAGGGGAAGGCAGTTGGCGGCGACCGTCATCTCGCGGTACCGGACTTCTGACCCATTTGCAGGACAAGATCAATCTATCTGGTGAGCTGGCTGTCGCCTAGACGCAAACTACGGCATGGTCGGCGACGCTCATCACCTGCCGCAGCCGAGAGGTCAAGGATCTTCTGTGGCAGCGCGAATCGCGCGGTTCTCCTTTGGCAGCGATGCTGCCCTTTCGCGCAGGGCTTTGGTGATCCACCTGAAGAAGCTCGCCTTGTTGCCGCTCACGAACACGGCGAGCATTCAAGGGTCAGCGTTCGCTTCCCTGATCTCTCGCCTGAACTGTGGCGCCCAATCCGGAGGCCCGTAGCAGGACGCAACGCGACGGAGCAAGAACCGGATCGTCATCGTATCCTCACGACCCGTTGCAGGTTTTGTCTTGGCCAAGTCAACTGACAGAGCCACCCAACGCCGGACGGGGCTTTTTCTCTCTATGAGCTCGAAGCGCGGCGACTCGAAGAAGCACGGGCGTTCCTCGAAATGATCTCGGCTGGGTGGGACCGCGCCATCAGCAGGCTGCGCAAGATGGTCGAGAAGCAGCCACGGCGAATGCCAAAGCGTTTCGACCAAAAGCGCGAGTCGAAACGATAGACAACGACGTTTCGTGTCAACGAAGTCAGCCACGCGTGTAGAGGCCCTCTCGCATCGACGACACCATCAAAAAAGAGCCTCAGCGCAACTTCTCAGCTGCGGCGACGAGTGTGCGGAGCTTCGCGTAGGCCGTCCGTGCGTCGGCGACCGGCCTTTCGGCGAACGTTCCGAAACCGCAATCGGGATTGAGGAAAATCCGTTCCGGCGAAATGAATTCAGTCAGCTCCCGCACGCGCGCGACGATTTCGTCGGGAGGCTCGATTTCGGAAGTGCGCGGATTGACGACGCCGTATCCGATCTGCGCGTCTTCCCGCAGGCTGGCGAGCGCTTTCGGAGTGCCCGCGCGGGCAGTCGCATACTCCAGAACAAATTGATCGAGCTTCATACGATTCAAATATGGAATCAGACCGTCATAGGGACCGGAGAGAAGCACGTCTTCGTTGCGGCTCCAATTTCCGCGGCAGACGTGCACAGCAAGAATCGATCCGTGAATGCCTTCGACGACGCGATTCATCAGGCCGACCGCCCGTTCGAGTTCACCTTCCGGGCTTGAGCTTGCCGCGAGCGCGGCACACATAAAGGTGCGCGTAGCGGACCGGCCTGCGAGCAGCAGTTCACTGAGGACCGGCTCGTCGAACTGAATCGTTTCAACACCTGCACCCACAAGTTCCTGCAATTCCTCGCGCAGAACAGCGACGATATCGCTGCCGAGGTGATCGCCATCGGGATAGGTGGACTCGGAGAGTCCTTTCACCCAGGTTGAGCGGCTCAGCAGGTAGGGGCCGGGCAAAGTGACTTTGATTGATTTCCGCGTATGCTCGCGCAAGAAGCGGTAATCGTCCATTACCAGCGGCTTCCGCCGCCTGACTTTGCCCACGACCACGGGATTCTTGATGGCAAATGCCGGAACATCGAGCGCGTTCAGAAGATTTTCGAAGGCAGCTTTGTCCTCGACGTAATCGAGCAGCTCGGCGAGCGTCATCAGGCGGACGCCGTCGAGGCGGTCCGCGATGAAGGAATAGAAGTTGTCGCGGCGCTGCTCGCCGTCGGAGATGATGTCGACTCCCGCGTCTTCCTGATACTTGATCGCCAGCAGCGTGGCCTGATCCTGCAAATCGGCAAGCGCAGGCGAGCGGCGCTTCATCGCCTCGACAAGCCAAGCGGGCCTGGGCCAACTGCCGACGACTGTCACTGGATAGAGCACGCGCGGATTCATCGCTCAGGCCTTTCGGATGTCGGCATGGAATGGAACGGCATTCAGAAATGTTTGTGCCACCGGGGACCGGCGGATCGTCTCGTCGAGCAATTCCTGCAGAGTCTCCGTCTCGGCGTCTGCATCGACGTAAACCACGGCCCGAGCGTCGGCCAAGCCAGGATTCCCCGTGCCGTGCACGCCCAAGTAAACGAGAATGTCCTCCGCGCGCGCTTGCAGGGCCACCTCGAGATTGTGCACGGTGATGCCCTTTTGCGAGGCGCGCCACTGAAGGCCCACGGCGATGCACGCTCCGAGCGAGCCGAGCAAATACTCGATCGCGCTGATCGCCTGATCGGCCGTATCGAAACTCGCGGGCTGTCCCACCGTAAACGAATGGTTTCGAACAAAAATCTCCGCGGCCATTCCACCCCGGCCGCGCACTCGAGCGCGCCAGACGTAATTCCTGGCTTGCTCGAGGTCCTGTTTGAGCACGGCATCTGCCGCTTTCTTGCGAATGAAATAGCTGGTCGAGCCTGCGTCGCCCGGCTTCGCTGTGAGCATGTCGTGACCGACGAGCCTGCACCATGCCGGCAGGTCTTCCTTCACGCTGATTTCGCGGCTGCGGACCTCCAGAACAGCGCCAGACGGCAGCGGATCCATTGCGTTGCGGATGATCAGAAGCAGTCCGCTGCCGCAATCAAGATCGCCGCCATCGCACATCGCGTCCGGGATCGGATCGTGCTCGACCGCCATGTGGGCTCCGGCTGGATCAATAGCTCACGCAGGGAGCGCCGCCGCTCAAAAACTCGACGAGCTTGGCACCGCCCACGATGGTCGCTCCGGCGACGACCTTGTCCTCGGCTAGTCCGCGCTTTTTGAAGCACGGCGAACAGACGAAGATCTTCCCGCCCGCCTTGACGAAGTTGTCCATCAGTTCTTTTAGCGGCGCGAATCCTGCTTCGTGGATGTCATCCGCGAATCCCTTCTGCGAGAGGCGTACGCCTTCGATGCTGAGAAATACCATGGTGTCCTTGTCCGACGCGACCGCGGCATTGGCAACGACGAAGCCGACGGTGGCCTTGTCCGTATTGTCTTTCGAATGCGTGATGCTGACGCAAAAGCTTCCTGGCATTGGCTCCTCCTTAAGTGTGTGCGAGATTCAATCTTCTCTTCGGCGAATCCGATAAATGGGATGTTCGGCGAACACCAGCGCATGGCTCGTCAACTTGCACCACGCGGGAATGTCCTCGACTGCGCCGGGATCGAGAGCTGTCAGCTCGAAGACCTGCCCGGGCGCGAGCGCTTTCATGCGCAGGGCAAGCTCGATCAACAGCTCTCCGCATCCCATCTCCCCGGCGTTCCATCTCTCGGCAATCATCGACAAATCGACTCAGTCCGATGCGCTCGTACCCGCGGAAAGCTCTTTGTACGTGAACGTACGTGTGTAATCGCTTGAGGCCTTGCCATCGATTTCGACATATGCCTTCGGCAGCGAATTCACGGGGCCATCTTCCTGCGCGGGCTGCATCATCAGGTCGCGGCCCATCGACCACACGACGCGGCGTTCGGCGAGATTACCGAAGTAATAGTCGATCTTGCTGGGATCGTAGCCGTGATATCCGGCGGCAGTCGTGAGCTCGACGAGATTTGTGTTCTTCTCGGTCAGATCGAATTGCTTGCCGTAGATGTTCGCGAGCGAGGCGTCGAGTGGAATCCATCCCACGCGCGGCGCGTAAAACTCAATCCAGCAGTGGTAGCTGCCGTCGACCGCCATTCCATTCAGCGGCGGCTTGAGAAGCGAGCCATAGATCATGCGCGCGGGAACGCCCGATGCAATCGCGAGCGAGGCGAACAGCGAATGGAAGTCCGTACAATTGCCGGTCTTTCTGCCGAGGCAGTACTCGCTACTGCCCATGGGCGAGGCTTTCAGGTGATCGGGGTCCTTCACCCAGTAGTCGATGTTCTGCATGGTCCAGTCGTAGAGCTTGCGCGCGGCGAGAATAGGGTTGGTTTCGCCGCCGACGATCTGCGCCGCGGTCGCCCTGACTTGATCGTTGACGATCACGTAAGTCGAAGGTTGCAGGTAACGCGAGAGGGCCAGGCGTTCGGCGTCGGTCAGCGGACGCGTACCGCTTGGATCGATCTTGTTGCGCATTTCGGTGCGCTTCAGATCGAATTCTTCGGTAATGCGGATTTCGGAAACGGCAGGAGTGCGGACTTCGACAAATCCTTCCTTGTTGCCCCACGAATCCCAGTCGTACCGCACGGGAGCGTCGCTGGTGGCGCTGAAATTCGTGATCACTGAGTAGGCGTCCTCCTGCGGAACCGCAAACCAGACGCGCACCCGGTGCGCTCCCTGTGGAACCTTCACTACGAACGCGTTCTTTACGTGGAACGCCGCTTCCTTCGGCCGGTCGCCCATTTGCGGTTGTGCACCGGCGAGGCTCCCGATAAAAAGCGATAGTACAGCTCCGATCGGAGAGATTCCTCGCTGCATTAGTGATTCCTCCCCTGGGTCTTCGCTGGAAGTTCAGATGCAGATGCATTTTCGAAACGGCCGACCGTCGCTTAGAGGGAGGAACTTCAAGTGAAGCCGGCAGCGGGACGCCGATTGCTATCGGACGAATCCATACGAGGCTATATTGATGCACAACTCGGAAAATGTTGGCAAGCCAATTTGCGTCCAGATAGGGGGTCGGAAACGTCGGGCGAGGTCGCGTGACCGATGTCGCCAAATCTTAATGCCGGATCGTGTTCGTGACTTCGGCTAAGTCTCTGACGCGCGCCCCGAAGTGAAGATGTCGATCGAAGCGGGTCGCCTTCCAGAGCCTTTGCCAAACCGAGGTCGAGAACCTTGATGGCTAGGTCACCGCCTAGTTTTGGATCTCTGGCACGGTACACTTCGCCCATCCCGCCCGCACCAATAGCTGAGACGATTTCGTAGGGGGGCCAAGTGGCTGCCGTACGGAATGGCCATACCCTGCCAGCCGGAATCCGCCTAGTATATACAATCGGGGTTACGTACGTAGATGATGAGCATACGATGCGCGACCCAGGACCAATCGGAAACTCCCCGCGGAAGGAGTCAGCAAATGAAGAATCTCGTACTCGCGCCGATCGCGTTATTTGTGGCTGTAGCCTCACCCCTCGGCAGCCAGACGAAGCCGGACGAGCAAGCTGTGCGCAAGATTCCACAGGCTTTCGCGGACGCATGGGCCAAACACGACGGCCACGAACTCGCAAAAATGATGGCGGACGATGTGGACTTCGTGACGGTAGGTGCCACGTGGCTGCACGGCAGGCCTGACTTCGAGAAATACCATGTGCGGCTACTGAGCGGGCGTTTCAAGGAGTCGTCGATCACGCCACTTCAGACGGCAGTGCGCTTCTTGAGTCCAGACATCGCCGTCGTCCACTGGAGTTGGACGCTTGCCGGCGATAAGAACCCAGATGGCACGGCGCGAGAGCGGCGTTACGGTATGATGACGATGGTCGCTGCAAGACGGAAGGGCACTTGGCTTGTGGTCGTCTCCCAGAATGACAACTCCTTTCCGGGAGTGCCGCCCGAGATGCAAGGGATCAAGACGCCGATGCCAATGCCTGACCAAATCGGTAGCCAGCCATCCAACCCGAAAAACTCGCCCTAGCTATTTGAACGGTTCTATTCGGCTCCCCGTGATTCATCCACAACTCCTACTGTTCTGGCTCTCTCGCCACTTCGGCTGTCTTCGCGGGCTTTCCCAATTCTTGTAAAGCTGGACGAGTCACCGATGGGCCAGTTCCAGATGGTAGCGATCAGGGGCGTCGATGAGGTACTTGCGCGCGAGCATTTCCTGGTAGCCTTCCCGCAGTAGCGGTTCGGCTTCGGCGTATTTCTTCTCTCCCGCAAGGCTTTCGCCCACCAGGGTTTGGGCGCGGAATCGTTGCCAGTCATCCGACTGCTTCTTTTGATCCACCTCCATGGCCAGCGCCTCGCGCGCGAGGGGCTCACTTTCAGCGAATTTTCCCTGCGAGATGTAGGCCAGCGCCAGATGGCCAGATTGTACAAGGACCTGAGCCTGTCGGGATGCTCGGGACCCAAACCGCGGCGCCGGATCTCAAGAACCTGAGCTTGGATTGTCTCAGCCTGCGCATACTTACCCTGCGCCTGGTAGTCAATCGCCAGATTGTTCATCGAAGAGCCCGGTTACCTCTCCCTGTTGATTGCGTTCGAACCTTGCTTCGACTTCGATCGGGAAGATACGTGCGAGCGGCCCGCCCGAAACGAATCTCGTCGCCGACAGCGGGAACAACGAACCAAATCTTCCGGTGTGGGTATATCCGTGTGTTGCAAAATCAAACGGGCCAAGTCGTATCCCTGGTCGGGCCACGCGGAAGGTGTGATGAGCCGTCCGTCCGTAGCCTCACATCCGCCGGTGTAGGCATTCGGGTTGATCTTGGCAAGGTGCGCCAACCGGAAGGTCCCGTTCAAGTCTGCGGATTTCGCTCCCCGCACGGACCTTTTGCAACTCGCCATCTGCGAGCCGGCCGTTAAACTCCAAGTCCCCTGCAGCCGTCGAAGCTGCAAAGCGCACGTACGTAGCGTTCATCCAGCGCCGCGAATGTAGATCCGTGCAGGCCTTGCGCGGTTAGCAGCTTCACTGTGCCGGTGGAACATAGGTTGCGGCGCGCAACGTTTGGCAGATCCACGCCGCATGAGGCAGGCCGCATTGCATAATTGCACGCGCTTCGGCCTCGATATCGTAGGAAACCCGCCGGATCGTCGCATGCGAGCCGTCCAACAGTAGATACGACGCGCGAGGGTCGCCGTCGTAGGAAAGGCTCACGCTGCCGGTGTTGACCACCGTCAATCCCCGCAGGCGTCGAACATAGGATTGATGGATGTGTCCGTAGACCGCGATCGGCCGCCCGAGGCCGCCGTAGGTCGACTCCATCTCCTCATCGGTCGCATTCGGCATCGGAGCTCGCCAACAACTTTCGGGACTAGCATGCACCAACGCCACCGATTCGGTGCTCTGCATCCGAGGCTGATTCCGCAGCCACGCCAGTCGCTCGTCGCCCAACTTCTCAAGGGTCGGCGGAATCATTTGCCGGATGGTTGCCATCAGCGGTGCGAGCTTGGGCACGTTACGAGCAAATTCCTCAAGGCTCTCGGGCATCCACAGCATTTCGTCTGTGTTTCCTACGACTCCTTCCCAGCCCAGCTCGCGGACGCGATCGACGATCTCCGCCGGCATTGAACCTCCATGTACCAAGTCGCCGCCATGCAGAACCAGATCGGGAGAAGTTTGGCCGAGATCCGCGAGCACCGCTTCGAAAGCGGTTAGATTGCCGTGGATGTCGGACACAACGGCGATGCGCACGCGCGACCCCTTTCCGATCGTACAACCTTGCGCGAACTTGGTTCAATTTCCCACCTGATGGGCTATGCGTCGTTTGCCTTTATCCAGGTAGAAGGCCGGATTCTGAATAGCCGGGAGCCGCGTGCCAACCGGAAGCACTCTTGCCCTACGAAAACTGGCAAACAGAATTCCACGCCGACCCCTCGGTCATCGGCCAGAGCCACAATGAGAACACGAGCGTTCCCATGTCGGCATCCTGCCCCGGCCCTTGACGGCGTTGATCTGGGTCAGCGTACCGATATATTCCTGACTCTTTCCTTTGAACATGTGCTGCATCCCAAGGGCGCGATGAGCCGATGACCGTCGTCTCTGTGTTTTCACGCGCAGGACACAGAAGCCGTTCTCCTCCTTGTGGAAGGTGACGCGCTCGATCAGCCCGGAGATTTCCTCGGATGTGGGCTTGCGCTCAGGAACGGCGGCATTCATCTGTGGGGACTCATTTTCCCACGGTGGGCTACACGATCTACAGAAAAGCCGATTCTGCGCCGAATTGGCTGCCGGCAAGGGTTCGGGGTGGCTGGTGCGTTTCAAATATTGAAAACAGCCTTTGTGACCACCCTAGAAAACGTCCTGGCGCTCGCCTGCGGATTAGCGGCCGCCGCGACGGCATAAATTCGCCGTCCATCACAGTCACTTTGCTGCCTCGGCTGTCGGCGCGACCACCCAGACGTACTCCAGGACTTGCGATCCGATGTTCGTGACGTTGTGCCGCGTCGCAGGCGGGATGTAGGCGAGCATCTTTTCCTTGAGCGGCACGTCGGGATGTCCCTCGATGTTCGCAACGCCGCTCCCGTGCAGGATGACCAGAGCTTCCTCGTTTCCCGAAGTCGAGTGCCAGCCCACGCTCTCGCCGGGCTTGAGCTTCACTGAACCGCCCCTCATTCCGCTCGTCTGCGGCGCTCCCTTGAGCAACGGGCAGTCGCTCCCGGCGCAGTCCAAGGCGAAAGTCATAGGCTCACGCTTCGGGCGCTCCTGTGCCGCGATTACGCCGAGCGTCAAGGCAACACAGGTCACTGACATGACGAAGCATCCGACAAGCCTTTGGGTCGTCCAGCAACTCCGCGAGGCATTTCCCTTCGGCTCGGCTCCCCGATTCCTCCTGTTTGATCGGGACGGGAAATACGGGCTCGAGGTTCTCGCGGCAGTTCGATCGCTGAGTATTGCTCCGGTTCGGACTTCGTTTGAGAGCCCGTGGCAGAACGGCGTCGCTGAGCGGTGGGTAGAGAGCCTACAGCTCCGCGCGTTCCATGCTATTGACAAAGGAACGGCGCTTTTTTCGTACTTACGACATTTTGGCGAGGGACACGATGCTCCCGTAGCGAAAACTCGCATGTTGTCTTTCCTCCTTTGAACCAATTGTTGCGATCTCGGTCCGTACACCGCGACTTCCGTTGGCGAGCTTGATGCACCCAGCTGAAACAACTGCCGCCGCATCACCATGGAATCGGGCCGTCCTCGCTCGAGTACGTGCCCGTGGGACCGTTCGCATCGAGGAGCGCGAGGCGGACCGGCTCCCGTGCGGCCTGTTGAACGGTGCGCGTTCCCTCGAAGTTGTTGAGGTCCGTCGCCGTGAAGCCGGGACACGCGGCGTTCACCTTGATGCCGGAAGCTTCGAGCTCTGAAGCGAAGGCGATCGTGACCGCGTTTAGCGCCGTCTTCGACCACGAATAGGCACCGAAGATCGCGCGCCGCGGGTTCGCACGGTCCGAGTTCAGGGCCAGCGAGCCGGTGGAGCTCGACACGTTGACGATGCGCGCGGCCGGTGCTTCTCGAAGAAGCGGCAGCATCGCCTGCGTTACAGCGATGACGCCGAACAGGTTTGTCTCGAAAATGGCGCGCACCTCGTCGAGAGACGCGACGCTCGGGCGGCTCGACTTCACGATCTCCGCGAGCGGCTTGCCCAGCTTTCCCGTATGGGAGATGCCGGCGTTGTTCACCAAAACGTCGAGCCGGCCGAACTCTTTCCAGATGCGCTCTGCCGCGGCGGTTATGGAAGCCTGATTCGTCACGTCGAGCTGGATGGCGCGAGCGTCTGCTCCGATGCTCTTTGCGGCCGCCTCACCATTTTCGATGTTGCGCGACCCGACAAGCATGGTGAAACCGTGCGCCGCGAGATCTTTCGCGATTTGAAGACCGATTCCTTTGTTGGCCCCTGTAACCAGGGCGACGGGTTTGTCGTGCATCGTATTCTCCTTTTGGCGTCCAGTATTTGGTTTACGCACTCTCACAGCGCCATTCCGCCTGAAACTTCGATCCGCTGGCCGTTCACCCAGCGGTTCTCGTCAGAGAGCAGAGCGGCGATCATCAACGATGGCGGGCGCATCGTGAATATTTCGTCCGGTCTCGCGCGCTTCGCTCTACCGGAAGCTCTGCATCGTGCGATGCAGCTCATTGGCCACAGTAAAGAGCGTCTGCTTGGATAGCAGAGGGTTGATCCCTCCAAATTGCATCGTAAATGGTTTAGAATCAAGTAACGCAGTGCGCCCGTAGCTCAGTTGGATAGAGCATCTGCCTTCTAAGCAGAGGGTCGCGTGTTCGAATCACGCCGGGCGCGCCAGTTTTTTAGATGCTTGTTTTCAACTACTTCCCAAAGAACCCCTTCATCCGATTTCGAGCTCTGGGTTTTGGGAGCAAATCAGTTGTCCGGGTTGCGCGTTTTGCGCCCAAATGGATCGTTGGCTAAGACAGTCTGCATGTTCGATATCCGCCGGCTCTGAATCTGGCCGAGCCGCTGTTGTCAAGCCCGATCCTGTCCCGTGGTGCAGATGTCCGTGGGGCGCAAGAAATGAATCCGAACCTCTGCTTCATCCCTTATACGGCGGGAAGTAGAAGCTGAATATCGCGCCGATGGCGTTGACCTGGCGATTCGGGTGCGGGCCGGTGTTGTTTACATGCTCGTAGTAGCTGTCGAGTTGGATGTGCCTGTTGAGCGGGAAAAGGCTCCCCGCGAAGAAACGGGTGACACTCCACTTGGAGTACTGGCTCTGGTAGGAGAACTCGGCGGCAGCATACGGACCTGGATGATACGAGCGAATCGTCAAGCGCCGCTCGGCTGTGATCCGATTGCGATAGGTCCATCGAAAAGGGCCTCTCGACCAGTCGAGATCCGCGCGGTTTCGGTCCGAGAGCAGGGTGCGGCCGGGAAAGGGGATGTGAAACATCACGATAGGTTGCAAGCGATTGATGTTGGGCTGTATGGTCGACGGAAGATAGCGGTACCCGATGGTGAATACGACCGGCATGCACTTGATGTCGTCCAAGTCGAAAACGGAGATTCGCTTGAGTCTTTCAAGCGGCCGGAAATTGAACTGAAGGCTGGGGCCAATCTGCGCGTGATTGAGGTCACCGTCTTCCATATAGCCCTTCGCATCAAAGACCACTCGAACATTGGAACTGAGACGGAAGTAGGATTCGACTTCAGGCAGGAAGGCTGTAATGGTTGTTTGCGCTTGAGCGTAGGAGGGCGTCAGCAACAGAAAGAATGGCACGATCAGCCACTTGCTCTGAACCCACCATTTCATTTTGGTCGTCGTAGGCTGCGCCCATCCGTTTGATTTGAAATACTGGTCGAGCGAGTGGCGGTTACTCAGCCGCTTTGGTGGCCAATGTTTCAACTACTGCGATATTCGCCACCAGATTCTCCGGCAGACCGTGCCGCTCTTTCAGATATTGTGGGCTGTTGTACGAGATCCAGACCTTTCCCTGCGCGTCTTCTGCCACGAGGATCTTCAGAGGCAGGTCGATTGCAATGCTGGGAGCAGCGAGCATCAGGGGTGTGCCGCCTTTGGGGTTGCCGAAGATCACTAGCTTGGTGTTGGGCATTTTCATTCCCACTTTCGCCGCTTCCCCGCTGTGGTCGATCACCGCAAACAAAGTGATCCCTTTGGACTGAAGGATGTCCTTGAGTCTAGCCACAGTCTCATCGACAGAGTGACTGCTGGGAATAGTGACGATTCCATCCCCCTTGTCCATCGGTTTATCTGCTGCTGAGGCCGCCAGAGCTAAGCCTGCGATTACTACCGCAAGCTGCCACGTCTTCATGACCCACCTCCTTCGATACTCTCTGCCGTGGTACTTGCATTCTTTATTCGTAGATCAGAGTGTAGCCTTCCTGCTCCAATTGGGTCACTCTGACCATCGCGTTCGTGTTGACCTTCACTCCCGGAAGAAGGTCTGCGTTGCCCCAGTGATTGCCTTTTGCCGTGGCGCCACACAATTCAAGCTGGACACCTTTTTCCATCAGCCCATTGAGAATTTTCTTGTAGGGATTCCCGATGGCGACGTGGCGATTCGAGTTGTACGTTTCATCGTTCAGGATGACATAGGCCGCGTCGCCGTGAAAAACCATGACGATCTGGCCTTTGGCCTTCCATTCTCGAACGTCGTCGGCGAGTAGATTGATGTCTCCCAAAGCAAACAGCGTGTCGCCCAGGTACACTGCGTGTCCGACGTCAACGACAACGTTTGCTTTGTCTAGTTTCGTGGGAATGTCGATGTGAAGGCTTGGCTCGGAGCTCGTGTTGCGTTGGGCATAAACAGGGACCGCACAGAGCAAAATACAGGTAACAAAGGGGGCCCATCCTAAACTCTTCTTGAACATAAATTCCCTCCATAGCATTCGGCTTGTCTTAGTTCGTGGCCCGTTCGAGTTCAAGCTCCCGAACAAATTGTCCAGGGTTTCCGACGGCTTGACGCAAGGCTGCACGCATCGCACATTGTCCGACCGCAAGGTTGGCGGCGTTCTTGTGGCCCTTAGATCCAAAGTATTTGTTGAGGGATCTGCGCAGTTGCAAGCGTCCGCGTTGCAAGCGCGACTTCACCGCCGTTGAAGAAAGCGACAGTGCTTGTGCTGTTTCGCGAGTTGAAAAGCCCTCAACGTCCCGAAGCTGAAAGACGATGCGATACCCAGGACCGAGGCCCCCTATCGCCTCGGCAAGAATGTCCTGGAGTTCTGTCCGCGAATAGCTCTGCTCTGGGCTGGGGCCCCAATCCTCAATCTCATCACGTAGCAGAAGGCCATCCTGTTCACCCGAATCGTCCATGGAGACTTCGTTCCGCCGACGGCGCCGGATGCCCATGAGCGCTTCGTTAACTGTAATTCGCACGAGCCAAGTGTAGAAACTCGAATCTCCACGAAAAGACGTTAGTTTTCTGAAGGCCTTGACGAGGGCATTCTGCATTACGTCTTCAGCGTCCTCGTGGTTGTGAGTGATATTTTGAGCGAGGCGGAAGATCCGCCGCTCGTATTTCTCGACGAGCCATTCGAACGCGATCGTCGATCCGCGCTGAGCTTCGGCGACACGCTCTTGTTCCTCGGTTTTGATGAACAACGAAGCAGAAGGCGTCGCAGACGATGTCTCCTTCATCTCGTGCGCCGCTAAAAACGTCATCGTTGGTCTCCCCGTCGGTTAAGGACGTGTGCCGTTCATGCGGCGCACTTAAGTTGCGCAGCGAGGGTAGGCACTGGTATGGACTTTTTGCTGTTCCAAACGTCAGCTTTTGTGCGAATCTTCCGATATAATTCGCTCGGGACAGGACTCCCCTGCCCGAAGTCATTTTTTCGGTTGGAGCCCCGACATGGGCGCTATAAGTCAGGGGGATGTTCCCCGGGGCGCGGCTGGGACGAAGCTAGAATCGTCCGGCACTAGGCAGTCTGTCGTTCCGGGCATAGGCGTGGTCCGCGAAGGGCGCCAAGAGCGGTTTCTCGAAGCTCCTGCCACTCTTTCCAGTTCACCTGCGCGCTGGCGGGGTATTGCAGTCGAGAACTGGAACGTTCCGGCGGTATTTATTCCCCGTCATGAGCATCCCGAACATTTTTTGCACGTCGTGTTACGCGGAGCGGTCAAGTACCAGGTCGAAACCAAAGGCCGGCTGCTGCGCTTCACGTCGCGCCCCGGCACAATTTTCCTTCTGCCCAGAGGCACGGTGGATGAAGTGAATTGGGAAGGCCCAACACATCGCGTCGCTGTGGCAATACAGCCGCGACTCTTGACTGGCGCGCTGAACGAGACCGCCCACGAACCGGACGTCGAACTAACGGAGCACTGGAATTTAATCGACTCACACATCTCGGCGCTGGTTTCGGAGATGGTGAATGACCTCGGTGACAACTCACCAGCAGGAGCAAGTTATGGGGAGGCGCTTGCCAACGCCTTGGCGGTCTACCTGGTGAAGCGTTATGCCGTGCGGCGGATTACGCCTGCATTTTACAAGGGAGGATTGCCCCCCTATCGTCTCAAGCGCGTCCTCGACTACATTGCCGACAATTTGGGAACGGACATCAGCCTTTCGGACCTTGCCACGATTGCTGGCATGAGTCCGCATTACTTTAGTGAGCTATTCAAACAAACAGTAGGCCGCTCTCCGCATAATTATGTGCTCCTTCAGAGGATCGAGCGGGCTAAGCAGCTTCTTCGTGATCCCAGACGCAGCATTATCGAAGCAGGACTAGATGTAGGATTTCAAAATCCGAGTCATTTCGCGCGAATGTTCCGAAAGCTCGAAGGCGCCACCCCTTCAAGGTTTCGAGCGGATTGGGTGTCAAGGGCGGGCTCCTAGAATCGCAGCATCCGAACGCTCTTGCGATGAGGTTGTTCGGAGGACTGCTCCCTGCGCCGCCGCTCGGGTGCCGGTAGCAACGCTCTCCGCGAACTCCGAATGTACACGTGCCCTGGCTGCCTTCAAGAGGGCTACAGCTCACTCCGTTGTCGCTATGAAGCACCTCCCGCTTTTGTGTAAGGGATTTCCGCGAGCTGAAGAAATTCAGTGTGCGGTCGTATGGAGGCAAATCGCGTGTTATGTCCGACGGCACGGACTTGGACGAAAAGTCGCGTTTTCGTAGAAGTGATCTGTGGGAAGAGGATGGCGAAGCAGTCTCGTGCAAAACAGCCTCTCGAACGTAGTGCGCCGCAGGCCACGTAGCGGCGCAGTTGGTCCTGGAATTGTCACGTTTTGCAGTTGTCGTCAACTTTCATGTTTGAGTCGAGCCCATGCAGGTAAGTGCTCATCGAGTGCCAGCAGCCCGGATTCTCCTTCACCTGGCCCGCGGAAGAAAAGGCACTCTCTGTTGCAACGTGCTCGTAACCAAACAGTGGGGGGATATGCAGGGGAATCTTCGGAACGACGTCCTGTGTGTTGACGATACGCCAGGAATCCAGCGGCAATGCGTTGAACTGTCCCACGAAGTCCGCGTCGCCCACGCGCGGGGACGCGAAGGTGCAAATCCTGAAAATGTTGAACCTGTTTTTGTCCTGGTTCTCCATCACAAAAAGGGTGGCGAGCGCGGACCCGAGGCTATGTCCCGTGACCACGAAGGAGCGCCTAGGGCGCTTCTCTTTTGCGAGGCTCATAACGGCGGGCTCTTCGAGCGTGTCGGCGAGATTTTCCAACTGCTGGGCGAAGGTCTCCCCAGGCATAACGTCAGCCGGGGGAATAGGCGCGGCGGCACGTTTCGCAGCGGGCGCTTTGGGCGCGACGGCCATCCCTAAATACCGTTTCACCACTTTCAAGGTGCTGTAGATTTTGTTGAAGCCGTGCTCCACGCGCATCGGCCGGGAGAGCGGGCGGAACGGCACCAGGCGCGCAAAGGCGTCGTCGAGCCACTCCACCCAGCCCTCGGTGCCGCGAATGGCTAACACAAAATTGTGTTTCTGTTGCGGGTGACGAGCTACGAAACCGTAGAACTTGGGGCGTTCGCGCCACCAGAAAATGAAATCCGACATGTGAACCCACGCCACCAGTTCATAGGGGGAGGGAATATCATCGGGCTGGGGCAGGGGCCGGAGTTGCGTGGGATCACGCTTGAACATTTTGTAGGCGGCGTTGACAAACTGTCCGTACAGAATAGCGTCCTGCTTGTTGAGTGGGGCGCCCATTGGAGGACTCCTGGGTACCCAGTCCGGCTGGGTATAGTTCCCGAAGGGTAACACAGCTACGCTTGAACGGCGCTCTGGGGGGTACAGTGGAAGCAGCACAAGTCTTGGTAGTTCCCGAGACGTTTGGCTTGGTTGGTCGACCGTGCGCGGCCCGTTTACGCGTACCATCGCCAGTCCCCGCGCCAATCAACCCATGCTCGAAAACCCCTGCTCAACCGAGAGTCACTTCTACGCATAGCCCGTCATACGTCCAAAATATAGGCGGTCCGCACAATACGTATAATCGCCTGATTGCATCAGTTGGCTTATCTCGTTCTTGGCTGACGAGTATAATGTCGCGCAACGGGAGGTTTTCTAGCATGAGCACGCGGCTTCCGGGTTTCAGGGGCGAATACCTTTGGGAATATGACATTGCTCAACAGCAGCTGCTTGCATTGGCGGAGGCTTTCCCGGCGGAACGCTATGGGTGGCGTCCGGCGGAAACGGCGCGCTCCGTAAGCGAAGTTCTGGTGCATGTTGGAGCTGGCGG
>JASHRC010000274.1 GCA_030037525.1 Candidatus Acidiferrales bacterium | reverse complement strand
CTACCGCGCCCGTGATCCCAAGCTAGGCCGTGACGTAGCCATTAAAGTCCTTCCTGCCACCTTTGCCCGCGACGCCGATCGCATGGCCCGCTTCCAGCGCGAAGCCAAGGTTCTCGCTTCTCTCAGCCACTCAAACATCGCGACGATCTACGGACTCGAGGACTCGGGCAGCACACGCGCCCTGGTGATGGAGTTGGCGGAAGGGCCGACGCTCGCCGACCGCATCAAACAGGGACCCGTTCCTGTCGATGAGGCAGTTCGTATCGCTAGGCAAATTGCCGATGCTCTCGAATACGCTCATGAGCGCGGAATCATCCATCGTGACTTGAAACCTGCGAACATCAAGGTGGCCGCAGATGACACCGTCAAGGTGCTGGATTTTGGCTTGGCGAAGGCTCTGGAAGGCGACCCCGCCGCAATCGACATCTCCACCTCTCCCACGATTAGCCGCATGGCGACTCAGCAGGGAGTTCTGCTGGGGACAGCCGCATACATGTCACCGGAGCAAGCAAAGGCCAAGCCCGTGGACCGCCGTGCGGATATTTGGGCGTTCGGTTGCGTGCTGTACGAAATGCTGACGGGCAAACAAACGTTTACGGGCGAGACGGTAACCGACACGCTGGCAGCAGTAATCATGAAGGACCCCGATTGGTCGCAACTTCCCGGAGCGACGCCAGTCCGCGTGCGCGTTTTGCTTCAACGTTGCTTGCAAAAGGATCCGAAACAGCGATTGCGCGACATCGGCGACGCGCGCATTTCGCTCGACGAAGTTCTATTAGGCACGCCAGAACCGGTGTCTGCTGACCGCGAAAAGCTGCCTGCCGCTGGGCTCATGCGCTTAGAAATTGTGTTGCCGGAGAAGGTGGTGTTGATAGCGACGAGCGTGTTCGGGATCTCGCCCGACGGCCGGCAGTTAGCCTTTGCCGCGACGGGCTCCGATGGCGTTCTACGACTATGGATACGCCCTCTGGATTCGCTTGAAGCGCGCCCGCTGCTCGGCACGGAATCTCCCAATATCCCGCCGTTTGTATGGTCTCCCGATAGCCGACACATTGCTTTTAGTGCTGGCGGAAAACTCAAGCGAATTGGAATCGCTGGCGGGCCAGCGCAAACGTTGTGCGATCTCGCGCTCGCCGCAGTGGGAGGTTCGTGGAACCGTGATGACGTAATCATCTTCGGGCCGGGTGGGGGTGTGATCATGCGGGTTCAGGCGAACGGCGGATTTGCTTCTCCTGTGACCACTCTCGACCCATCCCGCGGGGAAATTCAGCACGTTATGCCGTGGCTGCTTCCCGATGGCCGACATTTCGTTTACTTGCGGTATTCGGCTGCGGGCGAGCACAGCGGCGTCTATATCGGCTCTCTCGATGTCAAGCCCGAGGAGCAAAATTTAAAACGACTGCTGGCGACGGATCTAGGAGTGTGCTATGTCCCATCGTTCGAGGGCACCACAGGGCAGTTGCTGTTCATGCGCGAGCACATGCTGATGGCGCAGCTGTTCGATTCCCGGCGCCTGGAGCTCTCAGGCGAGCCAATCACCATCGCTGAGCGGCTTGGGTCCGTTTTAGCCTTCGGACTTTTCTCAGCCTCAACCAATGGTGTGCTGGTTTACAGGACGGGCGGAGCCTACCAGCTGACTTGGCTTGACCAGCGAGGAAGACGAGTCGGTATTGTCGGGGAACCGGCTAACTACGGGAGTGTAAGCCTCTCTCCGGATGGAACTCGAGCCGCGGTCGTGCGGCTCGACGGCGGTGCGCCGACAGCATTTCTATGGGTGGTCGATCTGTCCCGGGGCACAAGCGCAAGATTCACTTTTGGTGCTTCGTATGCCCTCCCTGGCGCATGGTCGCCGGACGCGAGCCGAATAATCTTCCCCAGAACTGGGGGCGGCGCATCCGATCTGTATCAGAGGTCCACCAGCGGGGTGAGGGATGAAGAGCTTGTGCTGAAGTCGAGCGAGAACAAGCATCCGACGAACTGGTCACGCGACGGACGTTTCCTGCTTTATTCGACGTCGGACCCGAGGACAAAAAGGAAAGAATTATGGGTGCTTTCATTCGAAGGTGATAAGAAACCAATTCCCTTCTTGTGTACGGGGTTTAATAACGGCGAGGGGCAGTTCTCGCCCGACGGGCGCTTCGTCGCCTATGTCTCTGACGAATCCGGCCGCGAGGAGATTTATGTGCGGACGTTTTCGCCTGATCTTGTTGGGACGGCTTCGGATGGCGAGGGGAAGTGGCTAATCTCCATAGGAGGAGGAACTGAACCTCGGTGGAATGGGGATGGCAATGGTTTGTACTACCTTACACCGGACGAGAAACTGATGGCTGTCGAGATTGCAACGACTCCAGTATTCCGGGCAGGGGTTCCCAAAGTTCTTTTCCAGGTCCCGCGAAACAGACTGCGTTCGGTATTTAGGCAGTCGTGGGACGTGGCGCCGGATGGCAAGCGCTTCCTTTTTGCGGCACCGGTGGAAACTAGCCAAGCTCCGTTCACCGTAGTGCTGAACTGGCAGGCGGCGCTGAAGAAATGACGATTGCGACAGGGACGAAGCTCGGTTCGTACGAAATTATCTCTCTGCTCAGTGCGGGAGGCATGGGCGAAGTTTACCGCGCCCACGACTCGAAGCTTGGCCGTGATGTAGCCATCAAAGTCCTACCCGAGGCGTTCGCTGGCGATGCGGCCCAGGCGGCAAGTACCTAATCTCCGCCGAAGGCGGCAGCGAACCTGTGTGGAACCGGAACGGGCGGGAGCTGTTCTATCGCAGCGGGGACAAAATCATGGCGGTGGAAATAACGACACAGCCCAGTTTTTCAGTGGGCAAGCCGAAGATGCTCTTTGAGGGACCATACGAGCAGAGCGTGGCAACGATACCCAATTATGACGTGCCCTCGGACGGCCAACGATTCCTCATGGTCAAGCCGACCGACGATGAGCAGGCGGCGCCGACGCAGATCAACATCGTGCTGAACTGGACCGAAGAGTTGAAGCGCCTCGTGCCGACGGGGAAGTGAGCAATCCATGAGCGCAACGGACATCAGCGGCTACGTCACGCGGCACGCGGAGCAGTCGGCGCAGATGCCACAAACGATCCCCGCGGGAGCAACGCTCGACTTCTGGTCCGACGAGCCGTGGACCAATGGCGTGCAGATCGAGCAGATGGACGAGATGCAGAAGCTGCTGGTGCGAACTCGCAACAGCCTGTACGAGATCATGGTCACGGACGGCTGGAGGGGAGAGATCGTGGTTCGCGGCGGGCAGTTCTTTCCCCACGCGACTCCCGCCCGGCTGGCCGGGGCGACTTTCGGGGGAAGCATCTTAAAGTTGCGAGGGATTTACATCGGTTTGCAGATGGAGATCCACGGCGACGACGGACCGATGCTGACCACTCGAGTCAAGATGATCGCGGTGGAAGGGACAGCCCCCGGTCAGAAACTGCTCTTCTAACGATGACGATTGCGACGGGCACAAAACTCGGCTCCTACGAAATCATCGCTGCCATCGGTGCGGGTGGGATGGGCGAAGTCTATCGCGCCCGCGATCCGAAGTTGGGCCGTGACGTAGCGATCAAGGTCCTGCCTGAAGTCTTCGCCGGCGATGCAGCCCGCATGGCTCGCTTTCAGCGTGAAGCCAAGGTCCTCGCCTCACTCAGTCACCCGAATATAGCCACAATTTACGGACTCGAAGATTCGGGTAGCACCCGTGCGCTGGTAATGGAGCTGGTGGAAGGACCGACTCTCGCTGATCGCATCAAGCAAGGTCCGATTCCCGTCGATGAGGCTGTTCGCATCGCAAGACAGATTGCAGATGCACTCGAATATGCCCACGAACGCGGCATCATCCATCGAGACCTGAAACCTGCCAACATAAAGGTGGCCGCAGACGATAGCGTGAAGGTGCTCGACTTCGGTCTAGCCAAAGCTCTCGAAGGCGATCCGTCCTCCATCGATATTTCCACGTCGCCCACGATTAGCCGGATGGCGACTCAGCAGGGAGTTCTGCTGGGGACGGCGGCCTACATGTCACCCGAGCAAGCCAAAGCCAAGCCCGTGGATCGGCGAGCAGACATCTGGGCGTTCGGGTGCGTGCTCTACGAGATGCTGGCCGGCAAGATAGCGTTTCACGGTGAAACGGTGACGGACACTCTTGCAGGCGTCATCAAGGAAGAACCGGACTGGTCACAACTACCGCCTACGACCCCCGTCCGCGTTCGTGTTCTGCTCATGCGCTGCTTGCAGAAGGATCCAAAGCAAAGATTGCGCGACATCGGTGACGCGCGGATTTCGCTTGACGAAGTTATTGCGGGAGCGCCCGAAGCCGCGCCTAGCCTTCCGCCGCCGGCACCCGCATGGCGCCGCGCGCTGCCCTGGGCCATTGCGTGTGTAGCTGTCGTGACTGCGCTAGCACTAGCCTTCGTTCACTTCCGCGAAGGCCCAGTCTCTCCAGCGCAAGTGCTGCGTTACGAAATCCCTCCTCCGGAGAAGACGAGTTTCGGCACGTCTTTGGCTCTTTCTCCCGACGGCCGCCATTTGGCGTTCACGGCAACAGCGCAGGACGGACGGAGTCAGTTGTGGGTTCGCGACTTGGATTCGTTCGTGGTCCGCCCTTTGCCGAGCACGGAAGGTGCTAGCAGTCCTTTCTGGTCACCTGACAGTCGCTTGCTCGGATTTGAAGGTGGAAGCAAGCTCGAAACGATTGACATTTCCGGAGGCGTCCCGCAAGCGATTTGCGATATCCCCAATCTTTATGGAGGTGCGTGGAATCGAGATGGCGTCATTTTGTTGGGTTTCATTGGAGGTCTCATGCAGGTCCCCGCGGCAGGCGGGACGCCATCGTTTCTAACCAAGGTAGATTCCTCGCGAGGGGAAGTGAGGCATATGGACCCCTGGTTCCTTCCGGACGGCCGGCATTTTCTGTACATGCGTACGCCTGGCACCGCAGCGGGAACCTATGTGGGATCACTAGATTCAGGATCTAAAGAGCAAACTTCCGGACCGCTGCTCAGCGCAGTAGCGCGCGCCGTGCCCGGGAGTGTCGTGTTTCTGCAAAATGGCACACTTATGGTTCAGGCGTTCGACGAAACTAGGTTGGAGCTAAAAGGTAATCCTGTACCGGTCCTACAGCAAGTTACCAATTTCACGGTATCCGACAATGGCCTACTGGCCTACTTCGGAGGAAGCACGCCCATTCAGCTGACGTTGTTTAACCGGCAGGGGAAGATCGTTGGGACCATGGGAGAACCTGGCATAACTCCCGAGCCCGCGATCTCACCGGATGGTAGCTCGGTGGTTGTCTCCAGAAGTGCGGAGGGAGGAGAGGACCTCTGGCTTTACAACTTGGGGCGCGGCACTCGCTCTCGCCTTACATTCGATGGAAAGGATAACGGATATCCCGTGTGGTCTCCCGATGGAAGTCACGTCGCCTTTCGCTCTACCCGCGACGGAGGCAACACTAGTCTGTACCAAAAGGCCATCAACGGCGTTGGCCAAATGGAGATCTTGGACAAGACTCCAGGCAGCTACACCGTGCCATTGGATTGGTCGAGCGATGGCCGTTATCTGATCGAGGGAGTTTTGGCGGGTCCCAAGCTTTCTATGTGGGTTTTACCATTATCCAAGGGAGAAGCGAGCGGCAATCAAAAATCCTTTCCTTATTTGGACGAACCATTCAATGAGATCGGAGGCAAGCTCTCGCCTAACGTCCAATGGTTGGCGTACGCCTCCGATGAGACCGGGCGCTATGAAGTTTATGTTCAGACGTTTCCCAAACGAGGAGGCAAATGGCCAGTCTCGATAAACGGGGGCTCGCGCCCTCTCTGGAGCCGAGACGGCAAGGAGCTCTACTTCATCGGAGGAGACGGAAAGCTGATGGCAGTGAGCGTGAAGAGTGGACCGGGCGGCGCCTTCGAGGCAGGGGCGCCTGAAGCTCTGTTTGACCCTCACGCGATAGGCGGCCAATTCTCATGGTTCGGCATCGCGAAGGACGGCCGCTTTCTGATTCCGACGGCGGCCGAGCAATCTGGAACACCGATCACAATTGTCGTGAACTGGCCGACGCTGCTGAAGAAATGACGCCAGGCACCAAACTCGGCCCCTATGAAATCACCGGCGCTATCGGTGCGGGCGGGATGGGAGAGGTTTACCGTGCCCGTGATCCGAAGCTGGGCCGTGACGTAGCCATCAAGGTCCTGCCAGAAGCCTTCGCACGTGACCCGGACCGCATGGCTCGGTTCCAGCGCGAAGCCAAGGTCCTTGCCTCTCTCGATCACCCCAATATTGCTTCGATCTACGGCTTGGAAGAGTCCGGCGGCACTCGCGTGGACCTACAGCTCCGGGGCGGGCCAACAGAGTCCGGCTGTACACATAGCTACAGCACAATTAATTGACCCTTCCGGCTTCATGCGAAGCTGGACTCGATTTCGGAACAGCCTACTGCGTACGCCATCGGTGGACACGCGCAAGACGCGAGAATTCGGGTCGGCGTGGTAGCAAGGCGACGCGCATACCGAACAGTCCGAATGCTCGAGGGCGCACGGATGTTCGTGAGGAATCGCCGCAGTGTCTGGAACTCGTCAACGTGAGGATCACACCGGTGCGAAATTGTTCTGCAGGACCTCTCGAACCTTGCGCACCAGGTTCCCTTGCGTGAAAGGTTTTCGCAGCAAAGGACGTGTCGGCTCGAGAAATTCGCTCTGCGGCGCGGCGAAGTCCGTGTACCCAGACATGTAAATTATCCTCATTTGCGGATACAGCGAGACCAACTGGCCCGCCAGCTCTGGACCGCTCATGCCTGGCATCACCACGTCGGTCAAGAGGAGGTCGATCTTCCCGTCATTTTGATGGGCAATTTCCATAGCCTGAGTACCGTTGGCTGCTTCAAGGACAGTGTAACCGCTTTCGCCCAGCATGTCCCGGATTAGCTCTCGCAGAGACTCTTCGTCTTCTGTGACGAGAACGGTTTCTGATCCCCTGGAGGATTCCCCGGAACTCTTGGGATAGGCGACGATTGTTTGAGCAGGTTTCTCAACCCTCGGCAGAAGAACCTTAAATGCAGTGCCGTGCCCGGGTTCACTCTGGACCCAGATGAAGCCGCCGCTTTGTTTCACCACTCCGTATACTGTTGCTAGGCCGAGCCCGGTACCTTTGCCCCTTTCCTTGGTCGTGAAAAACGGCTCAAAGATGTGAGCCTGAATTTCGGCATCCATACCGACGCCACTATCCGTGACGGTTAGCGCAACGAATGAGCCGGGGGACATGGGAGGGTATTGCCGAGCATAGTGCTCATCCGCCTCGACATTCGCCGTCTCGATCGTCAAGACTCCTCCTTGCGGCATTGCATCTCGGGCATTTACAGCCAAATTGATGATGACTTGCTCGATCTGTCCCGGATCCGCGGTGACACAGCCAAGTCCGGCTTCTAGCAAGGTTCTCAGCTCGATATTCTCCCTTAGCAGACGCCGAAGCATCTTCTCCATGTCGACTACAATCGCGTTGAGATCTAGCACGGTGGGCTCTAGCACCTGTTGGCGGCTAAACGCCAGTAGTTGGCGAGTCAAAGACGCGGCACTCTGCCCTGCCTTCTTGATCTGCGCAGCGCTCTTCTGCCATTTGCTGGCAGGGTCCAACCCTGCTTCGAGAATATCGCTGTATCCCATAATCACGCTGAGAAGGTTATTGAAGTCGTGCGCGATCCCACCAGTCAATTGCCCGACGGCCTGCATCTTCTGCGCTTGGCGAAGTTGCTTCTCCAAAATGCTCCGCTCAGTAATGTCCTTGATCACAGCGATCGCACATTTCTCGCCGTCGATATCGATCAACTCTGCCGAAATCAACCCCTTGCGTTGGGCCCCTGCCTTCGTCTGGAAAAGGATTTCTAAGTCGCGGACCGAGCCTGTTTCCTTGAGCATTTCCAAGTACCGGGCGCGATCTTCTGGCCGCCTCCACAATTTCATTTCCCGTGCCGTGCGCCCAAGAACCTCTTCGCGTCGATAGCCAGTCACGCAAAGGAAACTGTCATTCACATCGACGTAGCGGCCGTCCGAAAAAGCATTGATGACAATGGGCTCTGGGTTCACATTAAATGCCTTGTAGAACCTCATGAGCAACTCTTTGGCCTCGGTAATGTCGATGGACGCTCCAGTGAGCAAATGCAAACCCGCGTCCGATAGTTGCGTCTGGGCGTGACTACGCAGCCAGCGGATGGAGCCATCTGGCAGGACAATGCGGTATTCAGCCTGAAACGCCCGCTTAGCGACGACCCCCTCAACGGCAGTGTCCCAAGATGACCGGTCATCGACGTGGATCATCTCCCGCCATTGGCTAAGCGTCAGGCGTAGGGGCTGACCCGCGAGACCGGCCAAGGCAGAGAACCCATCTGAGATCGTCACCATTCCCAAACGGAAATTGATTTGCCAGACGCCGAACGCGGCCGCCTTCTCGGCCAGTTGAAAGCGCGCAGCGCTTTCTTGCAGGCTTTGCTCAGAGCGGAGGCGCTCGATAGCGTTGCCGGCGAGATGGGCGCCCGCTTCCACCAGCTTAACCTCGTGCTCGCGCGGGCTTGCGATGCGCTGGTGGTACATGGCAAATGTTCCCAGAACATTCTTGTTGGAATCTCGGATCGGAACACTCCAACAGGCGCGCAGGCCAAACGACAACAGGACATCTTTGGCGACTGCAAAGCGAAAGTCTGTGGCGACGTCTTCCACAATGGTAGTTTCATTTCGAAAGGCTGCGGTGCCGCAGGCGCCCACGTCTGGCCCTATTTCCAGTCCATCGAGGGCACACACGTACTCGGGAGGCAGGCTACCCCCTGAGCCCGTTAGTAATCTGCGGCGATCGTCGTCGAGAAGCAGAATCGAGCAAAAACAGCCAGGGGCCAGTCGTTCGATGGCCATGGTCAATGCGTCCAGTACTTCCTTGAGCGAAGCACCCTCGGCAATCAACTCGAGTACTCTCCGCTCTTCTTCGAGGACCTGCGATGATTTCTCGAGCTCCTGCTGGACTCTTCGTCCTTCGGACAAACGATGGGCTTGAAACCAGGCGAATGCTAGCAGAACGGCGGTGGCGGTGAATCCGACGATTGTCAGTGTGGGCCACATCACTGGCCGTCCAGTCGGAGTATTTCGTGAGCCCGTGATTGGGCGCAGCGGGCAGCCGTCCCGAGGTGAGGACGCACTCCAGCGGCAGTCAGTGCTACGATGCCCACCGCAAACGTGGGTATGGAACTCGCTCTAAAGTGCCTGCGTGGAAGCATGCTATCGGCCGCACTCGCTATTGGGCGTCTTTCGTACACCATCGCGAGCGCTAAACGAGTCCCCTAATCGCCTATCTGTGGCAAAGGCAACAAGTCGATCCGTCGGCGTATTTCCAGTCTACACACGTAATGATTTGACACACCGTTCTGCATTTTAAGGGTTAGTAACTATTAGGCGTCATACCTGTGTGAGTGGGATGCGGCCGAATGTAGCGATGGTACGAAGCGGCCACCAACAATAAATGGACTTCTTTTGGGTCCATAATCAGCTTCCAGTGGAAGCCGGCCCGATGCCATCGGACGACTGTTTCCGGTGCGACAACGATAAGGGCGTTCGAACCTTGTCCCGCGCTAAAACCTTATCCGCGCGTGCAATGGAGAGATTCCTCGTGCGGCGTGAAGTCCGAAATATTCGTCGGCAAGCCACCCTTGCCGGGCGCATTCGAGCCGGACAAAGTGCTGTAAGCTGACTTGGAGCCAAGTGTGTCTGGCGTGATGCGAACGCAGGTGGCGATCATTGGTGGCGGACCAGCCGGTCTGCTGTTGTCTCACATCCTTCACGGCAACGGTGTTGAGAGCGTCGTGCTGGAGAGGCGCAGCCGGAGCCATGTTGTTCAGAGGATACGCGCCGGGGTGCTGGAGCCCGGAACGGTGGAACTCCTCTGCAAGGTGGGCCTCGGGGAACGGATGATGCGCGAAGGTCATCGGCACGACGGCGTCGCCATTAGGTGGACCGGGCGGGACCGGTTCTTAATCGACGCGAAGAAGTACACCGGAAAGCGCATGATGGCGTACGGCCAGACGGCCATCACGGAAGACCTTTATGCTGCGAGGGATGCTGTAGGGGGACAAATCATCCATGAAGCGCAGAACGTGCAATTGCATGATCTGACGTCGAGCGAGCCCTTCGTTACCTACTCCAAGGATGAGCAAATTCAGCGTATCGATTGCGATTATGTTGCCGGCTGTGACGGCTTTCACGGCGTGAGCCGCCATTCAATTCCCGGCTCCGTGCTGAGGACATTCGAAAAGCAGTACCCGTTCGCATGGCTGGGAATCATGTCGGCGACACCACCGTTCCCCGATATCGTCTATTGCCATCACGAGCGCGGTTTTGCTCTGGCTTCCATGCGAAGCCCGATGCTCAGCCGCTATTACATTCAATGCGAGGTGGATACGAAACTGGAGGAGTGGCCGGACGAGCGATTTTGGCGAGAACTCAAGGCGCGATGTCCGGAGGAAATGGCCGCGCAGATCGTTACCGGGCCATCGATTGAGAAATCGATTGCGCCGTTGAGAAGCTTTGTGGCAGAGCCGATGCGATACGGCCGATTGTTCCTCGCCGGCGACGCTGCGCATATCGTTCCGCCAACCGGCGCCAAAGGGCTCAATCTGGCCGTTTCCGATGTGTACTACCTCTCTCGGGCGTTTATAGAGGTCTATAGAGAAGACAGAACGCGCTATCTCGAGAGCTACTCCACCATGGCCTTGCGTCGGGTGTGGAGCGCCGAGCGGTTGTCGTGGTGGCTGACGAATTTATTGCACCGTTTCCCGAACGATACGCCGTTTGATGAGCGAATTCGAGAGAACCAACTCGACTATTTGGCTGCCTCCAAACGCGCCCAGGCATCTCTGGCGGAACAGTATGCCGGGCTTCCTTTTGAGGAATAGAGCAGGCTCGGAGGAACTGTGACGTTGGGAAACTCGGTGGTGGTCAAGAAGAGTCGCTGAACGGCGGCGCGTCAGTTCTTGCCGGCCCATTTTTCACAAGAAGAAAACATGGTCCGCGGACTACTGATTTTTGACTCACGCCGTCGCACCGACAGAATCATAGTTGCTGACGGCGAGAAGCTGTTAAATGCCGGTAAATCCCCAGACGCGTTCCTCTTGCCCGAATCAAGTTGGGTGTATCATGCCCAGCATCCCCCAAGCCAGAAGGCCAATTCGCGAAAGGAGACCCCATGAGAACAAGAAGGATTGCGCTGGCTGTGGTGACATTGTTCGTTGCCGGCTCTGTGTGCTTCGCGGCGGACGACGCGTTCATGGGTACCTGGAAACTGAATGAGGCCAAGTCCAAGATACCTGTAGGGGGCGACAAAATCGTAACGGCTGTGTGGGTCGCCGCAGGTGACAGCGTGAAGGTGACCACCGATGGCGTTGACGCCAGCGGCCAGCCGACGCATGGGGAATGGGCCGGCAAATTCAACGGCAAGGAATATCCTTTGACCGGCTATAGCGACGTCGATATGCGGTCCTACACGCGAGTCAACGATCACAGGCTCCGGATAAGCGAGACGAAGGGCGGTAAGGTTGTGGTGTCAGCCACGATTTCCGTCTCCGCCGATGGCAAGACGCGCACCGTGGTCGTCACTCGGACCGACGCAAACGGTAACAAGGTCACCACCACGCGAGTCTACGACAAACAGTAGCGAAGACCTTCTTCTCCCACGCTCGACGATCTCCCAAGCGCCCTGATCCTCTCCACTCGCCGTCAGCCTGGGGCCTCGTTGTATCGAGCCTTCGGGACCTTTGTGTTAGGGGTTGGACGTGTAGTCGGAAAATGCCCTCGAGCCACTTCAAGAGGTCCGTACTCAAGCCTGACGGATAGGTAACGCCTATGGTGTAGAATCACCGCCACTCGAATGGCCCTGTCAATAGGTTCGCGGCTGGGCCCCTACGAAATCCTGTCAGCTATTGGTGCGGGCGGGATGGGTGAAGTGTACCGAGCACGGGATACAAAGCTCGGACGCGATGTAGCCATCAAGGTTCTGCCCCTGGCATTCTCCAGCGATCCCGATCGGCTCCGGCGCTTCGAGCAGGAAGCGCGGGCTGCCGCAGCGCTGAATCATCCCAACATCCTCGCCGTCTTTCAGATGGGCACGTATGAAGGCGCGCCCTACCTGGTCTCGGAGTTGTTGGAAGGCGCTACGCTGCGGGATCAGCTAAAGCGCAGCTCAGTGAGGCTTCGGAAAGCGATTGATTATGGCGTGCAAGTCGCGCGGGGCTTGGCTGCGGCGCACGAAAAAGGGATCGTGCACCGCGATTTGAAGCCCGAGAACCTGTTCGTAACCAGTGATGGGAGAGTGAAAATTCTCGATTTTGGCCTGGCCAAGCTCACGCAACGCGCTTGGGTTGCCGATAGCAACGCACCCACGATAAGCGAGCTGACCGAGCCGGGCGCACTGATGGGCACCGTCGGCTACATGTCGCCAGAACAGGTGAGCGGCAAAGCGGCCGACCATCGCGCCGACATCTTCGCGTTCGGCGCGATATTGTACGAGATGGTGGCGGGAAAGCGCGCATTCCAAAGGCCGACCTCCGCGGAGACGATGAACGCCATCCTCCACGAAGATCCTCCCGGCATTTCTCAGTTCGTGCCGAAGGTCCCTCCCGCGCTGGACAGAATCGTCCAGCGCTGCCTGGAGAAAAAGCCGGAGCAGCGCTTCCAGTCGGCTTCGGACCTGGCTTTTGCGCTGGAGGCGTTGTCGGATTCCGGCATTTCCGCAACGGCACCGCCAGCACCGTCTCGAAAGCAGCAACGGAAATGGCTGGCACTTGCGGCCCTCGGCCTCGGGCTGCTGGTGGCCGGATTCGTTGTGTGGATTGTCGCGAATCGCGCCAGGCCCGCAGCAGAAAATCCCCTTACCGATGCGCAGTTCACGCGACTTACCGACTTCACCGGAGCCGAAACGAATCCAGCGATTTCTCCGGACGGGAAATTCGTCGCCGTCGTCTCGGACCGGGGCGGAATGTTTGACATCTGGGTGGTTCAAGCCAACGGTAGCAGCCTCGCCAACCTAACGCGCGGGCGGATCGGAGACGCGCGTGCACCCCTTCGCGCCATCGGATTTTCAGGCGATGGATCGGAGGTGTGGAGCGGCGGAACAGAGACCAGAAGGCTCATGCTGTGGCCCCTGATAGGCGGAGCGCCGCACAATTTCATGGATGAACACGCCGCTGAAGTTGCCTGGTCCCCTGACGGCTCGCGGCTGGTTTATCACACTTGGGACCCGGGCGACCCAATGTTTGTGGCCGATCACGACGGCGCCGATCCACGCCAGATCATGCGAAGCGAGCCCGGATTGCACAACCATTACCCGGTGTGGTCGAACGACGGGCGCTGGATCTATTTCGTGCGGGGCCGGCCTGCCACGCGCGAGATGGACTTGTGGCGGATTTCTCCAGAGGGTGGAAAGGAAGAAAAACTGTCACATCTCAACACCGATATCGCGTACCCGACTCCGATTGATGAGCAGACGGTCCTGTTCGTCGCCCCCAATGAAGACGGGATCGGTCCGTGGTTGTGGGCATTTGATTTGGAGACTCGGACTGCGCGCCGCGTAAGTTCCGGGCTGGAACAATACACGGCCGTTGTGTCCACCACGGATGGCCGCCGCCTGGCCGCGAGCATCGTGAACCCTCAAGTCAGTTTGTGGAGCGTTCCGATTACGACTCGCGTTGTCGAGGAGAAGGACGTCCAATCGTTCACCTTGCCTACCTCGCGGGCCTGGGCGCCGCGCTTTGGCGGCGGGTCGCTCTTCTACTTGAGTTCGCGGGACGGGGCTGACGGGCTTTGGAGCTATCGCGACGGACAAACCCTGGAGGTGTGGGCGGGCTCGAATCACCCGCTGAGAATACCCCCGGCCATCTCGGCCAACGGAGCGAGCGTCGCATTCGCGCTGAGGCGGGGTGGAAAGCAGCAGATGCACATCATGTCCGCCGATGGAACAGGATTACGGCCTCTTTCGAGCGATGTCGATGTGCGCGGTACAGCTTCCTGGTCTCCCGACGGGAAATGGATTGTCGTGGCGGGCGGCGACCCCAGTGGGCTGGGCTTGTTCAAACTGCCGGTTGACGGAGGATTACCGGTTCGGATCGCAACGGGACCGTTTCTGGACCCCGTGTGGTCTCCGAAGGGCGATCTGATCGTGTATTGCGGCACGCAGGTGTTCACGCTGACACCACTGCTCGCCGTGCATCCCGATGGCGCGCCCGTGAAGTTGCCCGACATCAGAGTGCAGCGAGACGGAGAACGTGTGCGGTTCCTCCCGGATGGCACCGGACTGGTTTACATGCTCGGGGATACGTTGTCCGAGCAGGATTTCTGGCTGCTCGATGTTCGCAGGATGCAATCGCGGCGCTTAACTCGGCTGAACAATCCGGCTGCAATGCGAAGCTTTGATATCACTCCCGACGGCAGCCGAATTGTTTTCGACCGACTGCGGGAAAACTCGGGCATCGTGCTTATCGATCTTGCGACAAAACGGACTCGGCGCTGACGAAACCGTCGGGCTGGTCGAGAGGTGGATGGGAACGTCCTGGTCGGCCTAGCTCCACAATATTCGGGAGAGCGGAGGATGTTCTGGAATTGGGTCGTGGCTTCCAACGGGAGAACTTCCGAGTGGAGACGATCCTGCGCGAAAAATGCGCTTGCCCGTCACCGCTCAGGTTCGAATCGGCTGGCCGCACTGACTGCAGAAGCTGGCGCCGGGAGGCGCAGGATGCCCGTTGACGCATCGTGGGCTCAATCGCTCCTGTTGCATTGCTGCATAGAGAATGGCGAACGACGACCAGTAAAACACGATCCAAGCCGCGGAGAATGCTGTCCAGTCGCCGAAACCGGAAGACTGCGGCGAAGCAGAAGGTTGTTGCGTTGCCCGAATCCAGGATGGGATACCAATCGCGGCGCCATAAGCAAATAGGGCATAAAGCAAATACTTCATCCACTCGGGCGCGCCCTTGAGCACGACCTTCCAAAAATCCTTTCGATTGGTGCTGCCTGCTCGTTTTTGGGCCACGAGCAGGGCCGGAAAGAAGACCAGGAAAATACCGACGTGAAGCGCCCAGAAGTAACTTGGTGGAGTCCATCGGGAAGTTAAGGCCCCCACGTTGACCCAGACACTCAATGCGAACCCGATGATCGCAAGAGCTTCAACCAGAGGCAGAACTCGAGTGAGCCACATCGGGAGAGGATTCCAGTAGCGATGAAGCTCCAAGGGTGACGGTGCTAAGGGCGGGCGACTCGATAAGAGAGAGTTGATCGAGCTGTCCAGTACAAAGGAATGAGACGGCTGTTCTGGATCGTATTGAACCATGACCTCCTTACCTGTAAGGTCCCGTAGAAAATTGTCAGACTCTTCGTCTGTGCCGAATTGCTTCTTATGGATCCCGATATATTTTGTTCCGCCAACTTCATAGACATACCTGAAAGATGCGATGGATAAGGAAGTGCTTGTCGGAAATCGTTTGCTCTGGTTTATCTCGGTGGCCTCAACACGGCCCTGCGTCGCGGGCCAAGTTTCCGCGCGTTTGCGCTGGAACCAACGCCAGACGGGTTTTGCGAATCCGAGCAGTGCGAATGCAAGCCAGACGTAAAGGATCCACGGCCATGTTCGGGGATCAGTCGGCTGGATGGAGTGAAGCGCCATTCTACCGGAATATACATCCACTCCAGCGCGCGTTCCTGAAATCTAAATTCAACGGTGTCGAAAGGAGCCTCTGGGTTGTCGGCAAATCGGAAAAGTTCCCGCTAGTGATGGTTGGCAGCGTTTGACGTTTGCTCGGCGACGCTGCAAAGCCCACCTTCCGAGTCCACGAACTGCGCAAGGGCTCCTCCGAAATCCTGTTTTGTCGGAGGCATGGTGAACTGAACACCTTTGGCACTCAATTCGCGATAGAACCTTTCGAGGTTGGCGACGCTAAAGCCGAGCTCGATGCGTCCTGCGGGGTTGTTTTCTGACGCTGGATGGAGTCCCAAAGACGTTTCACCAGTCGAGAATTCGCTCCAGCCTGGCGACTGGAACTTTAACTGCAAACCAGCCACATCCCGATAGAACTTCACGGCGCGATCCATATCGGCCACAAATTCGATTACGTAGTTGAGTTTCATTGTTACTGCCCTCCAGCGGTTCGAGAGGATAGCTTTGCGAATGGAAAATTCCAAGTCCGTTCCCGCTTACCGATAACGGCTGCTTTAATCGGGCACTGACGGATCGGATGCCGCTATCGGTGTGTGTGGACCCTAGCACAGGTTGGTTTATCTTATGGAGGAGCTGGCGGAACTCTTGGATGAAAACGTTCGACAATGAATGGATCTGTCAGGCATTCGAGGACCATCCCAGCTTCCTGACCAAGAGGATGTTCGGTGGACTGGCCGTCTACCTGTTCGGCCGCCAGATGATGGTCCTTGTAGAACCAACCAGAACTGGCCGATGGAAGTGGCATGGCGTCCTGATCTGCACGGAACATGCGCATCAACCCGCGATCATCGAAGAGTTCCCGCAACTGGCACCTCATGACATCCTCAAGAAATGGCTCTACATCGACTCGCGGCATGAAGACTTCGAACCGACGATGGAACAAGTGGCGGAAGCCATCAAGCGGGATGACCGGAGATTCGGGATTCATCCTCATCCGAAGAAGGAGAAGAAGAGGAAGGCCCGGTCAGGGAGCCGCCGCCAGAAGCCCTAAGAGGCCGGAATCGTCGAGCAGCAGGTCCCCGCCCGATCCGTCTTCAAATCGGAAAGGGTCCCTACTAACAATAGTGCCCACTTGGACGGTCAGGGGCTGCGTTAGTCGGGACTTTTGGTAGTTTGGTACGCCGCAGCGGCCTCGTCGGTTCCCCAAGCGATCTCGTCTGTCTTGCGTGCCAGAAGGCTCTGCCGCGCAGTGAGGACCGCAGAGGCTCTACTGCTTTGTCGCGGTGAATTGCCCCGTGGTGCCGGCTTCTAGGTCGTGCACACGAATATTCATCGATCTTCCGTCGGCACTGATGCTCATTCGGGATCGGCTAAGCACTCTTCCGTCAAACTTGGCGTCTTCCACGACGGTCTTGGCATCGATGCGCTTTACTGAAACTCCGTTGAAGCGAGGCTCGCCGACGTAGGGCGCGTCCGGTCCGTTGAGCACGGCTCGATAGGACTGACCAGTTGGACGGCTCATGCTGAACACATCGCCGCGCAGTTCAAATGTCACCAACAGCTCCCGATCCGATGAACTTTCGATTTTGAAGGGCTGCCAAGTGCCGGACATGAGATGCGATCCGGGCGGAGCGTCCGCAATTCGGCGCATGCTGATTTTCCAATTCGCGAATTCGTCTGTGGCCGTTCTGCCATCGGCTGATACTGTGAATTTTTCATCGCTGTCGATTTGACCGTTCTTCTTCTTCTGGATTAGCCGAATTGTTCGACCATCGACAATCGCAATACTGATCGTGTCGTAGGATTGCCCAGAGACCCTTTGGTCGTGACCGTCCGCGTTTACACGAATCGGAGGCATACACGATCTACATTCATACATTCCATTCTGGACCAACCAAACCAGCGGACGTTTGGGGTACGGGAGAGTGCCCACATCAAGTTTCCACGTACCGCCAAAGCTGGTTTGACCAGACGCGACAACGGGCGATAAAAACCCCATGAAGAATCCAACCAGTATTGCGGCCCGTAAGGACGTCATTGCTCTTGGTCTTTTGCCTTGCTTGGTGCCCTTCAGTCTACTTCGGCGGTGCTCTGAGGGTTCGGTTTATTTTGGGTTGCGAGGCCGGGCCAGAGACGCCCGCCCGCCCTGCTGCCGCACAAACTTCCACACGGCACGGCTGCGGTGGGCGGCCAGCTGGTCCCGCACGATCAGCAGCTTGCCCGGCAGGTGCCGCAGCTGAGGAATTCCCTCTTACCGGGTGGCCTGTAAGTCGTTGATGTCTCGAGTTCGAAATCTGGGTTTTCCGGCATTCGGGAAACAAACTGTCTTGGGTGGGCCGGTGTGTGTGCGCGCAATTTGCCCCGTTCGGAAACCACAGGGCCACGGGCGGGAATTCCGACAAGCTTTGGGCACGCTCAGTCCGTTACGCTCAAGGCTGGCGCGGCCCTCTTCCTCTGTTTTTCAACATACATGGCTGCGTCCGCCTCATCGAGAAGCCGCCCAAGGTCGGCGTATTGAGTCACATTTGCGGCTACCAGTCCTACACTGAGAGACAGCGGGTAGTGGCAGCCGAGAGAGGCGTTACGAGAATCCAGCTTCTGCTTGATGCGATTGAGTACTACGTTCCCGCAGGTCGTGTCGGCATCCGTAATCAGGATGGCGAATTCGTCTCCTCCGATCCGACCAAGGATGTCAGACCGACGGCACGAGTCTTTCAGGACGTTCGCCGCATCGACGATCGCGCGGTTTCCTTCCTGGTGGCCGAAGGTGTCGTTAATTTTCTTCATGTCGTCCACATCCACAAAAGCAACCATAAACAGCGTTCCCGAACGGTTCGCCAGCTTCACATAATGTTCCCCCAGGGCAAGAAACCCTCTCCGGTTATTAAGCCCAGTTAACTCATCGATGAGCGACAGGTTGAGGAGTTCCAGTTGTATCCGCTGGCGTTCCATGGCGTAGCGGATGGCACGCCAAATTAAGGGCCCGCTAATTTGAGTCTTTGGCAGATAATCTTGTGCGCCCGCGTGCAGGGATTGGATCGCCAACTCTTCTTCGTTTCTCACCGTCAACACGGCGATAGGCGTTCCAGGGGCTGCGCTATGCATACGGCGCACGGTGTCCAGCCCTTGAGAATCAGGCAAGCCGAGGTCCAACAAAATCGCATCAGGGGCGGCGGTTGAGCATATCTCTACCGCTTTCGACAGCCTCTCGCAGTGGGCGAGTTCAAACCGCAGATTTGCGATTTCCGATAGCGCTTCTTTTACGAGCCGAGCATCTCCGGGGTTGTCCTCGACCAGTAGAATCCTGGTGATGGCAGTTGGCATGGCTAATTCCTCCTGGGAGGTAGCTTGACTAGCCTGAGCCAGAAGTCTTCTATCGAACTGACCACACAGAGAAACTGGTCCAGGTCCACTGGCTTCGTGATGTAACAGTTTGCGTAGGCGCTGTAAGCTCGCGCGATGTCCTCTTCGGCTGAGGACGTGGTCAAGATGACAACCGGGATTTTTCTAAGGCTTTCGTCGGCTTTGATTTCGGCGAGCACCTCGCGCCCGTCCTTCTTGGGCAGATTCAGATCGAGCAGGATCAAATCAGGAGGCACCGAATTGGCGTATGGCCCTTGTTGACGGAGATACGCGAGAGCCTCGACCCCGTCATTCACGACTGCAAAATTCTTCAGCACCTTGGCCCCTTTGAATGCCTCTAGCGTCAAGCGAACGTCGCCGGGATTATCCTCCACCAGTAGGATTTCGATGGTTCTCGGAGTTGTCACTTGCTACCCGCCACCTCCGGGATGGTAAAGAAAAAGGTGGACCCCTCGCCGGGGCGCGATTCCACCCAAATCCTTCCTCCGTGCCGTTCCACAATTTTCTTGCAGGCGGCCAGTCCGATCCCTGTCCCTGGATAGTCCTTGCGTGAATGGAGCCTCTGGAACATCTGAAAAATGCGCTCGAAGTATTGCGGCTCGATCCCGATCCCGTTATCCTGCACGGAGAAAACCCATTCTTGTCCCCGGAGCCGTGCATCAACCTGGATTTCCGGGCTGCGCTGCTCGCGGTATTTGATCGCGTTCCCAATCAGATTCTGGAACAGAGCCGTCAACTGGCCGGCATCTGCGAATACCTCCGGGAGGCTTCCGACGCGAACGACCGCGTTCGAGTCCTTAACGGACTCCTGCAGGTTTCGAATGGCGGTGTTGCAGGCAGTTTCGCTCTGAGTCCAAGTGAGCGCCTTTCCTCTGGTCGTTAGGCGAGAATAGGACAAGAGATCTTCGATAAGCTGTTGCATCCGGCTCGCCCCATCCACGGCAAAGCCAATGAATTCGTCTGCATCGGAATCGAGCTTTCCCCTGTAACGGTGCGCCAAGAGCTGTGTATAGCTCGCCACCATCCGAAGTGGTTCCTGGAGATCATGCGAGGCCACATAAGCGAACTGTTCCAGGTCCCTGTTGGAGCCGGCCAGTTCCTCCACCTTGCGGGCAAGTTCGGCCGTGCGCGTCGCTACGAGCTCTTCCAGATGATTCTTGTGTTCTTGGAGAGCATCCTCGGCGAGCTTTCGATCAGTGATATCGCGGTTCACGATAACGAGCTTCTCGACGTTCCCGTCTTCACCTAAGATCGCGCTGGCAGTGGACTCTAGGCAGCGCCAGCTACCGTCTCCGTGGCGCATCCGGTATTCAATCCGCTGGCCCACTCCATTGCGGATTGCCTCTGCCGCTGCATCTTTGACTTTCTCTCGGTCGTCGGGATGGATCTGTTCAAACGCCGAGGTCGCCTCAAGCTGCTCCCGCGTGTAGCCCAAGATCCGCTCGTACGACGGGCTGTTGTAGACTCGGTGACCCTTCGTGTCTACAACCGCGATCATGTCGGCCGCTTTTTCGGTGATCAACCGGAAAAGTTCATCCCGTTCATTGAATTGGCGACGAATGCTGTGGACTTGGTACTGCTGGTAAATAACGTAGACATCGAATAATAAAACCAAGCCAATCAGCCCGAGCACAGTGCCGCTCAACCCCTCGGGCACTCGGAAGGAAACAATGGTCCTGGGGAAGACGAACGAGGCGATTCCCAGCGTGAGAAGGAGCGTTATGACTACGGCGCATGCCCACAGACGCCACTCGCGTCGTTCGATCTTGCGAATGCCATCGAGGGCGAGATGGTACGTTTGTCTCCTGGACGGATGGACGGCTTGTGCTGCATGGACTTCGGCGCTCGCCAAATTCATTTCTCCGGCCCCCTGCCATCACAGGGCCCGAACCAAGCCATCCCAGGTGGCAGGCTGCGCTTCCGACTCAGTCCTCTCTTGGCGATGCCTGTCACCCTCTTGCCACGCGTTGAACGACTCGCGGACGACCAGCGGCACCGAGAATGAAACGCTGTCTTCCGGGGCGCCACATGTGATTCTTGACTGCACAACAGGGTTCGTTAGTGGAAACAGGCCCTCGAAAAACAGAAGTCGGCCATCGCCTTGATTCTAGCTTTGGTGGATCGGTGGTGAGCTAAATCTGTGGAATTACGTTACCAGCAAGTTAATAAACGGGACCTTCGATTTGTAGAAAGTCCGAGTCGGACCTCTTGAGCCTTCGCTGAAAACGACTGAATACTGGCGCGGTAGGCGTTTTTTCGGACGCTCGGTGAACTGCGAGCGGGTCCCGAATGCTTCCCGCATCGATCGTGGACAGAATGTTCGACGCCACACGAGCGCCGGAGCCGTGGCTGGCCTAAACCACGCCACTCTTAATACCGGCGCAGGCGGGGTGTCCAGACCCAAACGAACGTGCTGAAAGACTCGTGCCATCGGCCAAGGAAGGTCGCAGTCGCGGCATTTCTTCACTTGCGATTCGGGAGGTTCGGCGTCAGTTTTTTTACGACGAATTCCTGTATCAGATTCGTGGCCGCGCCTTCTGCGAAGCTGATCCCCGCGTTCTCAAACGTCATTCCGGCGCCCGTACGATCGTGCGGCGGGTAATAGAGGTTCGAAATTCCGCCCGTGGCGAGCGTGCTCGCGATGCTCGAATAATTCGGTTGCCAGCGCCCGTTGTCGCCTTTGCAGATCACCGCATTCGCGATGGCGTACAGAACGCGCGATTTCTTGGTCCCGGTGCCTTTGTAAAAGTATCGCGGGTCCTGCTTCAGCAACACAGGCAGCGCTGCTGACCCGATTAATGTGCTCGTAACAAAATCCGCATACGAAGCTCCAAATCGCTTGCCATAGCCCTCCGGGCCCTGGCCGTATCCGCCGAACTGATTCGACGCCTGCTCGATCCCCGCCGCGGCCGAGACGAGGCCTACGTTCACGGGATCCACCATCGTCTTCAGCGCCAGCCGGAATTTCTGCCTCGGACTGAGCGGAACCGCGTGGGGAACGTACGTAACATAAAAATTCGGGATGAAGCCGAAGATGCGCTGCTGCTCTTCCTCTTGGAGCTGCACTTCCGCCACTTCGTAGGTCGGTGGCGTGACCTTGATCGTGCTGACTACAGGCGCGACCGCCATGGTGATCGTCGGCGTGAGGTACATCTGCCCGGGTTCGAGCGTTGCGGAAATTGTCTGCGTTGCGAATTGCGCCGCTTCGACGGTGAGCTGATAAGACCCCGGCGGGATATTGTCGAGCGAGAATACGCCGGTCTCGCTGGTGTCCGTCACCTCGCTGGCCGTGGAATTCGGGCGCGTGAGTTTCACGCGCGCTCCGGCCACGGCAGCGCCCGATTGATCCACCACCGTTCCATAGATTATTCCCGGCGCTTGTTGGTCAGGCGATTGGGGGTCCTGCTGCGGCTGGGGCGTTTGCGCAAGTGCAGAACAGCCGCAGGCCAGGACAATTACGCTGACCAAGAGCCAATTGGGGACCGCGACGCGCCCGCCTTGGCCCCCAAAACGCCAGCGCGAATTTTCCTGCGCAAATTTCACGGCCATCATTTTACAGTGCTGTTTCAGGCTGTCGGTAAGGTTTGAATGAATCTGATTGGTTGCACGCGACCCCGCGATTTGCCCGCCTCGAGGTTTGCTCACTGGAATTTCCCGCAAAGCTGCTCGAGAGTCCCTGCATTCGGCGCGCCGAAATGCGATGTTTCTCTAAAAAAAAGCCTTACCACGAGACCCCCTGATTTTCTTTTCGGGTGAGAACATGTAAGTCTATGATGATAAACGGCATACACAGTTTTCCACGCGTTTTGGCTCCTTCCGGTAGGAATGCAGTAAGTCGGGACTTTACAATGCCCTGCAGACTCAACGGGCAAGCGAGCCTTTCCGCTTCGTACTGTGAAGAATAATCCGAGCGGGCTACTTTGCCACTAGCTTTCACCGGCGCCTCCCGCAAGGCGCCTCCGCCCCCGCTGTCCGTCGCCGTTGTACACATTCAGAATCTCGGCGCACTCGGATCAATAGCGCACTAGAGACCGGGAGTGCTGCTGCCCGGATGGGGCGTCTTAAGTTGTGGTAGCGACCGGCGCCGGTCGCGCGGGGGTCGCTGCTTCCGCACGAGCCCCGCACCTTGGTTGGATAGACCGAACACCACAACTGTGCCGGGGTTGCCACTTGCAGCGCCGGTGCCGACATACACTTTTCCATTCGCGATCATCGGCGTGATGAATTTGGTCGCGGCGTTCGCGGGGAATCCTGCGCTAAATAATTCGTTGCCCAGGTTGGTCGCGTTGTAGGCATTCAGCGTTCCGGATGATTCGATGGCCCAGACGATTCCGTTCGTGGGTGGATTGGTGGACCCATTGGCGGAGATGCTCGGCGTCGCGCCCGGATAGCCGTAAGTTTCCGGACTCGTGGAAGACGCCGAAGAAGCCACCATCGCCTGTGTGATTGCAAACGCTCTCAAATTGTCGTTCACAGCTCCGTAATAGAGCGTGCCATTGAAGTAAGCGGGAGCAGCCCAAATTCCCTGTCCTCCCTGAAGCGCGGCACTGAGTTCTTGATAGATCGCGTTGTCGTTGTTCGGATTGAACTTGCCCATGTTGTCGCGATTCGCGACATACAGCATCACGTTTCCCGTATTCGCGTCCGCCTTGCCTGCACCAATCGCAAGGTGACGCGTAACACCGCCAGAATCGGTCATGTCAGGCAGGAGCAGCACACCTCCCGAACCAAGGTCCCGGTCATTATTTGACTGATTGACCGTGTCGAACATTTCGAAATAATCGGCGACACCGAGAGTGTTGTTCGTCGTTGAGAGCTTGATGAAGCCATTTCCGTAATCGCCTTCGTTGGGGAATCCGTTCTCGAGAGTCGTATCGAACGTGCCGTTTCCATCCAAGAAGTAGATATTGCCGGATGAATCGGCAGCCAAACCGTCGCCGGCCATCCAAATGCCTCCGCCGCCGCCATCGGGAGTCAAATTGATCGCGCTCACCTGCTGGAGCGATGATTCACCGTAGCCCATTACCCAGGCGTTATAGGGGCTGTTGTCGCAGTGCGACGTCCACGCCAAATAGATCACGCCATTGAGCAACAGCAGTGCGGATCGTTCCTCATACTGACCGGGTGCAAAACCACTGGCTTGAATCTCCGTCGCGGTCATCAGATCCGACCCGGTCGTGATGTCAAGGGCATGCAGACGCTGATGGTAATTTCCCCCCGAATCTTTCGACATAGCGACCACGAAGATTGTGCCGTGAGGCCCCGCGTTGAGATCGATGACTGGAGTCGAAGTAATGCCGATCGTGGGTTCGACTTGGCTGCAATCGCGAGGATCGCTCGGTGATTCACCTGTGCCGCTGAGCACCTGGTTTTGCCACAGCTGCCCAAACGAATCCGCGTCGAACGCGTATACGGAATCATTTTCAGTGACGGCGAAGACGACGTTGTGCGATACGCCATTGATCGTCAAGCCGCCAACGTACAGAGGCTCCGCGTCCACTGGGCCATCCACAACGATCGTTCCGAGCACCCCGAACTGCGCCGAAGCCACGTTGGCGGGCGTGAGCGTCGTTTCATTCAGATTCTGGCCCGTGCGCGAGTTGTCATTGTGATACGTCAGAACCGTGATGTTGCTCGGAGATGGCGCGGGATTCACCGTGAGTGTGACTGCCACGCTGGTCTGCGAGCCGACCGCATTGCTGACCACTACTTGAAGTTTCGATCCGCTCTCTGCCGTCGCCGTTGCCCCGGTGTTGTAGGTCGACGAGGTAGCTCCGGCGATGTTCGTGAAGCTGTTCTGCCCCGCCGCCTCTTCTTGCCATTGGTAGGCGGGCGCAGGAGTGCCTGTCGCCGTCACGCTGAACGTAGCGGACGCGGGCGCCGTCACCGTTTGACTCGTCGGTTGTGTCGTAATCGTCGGCGCGACATTGTTGTTGCCGCCGCCCCCGCCCGGAACGGTCGAGCCCGCGCAAGCGCTCAGCACCAGGAGCATCAGCATCGTTTCGCAAACACCAATCCAGCGCACAGGGGATAACCTCCCTAAAGCATTGCCCTATTTTGCCGTATCGGCCAGACGGGGAATGGGCTCTCAAAGGACAGAAAAAGGACAGGTACGAGCGCACAGGTTGGGACCGCGCGACTTGGGAACCGCCGGCGCGGGGCGTGTGGTTCACTGCTTTGGAAGGCCTTCCTGGAGGAGGACCTGATGGATCGGCATTCAGCGATCAGAGCGATCTTAAAAAATCGAACAGTTCTTCCTGCTCCTGCGGCTTCATCTTGGTGAATTCTCGCGTCACATGTGCTGCCTCACCCTGATGCCGCAGAATGGCGTCGCGGAACGTCAGCGAGGCCCCATCATGCATCAAGCGCGACCGCAGCCGCACGCCCCACAGGGGTGCCGTGCGTATCTTGTTCTGCGTGCTGCCCAAATCCACGATCGAAAAGCTCCGCCATTGTTCTGACCTGAAGGTGCGGCCGTAATGCTCGGTCACGGCCATCACGATGCCGTCGCCTGTGCCCACGTCGTGCAGCAGGAAATCGCCCCAGGGATGAATCGTCTTGCTGCCCAGCGCCGCGGGAATCGTCAGCGTGCCGCCGTCAATTACCGTGCCTGCGGGCGCTGTGGCCAGCGTGGCGACGTGGCAGGTCGCGCACCCGATCTTATTGAAGAACTCCTCACCAACCTGGGCACTCGTGGTTTTGGCCGCCTCGGCGTCACGTGCCGGCGCTTCGGTCGCGCGAATGAATCGCGCGAACTGATCAATGTGCTCGAGCCCGTTCGGGCCGGGAACATCATTCGGCTCGCGCACCGTGTTACACAGTAAGGTCACTTCCGTTGGAAACAGCTTGTTCGTGATTCCCATTTCGTTCAGATACGCATCGCCTGCGAACGAAAGCAGACTCGCGTGCTGATCCTTCCACCCGAATCTTCCGACGCCGATCTTACCCGGAGCTTCCAAGATCGGAACGTACAGCACCTGGCCACAGATTTTGCGCTTGCTCTTCTTGCACTGATCGCGTGCCAGATCAATCAAAGTTTGATCCGCGATGGCTTCCACGAATCCGTCGCCCAGCAGGTTGAGCGACGTGCGCAACGTCCGCACCTTTTCTGAATCTGGCACTCGCTCCTGAATCTGCGTGTTCGGGAAAGAGGCGTTCGGGCAAATGGCGCGATCGTTAACCAGCGACCGTCCCTTTATTATTTCGGCCCCATCCGCGATGGGAATTTCAGGATTCTGGAAATGGCCCGCGGCATCGAGATGCCCCACACGCAGTTCCGTGATTTGGCTCTGTCCGCCCGACGTCGGATTCTGGTGGCACTCCCGGCAGGCCTGCGCGTTGTACAGCGGCCCCAGACCCTCCGGTATTTGCAGCACCGCTTCGAACGCCGCCTGGTCGCTCGCGTGCGTCGCCTGATCCACGAATCCGTTCGTCTGGTTGTCGAATCCGGTCGGCGCTTCCGTGGGTTGCTGCGCGAGCGCCACCAGCAGCAGAGAGAACACAGCCGTCGCGAGGAAAACTTTCACAGCGCACCTGCCGGACTGGTCAGCGCAACTCTATACTCACCGCCGCATCCGGTTCAATTCAACAATCTTCAGCGGTTGCCACATCGGCACAGCGTCGCCCCGGCGCATTCGCTGCCCTGCCGCCGCATCCCTCATCGGTTGGAGAGACACAGATCCAGACATCGTGCGGTTTTTGCCGTTCTAACGCCCGCCTGGCAGCACTTCCCATTTCGGGGCCGCACGCGTAGAGGCTTCGACGCAATTTAAGTTTCGGAAGATATTCCTACCAGGTCTCGAATCAGTGATCAGCGGACATCGACAACAATTCTAGTCCCAGGCTTGCGGGGGCCGGCTTCCCCGCTCCATTACTGAGCACGGCAACCCCGCGGTAGCGGTTGGGCTGAAAGGCTAGCCAACTGGTAAAGCCAGAGTCCTCGCCATTCTTGGAGAGAAGCAAAGCATCGCCGCTGTGCCACTCTTCCCAAGCCATGCCGACAGCATGGTTTGCGTCTTCGCGAAACAACTCCTGATGGGTGATGCTGATTGCCCGGGCCTGCAAATCTGGCAACGGGAGAGCCCCGAGATTCGCCTCGATGAAAAGCAACATGTCTTCGGCCGTAGTCCAAAGCCCCACGGGACTCCCGGCAGCGGGCTGCCCGTCTGCGTTGTGCCCGGACGCACACAACGGGTTTGGCCGGTCGCAAATAGCCCGAGCGGTGCGTGTCATGCCGAGGGGTCGGGTGATCGCCTCCTTGAGGAACTCGCTGTAGGGCCTATTGGCAATCGTAGCGACCGCGTGTCCCAGAATGACAAATCCGAGGTTCGAATAGCTGTAGCGCGTTCCGGGAGGATAAGGTGGCTTCCAAGAATTCAGAAAAGCCATCAGCGCCGATGGCATAGGCCGATCTCGATAGAGACTCCAGCCGTCTCGTTCTGGCGCGTGGGGCTGCCCGTTGGGAAGCGACGCCGTGTGAGTTACAAGATTTCCAAAAGTAATTCCAAAGAAAGCAGATCTGGGTGAAACCCTTCTGCCGTTGGCTGCGACCAGGTATTTCGCTGCCGCGTCATCAATCGTCGTTTTCCCTTGCGCAATCTCATACGCGAGGAGGGTCGCATTGAAGACCTTCTGCACCGAGCCCATGGCGAAGATAGTCTGAGGAATGACTGGACCCGGCTTTCTCCCGCCGTTGACACCGCTGACCAGAACGCAAGCTTTGTTGTTGTCGAAGAATGCGACGGCCACGCCGGGAGCTTTGCTCCTCGCGCGATAGCTTTCAAGCGCTCGCGTGGCTTTATCCACGAAACCGGAGGGACACGGCGAGGTCCTGGACGCCACACCCTCGTTTGCCGACGCCTCCGCAAACAGGCCCAGACCGACAAAAAGAATGACCGCGACGGCAGTGGGCACGGGCGCCATCCGCCAACGCTCTGGCCGCAGCCGTCTGAGGTAATCGCCCAGCCGGCGGCCCCGCTGCTCCTTCTGCAGTCCCTCAATGGCCATCGGCGCACCCCCCTCACGGTTGGTTCACCCCCAGCTATGCTCGCGCGACCCTCTTCCATTTTCTTTCGGGGATTTCCGGCGATCTCACGCTTTTGTCAAATTCTTCTAAAAATGCATTCTATAGAGCTGCTCAGCAAAACGAGGGCCTCATTCCGATAGAGGTAGAAATGAAAATGCAGCCGTATCGAGCCGCCTGGGCACTCGAACCATTTGATGCCTCCCGCTAGTCCCTCCTCTAACGGGCGCGATCCTATGCTTGACACCCGCCAAGCCCAAGCTCCTTGATCGCGGCCTCCCGCATTTTGAACTTTTGCACCTTCCCAGTTACGGTCATCGGAAACTCGTCGACGATTTTGACGTAGTGAGGAATTTTGAAATGTGCAATCTTGCCTTCGCAGAACGCCCGAATTTCCGGCGGGCCGAGTTGTGAACCCGGTTCCAACTTGATCCAGGCCATCACCTGTTCCCCGTACTTCTGATCCGGAACTCCAATGACCTGTACAGCTGCGATCCCCGGGCACGTGTACAGAAACTCCTCGATTTCCCGCGGATATACGTTCTCTCCTCCGCGAATAATCATGTCTTTTGCTCGCCCTGTAATCTGGAAGTAGCCTTCTTCATCCAGCACCGCAAGATCGCCGGTGTGTAACCATCCTCCCCTGTCGATTGCGGCATTCGTCGCTGCGGGATCCTTGTAATAGCCCTTCATGACCTGGTAACCGCGCGTGCAAAGCTCGCCCGTAACTCCTCTAGGCACGATCCTGCCGCTCAGCGGGTCTATGATCTTGACTTCTGTATGCGGTAACGCCTTGCCAACGGTGGTGACACGTCGCTCAATAGGATCATCCGGGGTAGTTTGCGTAACCACCGGTGACGCCTCCGTCAACCCATAGGCAATGGTCATCTCGCGACAGTGCATCTGATTGACGACCCGCTTCATCACCTCAATCGGGCACGGCGAGCCAGCCATGACGCCCGTCCGCAATGTACCAAGGTCGAATCTGTTGAACTCAGGGTGCTGCAACTCCGCGATGAACATGGTGGGAACACCGTGCAGCGCAGTGCAACGCTCCTCCGAGACTGCCTTCAGCGTGGCTTCCGCTTCAAAATAAGCGGACGGCACTACCATGGTGGCCCCACTGACCACGCACGCCATGTTCGCCACGACCATTCCAAAGCAGTGATAGAAGGGCACTGGAATGCACAGCCGGTCCCGATCGGTGAACCGCATCGCTTGTGCGACCAGTGCGCCATTGTTCACGATGTTGTGATGGGAAAGAGTCGCGCCTTTCGGAAATCCCGTAGTTCCGGAGGTGTATTGAATGTTGATGGCATCGTCAAAATCTAGCTGCGATTCGCGTGCCAGGAGCTGTTCGCACGGGATCCTTGTGCCGCGCTCCACAACCTGATCCCAGCCCTGCATTCCTCGAGGAGGTTTCCCTCCGATGAGAATCAGTCGTCGCAGCTGCGGAAGGTTCCTCGAGTGCACGGTGTCAGAGTCGCCGCTACCGAGTTCCGAACAGATCTCACCGACAGCCTGTACGTAATCCATATCTCGGAATCCTTCGATGAGCAGCAGCGTTTGGCACTCGGACTGGCGTAACACGTACTCAAGCTCGCGCGCTCGGTTTGAAGGATTGATATTCACTAGAATGGCGCCGATCTTGGCCGCAGCAAACTGGGTCAGGACCCATTCGGCACAGTTTGTTGCCCAAATGCCAATCCTGTCCCCTTTCTCAATGCCGAAACTCAGCAGCCCGCGCGCGGTGCGATCGACTTCTTCGTTAAGCTGGTCGTACGTATAGCGCTTGCCCTGATGACAAACGACGAGCGCATCATTGTCTGGATATCGGGCCGCGGTGTCTTCGAGTGCTTCGCCGATACACCTACCGAGGAGGGGCACGTCGCTTGGTCCGCTCGCGTAGCTCAACCTGTTACTAGGTCGCAAATCCACTTATGGCTCCCGAGTGGATTCGGCTGTTGCGTCCTGCCGGGGGTTCCCGAGTAGCGGACCAGAATCTCCTGCGCAAGCTAGGACTTCGTTTGGGCCCGTTGCTACCAACTGGAAACTCACCATCAGGGTTCAAGATCCCTGAACAGGCCCAGCAGGCGCTGGTGCATGCTCTCGACGGCTCGAAAGAACTCTTCAATTCCTTGGGTTTCGCGGGTTACTTCGTGGGCAGCCAAGTCTGCCAGGATCGTCCTGCTAAGCTGAGTGGCGCGGCGAAGGCGCTCAGCAGTGAGCAAGGGGAGCAGCGTCTGAGGATCGTGGTCCTGCAATTGGCGCTCGTGCCACTCTTGGACGGCCCATGCCGTCTTGCGCACATAATCGACGGCCTCGCGAAACTCCCTTAGTATGCGGGGGTCCACGCTGGCCGACTGCATAGCTCGCTCCAGCCTGAGCAGTTCGGCGCTGGTTTTCTTGAGCTGGAAATTTACGCCCCAGAATGTCTCACTCGGAACCAAAAGCTCAACGGCCACGCCTGATAGATTGCCCTCCTTCGAGCGGCGGGCTCCTACAACACGCGCCCGAAACGTTTCGCCCGAAAGGAGGTTGGTCAACTCAAGTTGGCTGCCAACGCTGGGGGAAGTTTTCATGTCCAGCAGGCCACCTTGTGGGTTTACCTCTCTGGCTTGAGCGGCCTCTTTCACGATCCTGCCGTCGGCCTCCTGCCACATCGCTTCTACAGGAACCAGGACCGGAAAACGCACGGCCCTCCGTTGTTCCTTTTTCGGAGATGACCGCTCAGCAGCCCGCTGATCCATGGCGAGGAAGCTCCATCGTACTGATTGAAGGCCGTTATACCACTTTACGCACCGCTTTGTATTTGCAATACCCTAGAACCTGTTAACTTTGATGTGACCTTATGCGAACTGGAAACGCCGGATGCCTTACCGAAGGCAAGAATTCCAGCAAGCCCGCTCTGGAAGATCGCGGTCGAAACCGCGCAGAGGACTGTCGCAGGCTGGAAATCGCTCGAACAGGCGGACCTCCTCCCAAAGGACCTGCGTTCTTCCATTCAAAGACAGATTCTTCGCGTCGCCGCCACGGTTAGGTGAGAAGCTCCCCGATGCTCAACCTCTGATTTATTGCCGATTTTCATCTCGGCCACAAAAACGTCATTCGGTATGGTAATCGTCCTTTCGATACGGTCGAGGAGATGAATCGGACAATTATCGAACAGTTGAACAGCCTCGTCAAAACGAACGACATCTTCTAGTTTCTCGGGGACTTCTGCATCGGTCCAAAAGCAAGGGCAGTGGAGCTACGCCGCGCGTTCGATGCAAGAAGATATTCGCTGTGCCCGGCAACCACGACAAGGACACGCGCAAGGTAACTCAGGAGTTTTCTTGGCTTGGCGATCTGGCGGAGGTCTCAATCAATGGCCAACGCATCGTGCTTTGCCATTGCGCAATGCGCGTCTGGAATCATTCACCCAGCCTGGCATTTGTACGGCACTCGCAGGGGCGACTGCCCAGCCTCGATCGATCACTTTCGATCGATGTCGGCGTGGACACCCATGATTTTCGTCCGTGGCACTTTCCCGCTGCGAGATCAGCAGGGGAGAGGGGGGGGCAAAGGTTTAGAGCTAGCGCATCGGTTGGACCTGGAGCGATTCGGAACCGGCCGGGTCCTGGACCAATTGGCCCGCAATGTCAAAAAAGGTGTTGCCCGCGATCGCGTTCCCCATGGAGCCGGCGGCCTTTTGAATGCCCACCCCTGCATCACTTATTTGATTTTGCTGAATGGTGTTGTCATTGCCCTGCACGAAAATACCGGCGTCGCTGGAATGTGTGATCCTGTTGCTTTCCGCGACGTTGTTATTGCCCTGAAGTACGATGCCCCAAAGAACCTTGGAGTCAAAGACGTTATTCCCGATAATCGAAGCGTCATCGCCGATGACCGCGATGCCGATCTGACTTACACCGACGGTATTCTCTGTGATCGTAACTCCATTGGATTCAAAGATCAGGATTCCCGTTCCGTTCGCCGTACAGCTGTCGACCGAAACGCAGGGCGTCCAGACATGGTCAGCAACATTGTTGCCCACGATGCTTCCCGTCGCTCCGAATCCGATTTGGATTCCATTGGGCGCCGCATCCGAACTGGTCGCAGGCCCGGGTGCTGTTGCTGTGTTGCCTTCTATGTTCACGCTTGTTCCGGACTCGTTCGCCGTGATGCCATTCTTCTGATACCCGTGGACGCTATTCGCGGATATATCCACCTGGGAGCTTGCGCCCTGGGATTCGACCGCAATGGCGTTCCCGCTCTGGCAGCCCGGCACTGCCGGAAGCCTCATATGCTTCACGGCATTGTGCCGGATCACTCCCGACGCATTCTGAAACAGAATGCCGTAAAGAGTCGGGGAGCATGCCGTGATACCGTTGAATGTTCCGTCCACGATGAGGCCCTCGATCGCAACTTCTGCGGCGTTTTGTGCCAGAATCGCGGCGGCCACGGGTTCTCCCGAGACAATCCCCGTCCCATTCGCAGTCATCGGATTCGGTTGGAGAATCGCGCCGTCATCGCCGTGAATGCGGATGTTTTTTTCAATGGTCACTTGCTCATTGTATGTGCCCGCGCAAACCTCAATGAGTTCGCCCGGAGAAGCTGCCTTGACGGCTTGTTGAATGGAACTGTATTGCGCCGTAGGGCAGACCGATTCACTCGCAGACACCACAATGTTGGGCTTGCCCTGGGGATCTTGCGCGAAAGTAGAAGAAGTCAAGCAGAGAGGACCGAGCAACAGGCAAAACGACATTCGATGAAGCCAGGCTCGAGCAGTCATACGGAACCTCTCATCGGGCGGTTGTGGTACTCCAGGCGGGCTGGGCGGCGCAAGTATAATCCCAAACCGAAAAACTGGTCGCTGCTTTTTCCCTTTCTCTCGCGACTTTGTCACCCCCTATCTTCCCAAGGACAGAAGACACCCTCCCGACCTGCTGGATGTGAGTGCCTGACTGCGGCCGCGATCAGCATCGCCGGCAGAATCCCAACCTGGGTCAGTCACTTGAGGGCCTTTAGGGTTTCCGGGACCCAAGGAGTTAAGATTGACCGGCTTTTGCTGAGCTGATGTCTTAGGCGGAGTCGAGATTCGATATTGTTTCGTTTGCGAAACAGTGTTGAGATGACAGGCCCCGGGACACCCTGTGATCGGTGACGAGGTGGCCCTGTCTCTGGTGTGGGAAAGACCAGCTTATTTAGACCTGTAGCTTGGAGCTACGTTCCTATGGGTGGGCGAAATCGATGAAAGCGCTGGTGAAGGCCAGACCCGCAGCGGGGCTTTCGCTTGAGGAAGTCCCCGTTCCCGAGCCGGGGATCAACGATGTGCTGATCCGCGTATTGCTGACGGGAATCTGCGGAACCGATCTGCACATCTACGACTGGGACGCTTGGGCCCAGGCAACGATTCCCGTCCCGCTGATCATCGGCCACGAGTTCGTGGGAGAAGTGGTCGCCGTGGGCGCCAATGTCAACGACTTCCTTCCGGGGGAAATCGTCAGTGGCGAGGGCCACGTGGTGTGTGGCCGCTGCCGTAATTGCCTGGCGGGCAGGCGGCATCTATGCGCGCACACGCTTGGAGTGGGAGTGAATCGCCCGGGCGCCTTCGCCGAATACATTGTTCTGCCGATGAGCAATATCTGGCGGCATAACCCCAAGGTGGACCTGGAAATCGCCGCCATCTTCGATCCTTTCGGCAATGCCGTGCACACGGCGCTATCGTTTCCGGTGCTGGGGGAAGACGTGCTGATCACTGGGGCAGGCCCCATCGGGATCATGGCGGCTGCGGTGGTGCGGCATGCCGGGGCGCGCCACGTCGTCATCACCGATCTCAATGACAAGCGGCTCAAGCTTGCGGAACGAATCGGCGTGACGCGTGCGGTCAACGCGAACGAGGTGCGCCTGAGGGACGTTCAGCAAAAGCTCGGCATGCAGGAAGGGTTTGACGTGGGGCTGGAGATGTCGGGAAGCGCGAGTGCGTTTCGGGAGATGCTTCTGAACATGAGTCACGGCGCGAAGATTGCCATGCTGGGCATTCCGTCAGGTGAGATGTCGATCGATTGGCGACAGGTCATCTTCAACATGCTGACGATCAAGGGTATCTATGGCCGGGAGATGTACGAGACCTGGTACAAAATGACCGTGATGCTGGAATCGGGACTCGACATCCGGCCGGTCATTACCAACCGATTCTCGTGGAAGGAGTATGCAAAAGGATTCGAGGTGATGAAGTCGGGCGACTCCGGAAAAGTGATTTTGGACTGGCGGGCGTCTGATTGATCGGTTCCGAAGCGCACCGATAGGAGCCAAAACCGATGTTTCAGACCGCAAGGCCCCTCTATGAATCGCAGCTGCGCGAGATTCGCGAAGCTGGTCTCTACAAATCCGAGCGTACCCTCGCGAGCCCTCAGAATCGGCGAGTGGACCTGCCACAAGCCAAAGGCGTGCTGAATCTCTGCGCCAACAACTATCTCGGCCTCGCCGATCATCCCGAAGTCATCCGGGCCGCACACGAGGCGCTCGATCGCTGGGGCTACGGCCTCTCCTCGGTCCGCTTCATCTGCGGGACGCAGCAGGTCCACAAGGAGCTCGAACGACGGTTGAGTGAGTTCCTCGGCATGGAGGACACCATTCTCTACAGCTCCTGCTTTGACGCCAACGGAGGGCTGTTTGAGACGTTGCTCGACGCCGAAGATGTGATCATCTCCGATGAGCTGAATCACGCCAGCATTATTGACGGCATTCGCTTGTCGAAAGCGCAGCGCGCTCGCTACCGCAACGGAGACATGAACGATCTGGAAGCTACGCTGAAAGAGGTTGCCGGTCGGCGTCGAATCTTGGTCGCCACCGACGGCGTCTTCTCCATGGACGGCTACATTGCGAAGCTGCCTCAGATTTGCGACCTGGCTGAGCGCTATAGGGCCATGGTGATGGTGGATGACTCGCATGCGGTCGGGTTCATGGGGGAGAACGGTCGCGGGACTCACGAGCATCACGGCGTGATGGGTCGCATCGACATCCTTACCGGAACCTTGGGCAAGGCGCTCGGCGGGGCAAGCGGCGGGTATACCAGTGCCCGAAAGGAAATCGTCGATCTGCTGCGGCAAAGGTCTCGTCCCTATCTGTTTTCAAACAGCGTAGCGCCCATGATCGTCGCAGCCTCACTCAAGGTGTTGGACTTGCTCGGCCAAACCAAGGAGCTGCGCGAGCGCCTTTCCGCCAACACGCGGCTGTTTCGCGAACGCATGGCTACCGCCGGCTTCGAGATTCTGCCGGGAGAACACCCCATCGTGCCCGTCATGCTGGGCGAGGCGGCGCTGGCCACCCGGATGGCCGACCTCCTGCTGCAGAGAGGAGTATACGTCGTCGGATTCTCCTATCCGGTGGTGCCCCAGGGACGGGCCCGTATCCGCGTTCAAATCTCTGCGGCGCACACCCGCGAAGATTTGGAGTTTGCCGTAGAGCAATTCCAAGCGGTGAAGGGGGAGCTCACACGAATAACGCCGGATCGTCGCCCAGCGAATGGATAACGCTTCGGTCGGTTGTGGGCTCCTGCCGGCAGCCTCAGGCTCCGGTTCTGCCTGAGTCGCCATTCTCGAACAGCAGCGCGCCCGAGAGAATCAACAACGCCGCTGAACCGATCAGTTCGTTGCCCAGAAAAACGCCAATAAAAGCGAGCGTCAACCCGGTCTCGACGAGTAGAGCCAGAGCGCAGAACAAAACGAGCATCTTGCGCCACTTTGCTTCAGTGAAAGCAGCGAGCAGCGCGACGACCGCAATGACGATCCAGTCCCACCCGACCAGCAGAAAAACAGCGCGCAGCGCGGCTTGGAGAGGAGCGCTCAAATTCGAGCCGCCGAGCGCAGAAGAGACGTTCGGGTAGGCGGCTAGGGAATGAAGCGCCGCACTGGCGAACAGAACGATGCTGCCCAAGACAACCAGAATCCGTGCAGCTCTCTTGCGCCCATTCATCGAAGAACCTCCGGATTCGGAACACGAGACGCACCATCATACCGGCACGCGGTCCCGAGGACCTAGCCGCCATGCACGGAGACTCTCGAGTTCGGTCTCCCATTTTCCGATCCACCGCGGGCTACGCAGTTTGGTCTATCCACAAAGGCGTCCCACAGCGGTTCAAGGGCTCGCGAAAGTGGTGCCAGCGCACGTGGTAGTGGTAAGTTTCTGCTGCGGAAGGAGCCTTTATGTCCCTTAGCCATGACGACCTGCTGCGAGTGGTCGAACGGTTGGCCGCGCGAGTCGAGCGTCTCGAGGACAGGATCGAGATCGAGCAGCTGCAATCGAAGTACGTGCATTACTTGTTCAAACAGCGCTTCGACCGGATCGTGGATGAGTGCTTCGCCAAGAAGCTCCCTGATGTATCGGTCGAGTTCTCCGATAGCGGCGTGTATCGGGGCCTCGAGAGCGTGCGA
>JASHRC010000020.1 GCA_030037525.1 Candidatus Acidiferrales bacterium | reverse complement strand
CATGGCGGGGTATGGTATCTTGGGAATTCGAGGAGCAGAGAATGGCATCGGTGCCAGCCCGCCGTTCCGATCGCATTTCGATGACGTTGCTGCTGGAGGCCTCAGGTGTCGATAGCCAGGGCCAGTCGTTCAAGAGCCCCGCGCGGACGCTGCAGATCAATCGCCATGGCGCGGTCATCATTCTGGACCGCGACCTGGCGGCCGAACAGAGGATTCACCTGCAGCGCCGGGCGCCCAACGAAGCGCATCGCGAAAGTGACGCGCGCGTCACCGGCCAGTTTGGACGGCAGGACGACGGCTACCTGTATGGCGTCGAACTATCGGATTCGGTCGATCTTTGGGGAATTGAATTTCCGCCCACTGCCGAGTCACCCGAAGCGGTGGCGCGCATGCTCGTCGAGTGCAGTTATTGCCACACGCGCGAAGTCGTCTATCTCAATGAGCTTGAGTTGCGGGGTTTCGAGGCCAATCGCGGAATTGCGCGTCATTGCAAGACCTGCGGCGTGCCGAGCATCTGGATCCAGGCTCCGCACGAAGACGAAAAGAAGCTCAATTTGCGCGCGGCCCGCGCACGGCGCATGGCCGAAGCGCAGGGTGCGGTTCCGAAGAGCGGCGAACAGCGCGAGCGCCAGCGAATGCGGCTGCACACGCGGCTGACGGCGTGCGTCCGGCAAGCAGGCTCGGATGACGAGCTGGCCGTTTGCGAGGACATTTCTCCGCTGGGCGTGTGTTTCCGGAGCAAGCGCCGCTACGATGCGGGCGCGGCGTTGGAAGTGGCGGTTCCCTACTCGCCGGAGGCCGCGAATATCTTTCTGTCGGCGGTCGTGATTTATTCAGAGCAAATGCCGAAAGCAGGCTTATTTCGCCACGGCGCGGCATACCAGAAGGCCAGCGCGAAAACAGAATGATCTCCTCGCCGGTTGCGGGATTTCTCATGAGCGGACCTGTTGCTGCATGCGGGGAAGACGCTCGACTGGCTTCGACCGGACATCCTGGCTGCACCCTGGTGGTCAGCCTGCGCGAACTCGCGCGAGTGGGCTAGCCGACCGTGATGGGAGCGCGTTCGCGAGCGCGGCGCGCGTGATACTTCATGGCGATATTCAGATAGACCTTGCCGCTGGGAGTTTCAAAGCACAGGAGGGTCGCTTCGGAATCCTGTCCCGCTTTTTCGCATTGTTCGCGCGTGAGAACCGTCGGCGGACGGACCTTGAACTGAAAACCGCGGTCGTTCAGTTGGGTGACGGCGTTCCCGATGACCATGTTGGCGAGCTCGCAAACGGTCTCAGGAACGATCGGTTCGCCGGATTCGACGTTGCCTCCCGTCAAGAAGCTGGCGACTCGGGAGGCGGCACTGGGGTCCATGTCCAGGACCACGCGCCCTTCGATCTGACCCTTGAAGATAACCTCAGCGGCGAGACCCTTCTTCTGGTAGCCGTCTTCTTCCATCGCGAGGTTCACAATGGTCGCCGGCGCCTGCATCATCTCGGAAAGCACGGCATCGAGCGAGCCAATGAACGGCTGAATCAGATCCATTTTCATCGCTCGTTCTCCCCGAGGGCACCGACGGTGACGCCTTCGTCACTGAGCACGTAGCGGATGATTTCATACAGCGCCTCCGGCTTGACCGGCTTTTGGACGAAATGCCGCGCGCCTTTTTGAAGCGCGGCCAGGATGTTGTCCTGATAGCCGACCGAAGAGACCATCACGATGCGCGCATCCGCATGCTCCCCGACGATGCGCTCGACCGCTTCGATGCCTTCCATCTGCGGCATGGTGATATCCATCAGAACGATGTCGGGCTTGACGCGGGTGTATTCGGCGATGGCCGCACAGCCGTCCGCGGCTTCCCCGGCCAGCGTGCCGCCAAACGACTCCACCGTTTTGGCGAGGCTTTTTCTCGCGAAGACCGAGTCGTCGACGATGAGGTAACGCACGGGCTGGCGGTCCTTTCGAGTGAGCGGTTCGAATTGCCTCATGACATCCTCCTTCGCGAAGGTCCTTCTGCCAACGCAGTGGCTCCTGCCGTTTCCGCGCCGCCGTCGGTTGACGAGCGGTCCGGCGCGCACTTCGCTTGTAACACGGTGGCAATGCCTGCAAGGGAAACGACTTTGGACACGAAGCCGCGGTCGATCGCCGATCGCGGCATGCTATCGACGATGCAACTGTCCGGACTCTGCGCGATCGTGAAGCCCCCGGCGGCCTGAATGGACTTTAGGCCGATCGCCCCGTCATCGCCCATTCCGGTCATCAGCACGCCGATCGCTTTGCTTCCGAACTCCTGGGCAACCGAGTTGAAAAGAACGTCCACCGAAGGGCGATGGCCATTCACGCGCGGCTGATCGACGAGAATAGCCACGTTTCCGTGCTCCATGCGGCGCACTTTCATGTGGCGGTTGGCCGGGCAAACCAGCGCGCGGCCGCCAACCAGCAGATCGCCCGACTGCGCCTCCTTTACTTCGATGGCCGAGCACTCGTCGAGGCGCTGGGCGAACATTTCTGTGAATCCTTCCGGCATGTGCTGCACAATCAGCAGGCAGCCCGGAAAATCCTCGGGAAGCTGCGAGAGCAAGTACTGCAGCGCATTGGGTCCGCCTGTGGAGACACCGATGGCCACGATGCGCGAGGGCCAGTGCGGCTGTGTCGAATACGGCCGCGAATGTTTTCGCCGCGAGGCCGGCTGCGTGATGATCATTTTCGGCGCGCCGGAAGCGGCAGCCACTTTGATCTTGAGCGCAAGCTCGAAGGCAATCTGGGCCATGCGGCCGGAAGCCGCTTCCTCGGGCTTGGTGACGAAATCGAATGCTCCCAAAGAAAGCGCTTTCAGGGTGAGGGAGGCGCCTTCCTTGGTATGCGCGCTGACCACAATCACCGGCACGCGATGCCTGCCCATGATTTGCCGAAGCATCTCAATCCCGTCCATGCGCGGCATTTCCAGGTCCAGCGTGACGACCTGCGGGCGCAGTTCTTCGATCTTGCGCAGGCCGATCAGGCCGTCCATGGCCGTCCCCACAACTTCGATTCCGGGATCCTGCAGCAGGATTTGCGGGATGAGCTTCCGCATCAGCGCGGAGTCGTCCACCACCAACACGCGAATCGGTCCGCTCACGCGATGGCCTCCAGTACCGGCATTTTGGCAAGGTGCGAAACAACGGCCGGCACATTGAGAATCAAAACAACGGTTCCATCGCCTAGGATCGACGCCCCGCTTACCAGCGGAGAGGTGACGAGGTCATCTTCTAAAGCTTTGATGACCAGCTCCTCTTCGCCCACCAGGCTGTCCACGGCAAGGCCAAATCGTCTCCCACCCGAGCTGATCACGATGACAAACAGACGCCGGGCTTGCTTGGCGACCATGCGAGGTTCGAGCCGGTCCAGCCGCGCGAGAGTCAGAACCTGCTCCCGCAACCGAAACACTTCATGGTCATCGACGCGGTGCACATCGTCTTCGGTGATGCGCGTGATTTCGGCCACCGATGCCAGCGGAACGGCGTACAGCCGCAGATGCACCCGGAACAGGAGGGCCTGAATGCTGGCCAGCGTCAGCGGCACCAGCAGCCGGAACGTCGTGCCTCGCCCGGGCTGGCTTCGGAGATCCACGTTCCCCTTCAGATCTGCCAGAGCGGCTTTGACTACGTCCAATCCGACGCCGCGCCCGGAAATCTCGGTGATTCGATCGGCGGTGCTCAGGCCGAGCGTGAAAATGAGCTGCAGCGCTTCGGATTCGTCGAGTTGCGCGGCGGTTTCCGGGGTGAGGAGGCCGCGCTCGATCGCCCGGCGAACGATCTTTTCGCGGTCCAGCCCGCGGCCATCGTCGGAAACCTCGATCACCACCTGATCGCCGTCATGATAGGCATTCAAGCGAATGGTGCCGCGCGCAGGTTTTCCTGCGGCTTCCCGTTCGGCGGCTGTTTCAATGCCGTGGTCGGCGGCGTTGCGGACCACGTGGGCCAGCGGATCGGCCAGCGCGTCCAGAATGCCCTTGTCGAGATCGGTCGTTTGGCCGGTGATTTCCAGCGCGATGTCCTTGTTGCGCAAACGCGCCACATCTCGGACGATGCGCGGAAAGCGGCGAAACAGATGTTCGACCGGAACCATGCGGATTTTCATCACCGACTTTTGCAGTTCGCCCAAAACGCGGGATTGAAATCCGAGCGCGTCAGCCAGCCGGGCTCTGGCGGGATCTTTGGGATGACGGCGATCGAATTCGTTGATGGCCCGCTGCAGCATCGATTTCCCGATGATCATCTCGCCCACCAGATTCATGACCGTGTCGATGCGGCCGGCATCGACGCGAAGCGTGTTTTCCGAGGCAGCGTGCGCAAGACCGGCCGAAGGGCCGGCTTCACGGCCCTCCTCCGGGCCGTCGGGGGAAGAGGCGGCGTTTGGGGACTTCACGCCAGCGGCCACCGCAGCTGCCTCGGACTCGACCAGAATCTCCAGCAGGTCCCGCGACGGTGACGGCAATACGGGCGTTCGCTCGACGGAAACCTGCTCGACCACCGTCGGCACGCGGCACTGCTTGCGAATCGAATCGGCCGTCTTTTTGGTTGCCAGCGCCGCTTCCAGCAAACCGACGTCGGGTGAGACCGCGCCCGCTTCGGGCCGCAAGGCCAGAATCTTGCCCGCGCTCTGGAGCGCCTTGCGGGCCAGTTCGAAGGCGGCCGCGGGAACCATGGTCTCGGCGTTCAGGAGCAGTGCCACGTTGTAGACGTTCTCTCCCCGGCGAATGGACTCGGCAATCATCAAACGTTCGTATTCGGACCACTCAAACTTCGCTTCGAGCGGCGCTTTCTCCTTCCGTGCTGCGGGCTGATCGAGCAAGCGGTCGATCTGCTGACGCAGCGGGCCGCCGGACGGGGGCTGGAGGTTTCCCTGGTAGGCCGCCAGCATCTCGTGAAACGTGTCGGCGGCCGTGAGGATCACTTCGGCGATGCGCCCGGCATGCTGCTGGGCAACTTCTGGCGTAAGCACATCCTCCAGACCGTGCGCCAGCTCACTCAGCTGCCGGTACCCGCAGGCGGCGGAATCGCCCTTCAGAGTGTGCACCGCCCGACGCACCTCGCGAAGCTGGTCGAGGTCGCCGGAAGCCTGTTCGAGAGCAAGGCCCGCTTCGTTCATGCGCTGAAGGATTTCCTCGGCGCTCTCAAAGAACAGCTGGCGGAGCTCGGAGGCGTGTTCGTCCGAGAAAGTCACCGTGGGGCTCCTTCGATTCGTTGATACACGGTCGCGTTGTGCTGATGGATCATGTGAAATTTCGTGGTCAGGCCAAACAGGCTTTCGGCATGGCCGACAAACAGATAGCCGTCCGGGTTCAAACAACGATAGAACTTGTCGATCAGCCGCTTTTGCTCGGCCTCGTCAAAGTAGATCATCACGTTGCGGCAGAAAATCACGTCATTGCGCAGCGGCAGGTACTCGGTCTTCAGATTGTGAAAATCGAACTGCACCAGGTTTCGTAGCGCGGGTTTGGCCGCATATTTGTCGCCGACCTTGTCGAAGTAGCGCAGCCGGCAGGTGTAATCGACCGGCTCCATCTGCGCTTCGGTGTAAATTCCCTGCTGGGCGACGAGCAGGGCCGAATAGTTGATATCCGACGCGACGATTTCCACCTTCCAAGGCGGCGGGATCAACGGCTTGGGCGTGGGCATGTCGAACGGCAGCGGGTTTCGCAAATAGTAGTAAGCGAGCGCATCGGAAACCAGGATGGCCAGCGTGTACGGCTCCTGGCCCGTCGAGCAGCCGGCGCTCCAAATCCGGATGGTCCAGTCGCGCCGCTCCTGCTTGCGTTTGAGCAGGTCTTCCAGCACCACCTTTTGGAACAGCTCCAGCTGCGGGCGAATCCGAAAGAAGCTCGTTTCGTTGACCGTCAGGTTTTCCAGCAAGGCGGACAGTTCCGCTTTGCCCTCGTGGCTGGTCAGCAGGCGGTAATAGTTGTAGAAGGAGTCGATCTGGCAGGCCTTCATGCGCCGCTGCAGCCGGTCGCGCAGGAAATGCGTGCGGCGCTCGTCGAAATACATGCCGCATTCCTGGTAGACCAGGGTTTGCAAGAGCTTGAGTTCCGCGTCGCTCGGCTCGATCTGCGCAGTCAGTGTGGACATTGGTTCCTTCCGGGCCCTAGCCTGCTGCCGGGGTGAGCGATTCCGCCACCGCCTCCAGGTTGCCGAGTTCGCCCCGTTCTAAAACCTTGTTCAAATCGAGCAAGATGACCAGCCGCCCGCCAATTTTGCCGATTCCGGTGATGTAGTTGAGGTCACCTTCCCGGAAAACCGTGTGCGGTTCATCGATGTCGGCGGGCGCGATCCGCAGCACTTCGGAAGCGGAATGGACCACCAGTCCGACCAGTCTCGAGTTGAGCTCGACCACCACGATGCGATTCGTTTTATTGGGCTCTGGGGATTGCTGGCCGAAGCGTTTGCGCAGATCCACCACGGGAATGATTCGGCCGCGCAGGTTGATGACCCCTTCGATATAGTCCGGCGCGTTGGGCACCGAGGTGATGTCCGGCACCCGCACGATTTCCCGAACCATCGAAATGGGCAGACCGAACGTCTCGCGGCCGATCCGGAAACCCACGACTTGCAGTTCTTTGTCCATGTGTGGGCCCGCCGAGGTCAGGACTCAACCATTTCGGCGTATTCCGGTTGCTCGGGCTCGGGCACCAGGCGGCGCGGTGCGCGGCGTCGCTGGTCGCCGTGGGCGTCCTCGACGGCAAAGCGGTCCATCGATTCCAGCAGCGAGCGAGAGAGCTTGGACATCTGCTCGGCGGCGGCGGCAAGCTCGGTTGAGCTGGAGGTGGACTGCTGAACAAGTTCGCGCATCCTTTCCATCGACCGCACCACGGCTTGCGCTCCGGAAGCCTGCTCCTCGACCGACGAATTGATTTCCTGAGTGATTTCGGTGAGTCGATTGGTGGCTTTGGCGATCTGCGCCGAGCCGCTCGATTGCTCGGTGGTGGCAGCACCGATTTCCTGGGAGAACTTGTAAACCTCCGAGACCACGTCGGAGATCTTGTCGAGCGCCAGGCTGAGGTCCTTGTTGAGTGCCAGTCCCTCCCCGACCATGGCCGTGCTTTTTTCCATGTTCTCGACCGCCTCCTGGGCCTCCTTCTGGATTCCCTGGATCAGCTCGGAGATCTCTTTGGTCGACTGCGTGGATTTTTCGGCGAGCTTTCTGACTTCTTCGGCCACCACCGCAAAACCAAGGCCATGCTCACCGGCGCGAGCCGCTTCAATCGCCGCATTGAGGGCCAGCAGGTTGGTTTGTTCCGCGAGATCGTCAATGACTTCAATGATCTTGCCGATGTCATCGGCCCGCCGGCCGAGCGCGTCAATGATCGCCGAAGAGGCTTGAATCGACTGGCTGGTGCGGTTCAGGCCTTCGGTGGCTTTCTCCATGGTGATCATGCCGGTGCGGGCCTCTTCGCGCGAGCGATGCGAGATCTCCACCAGAAGCTTGGCGGTATCGGCGACGCGCTGAATCGAAGTGACCATTTCATCGATGGAGGCGGAAGTTTCCGCGACGTTCGATCCCTGCATCTGGGTGTTCTTCACCACGTTCTGCACGTTGACGCTCATTTCGTGCATCGTGCTGGTCACCTCATCGATGGCCGACGCCGCCTGCACGCTGATCTTGGCGGATTCGTCCGAGGCGCTGGCCATTTGCCCGGCGGCGCTCGCGACTTGCGAAGCGCTGTCGCGCACTTGGCGGACCAATTCGCGCAGACCGTGAGTCATTCGCGCAAACGCCTTGGACATGGTGTCCTGCTTCGAGCGGGGCTGGACGGCGACGAAGAGTTTGCCTTCGGCGATGGCCGCCGACACGGAAGCCATTTCTTTCAAATGAACGATCATTTTGTTGAAGTTTTCCGCCAACAGCCCGACTTCGTCGCGCCGATGGATATCGATCGATTGATCGAGGTCGCCCGAATCGCCGATCTTACGGGCTACTTCGATCAGATGTGCCAGGGGTTGGGTGATGGACTTCTCGGTCCGGACAGCGATGATTCCGCCCAGCACGACTGCAAACAGAGTGCCGGCGATGCTGATCGCGCCACTCCACAGGGTCGCCGCGGAGGCACTCGCATTGGAGTCATCCTGTGCCCGCTCGACCGATTGACGGGCCGCGTCGAGCAGCGAGACCGATCTTGTCGTCCAGGATGCCGGATCGTGCTGCAGGTAGAAAATCTGCAGATCGGAAACCGTGGCGTCGCCCGCATCCACTTGATGCCGTTTGTCCATCATTTCTTTGGCAAACTGGTCCGCCCAGCTGCGTTCGTTCTCTTCCACCCGGGAAAGTGCGGTGCGGAGGCCGGCATCACTCGCTTTGGTTTCTCCGTCCCTCAGCAGTCCCTCCAGCTGGCTGATGCCCCGTGTGGTCTTGTCCTGGTCGCGAAGATCGCCGCTCAGCAGGTAGGTTGACAGTGTCAGGCGGTTTTCTATGAGTTGGTAGCGCACGCTTTCGATCGTCTGCACATCACCCAAGGTCGACCGCACGGCGCCTTGCGTCGCGTACTGGCGAGCGACCGCAAAGATGTTGACGATCAGCAAGAACGCCACGACCGCCAAGACGGCGCCAAACCCCCATACGAGCCTCTTACGAATCGTCATCTCCAAACGCCTCCGACCGAATTAGGGCCCCTGCCCGCTGAATTCGAACTCGATGATTTCGACGGTGTCCTTGGCTGCCGGCTCGAAGCGCCACTTTTTCAAAGCCTCCAGGGCAGCATTCACCAGCAAAGGGCTTCCACCAACCACCTTGGTGCTGAGCACGTGTCCGTCAGCCGCGATCGTGGTTTCGATCTTCACCTTGCCGGCGACGTTCATCTGCTTGGCAAGCGGCGGATATTCCGGTAAGACTCTGGTTCGAACTTTGCGCTTGCCATCCTCGCTCGAGGAGTCTTGAGCGAATACCTTCCGAGGAAAGAGTGCCGATCCTCCCACTAACAGGGCCAGACCCAGCCCTATTGCTGTAAACCGCCTTCTCATCACTGCCTCCCGAGGGGAAATTGCACGGGCTATGCCAGGCGCCGTCGATTCCACAGCCTGTGCCCGACGCGCACGCTCCTTCGGTAACCGTCTGATCCATCAGGGTTTGGAACCAGAGCACCTAGGCGTGATGGGCGGGTTAGGGAAGGTTTTTGTCTCAGCGAGGGTCTTGGCAGTCTCAGGATGCGACACCTAGCGGATTGCCCTTTTCAGCAACCCGCCGGGCGCTCGCCTTGACTCAAAATGAGATGGAATCGTAAGTTCGAGCAAGACACCTAGATCGCGCCAACCTCAACCTTCCATGCGTGCACTCAAACGAATCCCTCCTCTTGATCGCTGCTTTGAGGGCCTGCTGGCCGAGTTCTCTCGGACCACTCGTGAACTGAGCCCTTCGGTTGGGGCAGCCGAGTTTGCCCGCAGGCTTGCTTCTCACAGTGCCGAGATCTTCGGTGCGCGGGCGGCTGCCTTGGCGCTGGGCAGGAATTCGGATTGGACGATCGCCGGGCCGTCGGAGCGTTGGGAGCATCTGGTCCGCCAGCAGCTGGCAGGTCGCCTCGCCGAAGAGGCCGGCTCATCGAGCGAAACACTCCGCCGAGCGACCGCCTCGACGATCCTGGGCGCGGAACTGGCCGCGGCGCTGGGCTGGCACGATGTGCTGAGGGTGCGCCTTAGCGGAAGCGACGGGGCGCTGCTGGGTGTACTTTGCCTGGCGGATTTGGGCCGCGATCTCTCCCCGGAAGAACGCCAGTTCCTCGATGGACTGGCCGGATATGCCTCGGTCGCGCTTGAGAATTTGAAACTTTTCTCCCGCGTGGAGCGCTCTCGCAAACAATGGGTCGAAGATGTGGACGCGATTTCCGACTTCCTGGTGGTGCACGACCAAACCTGCCGCGTGCTGCGACTGAATCGGGCTCTGGCGGACGTGCTCCGGACGGTCCCTAGCCGCGTGGTGGGGAAGGACGTGGGCATGCTCGAGCTCCTGGCCACTCCGGCCCTGCCGAACTCCTGCCCGTTCTGTCGAGACGCCGGCGCGCCAAAGGAAGAATTTATCCATACGGCGGGCGATCGCACCTACCTGGTGTCTACGTCGCGCATTCGCGGGAGTGAGGAGGAGGACACCCGCACGGTGCACGTGCTCACCGACATTACCGAGCGGCGGGAAGCCGAGCGCCGCTATCGGCGCGAGCGGGATTTCAACCGCAACATCTTGAACAACACGCAGAGCATGATTCTGGTAGTCACGACGGCCGGGGTGGTCAGCTATGCGAACCGCCGGTGCTTTGAAGCGGGGTATCGGAAAGAGACATTGTTAGGCCGGCCGCTGGCCGAAATCGTGCCGCCTGCACGACGGCCGCTGTTTACCGACGCGCTCGAGCGCGCGCTCGGGGGTGCGGCGCTTGAAAACCTGGAAATGCCGGTGGTGCGCGGAAACGGCAGCAGCGGACAGTTTTCCGTGAGCCTGAGCCCGATGCGCGACGAAGCGGGCGCGATCCACAGCGTCGTGGTGGTCATGACCGACGTTACCGACGCGGCCGAGCTTCAGGCCAAATTGATGCACACGGAAAAAATGGCGGCGCTCGGCCAGCTCGTTTCCGGCGTCGCGCATGAGGTGAACAACCCGCTCGCGGCGATTGTCGGGTTCACCGATCTGCTGCTGGAAAATCCGACCGTTCCGGAGGGTGCCAAACAGGAGCTGCGCGTAATTTTAGAGGAAGCGCAACGGACGCGGGGAATCGTTCAAAACCTGCTGAGTTTCGCCCGGCATATGCCGGAACAGCGCGAGCCGGTCGAGATGAATGCTCTCGTGCAGCATGTGGTGAAACTCCGCGCCTATGATTTCTCACGCGAGCCGGTTGAGTTGCGAGAACAGTACCAGGACGATCTGCCGCCACTGGTGGGAGACTCGCACCAACTCCAACAGGTGTTCCTGAACATTCTCAACAACGCCTACGATGCCATTCGCGAAGTGGGCCGGCCGGGGCGGATTGAAATTTCGACGCGGGCCCGCGACGATCAAGTGGAAGTTATCGTGCGCGACAATGGCCCGGGTATCTCCCATCCCGAACGCATCTTCGATCCGTTCTTCACCACCAAAGAAGTCGGCAAAGGCACCGGTCTGGGATTAAGCATTTGTTATGGCATCGTGCGCGCGCATCAGGGCGAAATCGTCGGCCAAACGAATTCCGACGGCATTGGCTCGACATTCACTGTGCGATTGCCGATTGCGATCGAGACCATCGGGACCCTACGGGCCGCGCCCGGATCATGAAAGGCGCGACCTAGGGCAACGACCCCATGAAAGAGCCGCCACAGCTCCGATTTCTGATTGTGGATGACGAGCAGAGCATCCGGCGCCTGTGCATGACCGTCGGCCAAGGGCTCGATTTCAAATGTGCCGAGGCGGAAACGGGAGAGGCGGCGCTCGGTTCGCTGGAAATTTCGCCGCCCGACGTGGTCGTTGCGGATTTGAAGCTGCCTAACATGTCCGGCACCGAACTGCTTGGCAGAATCAAACAGATGTTGCCCCACACCGAAGTAGCCATCATGACCGGCCACGGTTCGATTGAGTCGGCGGTCGAAGCCATGCGGCAGGGAGCGTACGATTACATCGAAAAGCCGTTTCGGGTCGAACGCTTACGGCAGCTCCTTCAGCGCATGGCCGACAAGGTTCGTCTGGTGAACGAAAACCAGTTCCTTCGCGACCGCGTGAGCGCCTCGGCCGAGCTCGAAGGAATTATCGGCACTTCGACCAGCATGCAAGACGTGCTTCGGATCGTCTCGCGCCTGAAGGACACCCGCACACCGGTTCTCATTCAAGGCGAGAGCGGCACGGGCAAAGAGTTGGTAGCGCGGGCCATTCACTTCCGGGGCCCGCTCGCGCCCATGCCCTTCATTGCGGTTGACTGCGGCACGCTTGTGCCAACCCTGATGGAGAGCGAGCTGTTCGGCCACGAAAAAGGCGCCTTCACCGGCGCCTTGAAGACCAAGGCAGGCCTTTTCCAGGCAGCCAACGGGGGCACCATCTTTCTGGACGAAATCGGCGAGCTCCCCTTGGAAATGCAGGCCAAGTTGCTGCGCGTGTTGCAGGAACGCGAGATTCGTCCGGTGGGCAGCAACCAACGGATGTCGGTCGACGTTCGCGTGATCGCCGCGACGAACCGGGATCTGGAGGCGGCCTATCGAGCCGGAACCTTCCGCAAAGACCTTTATTTCCGCCTGAATGTTGTCAGCGTGCACATCCCCAGCCTGCGCGAGCGCCGGTCCGACATTCCGCCGCTCATTCATTGTTTTCTCGACCGCTATGCCCCGGGTGAGAATATCCAGCTCACGCCAGCCGCCATGAAGAGCCTGCTGCAGTACGATTGGCCGGGAAACGTCCGGGAGCTGGAAAATTCGATCGCGCGGGCCCTCGCTCTGGGAGATCATCGGACGATTGATGTCGGCGACCTGCCGCCCGCCGTGCGCGGCACCCACGACGGCGACCGAAGCCGCGCCGATGTTCAAGACCTTTCCACCACGGCGCTTGCCGACTTGGAGCGCATGACGATTCTGCGCGTATTTGAACAGGCGGGCGGCGACAAAGCGCTCGCAGGTCGGATGCTGGGCATCAGCCGCGCCACGCTCTACCGCAAACTGAAGCGGTACCAGATTCCTCTGAGGGGAAGCCAAAAGGAGACCGCGGTGCGACCCGCTTGAGGCGCGCTTTCGCGAGTCGCCGGCTTGAGACACTTTCGTATCAGGCTGAGACACGAGCGAGCACCCCAAGCCCAAGTCTGGCAGCAACCAGAAGCAAACCAATAACTTAGTCTTTGGCTCTCCAGGTGCAATCACCTCTGGTGTCGCCCGTCTGATGGGCGGCACCGAATTCGAGGGACCGAACCGTGTCTTTGGAAATCGAAGCCGTTTCTCGTTCCAGCGAGCCGAGTTGTGTTGAAAAACTCGCGGAACTGTTTCCCACTGCCTCGCGGGTGCGCCTTCCCGTCCGGGTAACTACGATTTCCGCGGGGCGGCGCCGCTTACACGAGCAGACGGTCATCGAGTTTGGAACGCCCGACGAGGTGCTGTTCGCTTCTACCCTTCCGGTGGAATTCGAAGACCGCTTGCGCCTTATAAATTCCGACGGATCGCTCGATGCCCGCGCCATGGTGGTGGCGGTGCGCTACTACGACGGCCGCAAGGCCGTTGCCGCGCGGTTTATCGGCGAAGTCGGAAACTGGATCATCAAGCCATGACTCCCAAAGCCCCTGAAGCGACGATCGGCGTGATCAAACAAGGCGCAGGCGGCCCCAGCCCCGCCGAATTGGCTGCCCGGTGGAGGGAGGCGCGGCTGGTTTATCCCCTCTACCAGGCTCTCGCCATCCAGTTCGAACTTGCGACGCCCCCCTTTCCGCCGAGTGAGTTGCCGCCTGCGCGCCCCACCGACAGCATGTTTGACCAGGTTACCGGATGGCTTGACGGGCTCGACGGACGAATCCTGGCCTTCCAACTGCGTCAGCTCTCCCCGGAGATCCTGATTGGGAACCAGGACAGCCTGTGTGCGCTCATCCGGCGCCAGCTGCGCAAGCCTGACAAGACCGATACCGACCGCGACAAAATCGATTTGCTACTCGTGCAATACTTCGCGCTCGCCGCTTCGGAAGAGGAAGGTCTCGTCCACAAGGAAATCACGCTGAGCGATGTCGCCCGTTTGTTGCAGCCGGTCCTGCCGCAAGCCGATGCGACTCCGCTTGAGTGGTGCGAACCTCTGGAAGAGATCCTTCGGAAGGCCAACGGGTGCCACAGCCTGCGCGATTTGATGGAGGACGGCCTTCTCGAGCAAGGACGCATGCTCAAGGATGCGGCCGGGCCGATGTTCTACGATCCCGCAGCGCTGGTGGCGTTCTGCCGTTTCAACTTTTTGTTAAGACGTGCCTTCATTCGAATGCTCCATGCGGACCTCGAAGCCGTTCGGAAGGCTTTGGACGAACTGGAGGCCCTCGGTGTGAAGACGGTCGATTGCCGCGGCGCCGGGTTTTCTGCTGCGGAAACGACCGCACAGCTGCGTTATTTCGCTGAAAACTGGAAGCAGCCCTTCCAGAAGGACTATACGCAGAACTCCGTGCACCGAGCCTTCGAGCAGCTGCTGGGCGTGCGCACAGCGCTAGAAGACGCGAAATCCCAGCCTGGCATGAAGACCGAGGCGGACAACCCGCCCGCCGAACCCGTGCCGCCGGAGACCGCTCAAGTGAAGGCGCCGGCCACGACTCCGCCCGCCCAGTCGCCTGCTGCTCCAGCACAACC
>JASHRC010000273.1 GCA_030037525.1 Candidatus Acidiferrales bacterium | reverse complement strand
TTGGTGAAGTTGTCGAGCATGAAGTTCACCGAATCGACCACGTTGCCGAGCGCGTCGTTGGTGACTTTGCCGCGAATGGTCAAGTCGCCGCGCGCGACCTGGTTGATGGTGTTGAGCAGGTCGGTGATGCCGCGCTGGAGCGAATCCTGCACCTGCTGATTGGTCGCCGCGTGCGCCACCTTGGCCACAGCCCGATTGCAATTCTCTGCGATGAAGCCGAGTTCGTCGTCGCTTTCGACCTCGGCGCGCGCCCGAGCATCGCCCGCCGCGAACCGCTCGGAGAACCTGGCCAGCTCTTTGACAGGCTTCAGCACGCGCCGGCTCAATAGAAACACGGCCAGCAAGGCCGTCACCACCGCCAGGACGACGGCTACGCACAGTGCCCCGCTGGCGCTCGATGGCATTGAAGCAAAATCAGCGAGAGCCGCTCCTTGGGAGCTTCTGCCAGCGTGATAGGCCAGGGCCAGAACGCCCAACAGGGCCAGCGTGGTCCAGAAGACCAGCAGCCAGATTGTCGAACTCAAGCGAGCTTTCATGACTTCCTCCCAAAACCCGTCAATTCCTCACTCGAAAATCACCTGACTTCTCGCCCGGAGACCAAACCGAATCATCAGATGACCGGTACCGGGAAGACCTCGACCAGGCGCCGCAGGTCCACAACCAACGCCAGGCGGTCGTCGTGCCGCAGCATCCCGCGACAGTGCGGCACTTCCGCCGGCGCCTGGTCGAGTAAAGCCTCCTCTGCTGCTCCGTACGTGCCGATCACTTCGTCCGCCGCGATCCCCAGCCGCACGTCGACATCGCCTTTCAACTGGGCGACGACTACATGCTTGGGCTGCAAGCCCGGCCGCCGGCCCTCGGTAAAGGCGATGTCCATCAACGGAACGATCGTCCCGCGCAGATTGAAAATCCCCATCAAAAAGGCGGGAGCCAGAGGAATTTTCGTGACCCCCGGCCACTCCACTACCTCTTCGATCTCCAGCACGGAAAGGCAGAACCGCTCGCGACCGGCACGGAAGACGCAGTACTGGCGTTCGGGACGGCGATCTTCCGGCTGCTCGTCACCTTCGAGCAGTTCGCCGGGTTCGACGAGATTCGGATTTTCCGTCATCAGGCAAATTTATTGACCGCGCTCAGCAGTTCGTCCGGGGTGAAGGGCTTGGCAATGAAACCGTTGGCGCCCTGTTGCTCGCCCCAATAGCGGTCGCTCGGAGCCGCTTTCGAGGTCACCAGGATCACCGGGATTTGCGCGTAGGCCTCCTGGCTCTTCAAGTCGCGGCAGGCCTGAAAGCCGTTGCGGCCCGGCATCACCACGTCGAGCAGGATGACATTGGGGCGCTGTTCCTCGATGGTTTCCTCGATCTTCATCGGGTCGGAAATCGCGACCGAGTAAAACCCGCCTTTCTCGAGAACCGACTGCAGCAGACGAATTTCAGCCTGCGAGTCGTCGACGACCAAGACTTTCTTGACCACGGCACACCTCCAGGAGCGGAAAGAATTGCAAATCCACGACCACCCACCGCGGCCGACCCGCAACCGCTAGGAATCTAGAAGGCGCTGATTCTCTGGCACTTACGAACAAGCCAATGCAGCTCATGTTCGGCTTACCAGGTGGTTGAGAAATCGTTTCGTCTCAGCTTGAGATTCATTCTCAGTGAGCCGCATCTCGGTAGCGAGCGATGAGAAGCGCTGCATGATCTCGCCCAGGCGCAGGGCCGTGGTGTGAATCGCCTGAATCTGGTCGCGGCAATCGCCCGGCAGGCGATCGGCCCCGGCGAGCAGCAGGTCAGCATTGCCCACGACGGAAGTCAGTGCGTTGTTGACGCTAGGGCGCATCTCGAGCATGTACCGCCCCAGGGTCGCGTGGCGTTCGGCGGCGAGCGCCTGGCGCTCGGCATCCTGGGCGCGCGCGACTGCATCGACTCTGCGGAGCGCTTCTAGGGAAAGCGAAATCAACGTGCCGGCCCAGCCGTCACCGGCCGTCACCAGCAGCAGCTGCGGATATTCCGCGTGCAGTGCCGGGATGTCTGTTTCCTCGGCCAGACAGACGACCGCCGATCCGGGCCGGGCGCTCGAGGCGGCCAAGATCGACCGACGCGTTGCTTCTCGGGTAGGCCCGATAATCGACAGGTCGTAGCCCGCCGAGCTCGCCGGGCGCCAAACATCGCTGGTTACAATCGTGATTCCAGCAGCGTGCCCTTCAGACTGCCAGCGCGCAGCTACGGTTCGGGCAAATTCGGTGTCGTCCGATACGATCAAAACGCTCGCGCGATTCAAATGTGCCACGCTCCGTAGGGCTCAGGACTGCAGTCCTTCTGCTTCTTCCATGAACGACAGCAGGCGCTTGGTGCTGATGCCGAGATTTACGGCAGCCTCGATGCGCTTGGCTTTCTTGGCAGCTTCGACGCGGCCTTGGAAATAAGAGACCTCCGACTGCGCAAACGCGAGCGATCGGCGAAGCGCGCTTTCCTCTCCGGATCGTTTCCGGCGATCCATGGCGACCAGGAGCAACGCGCGGGCGACCACCGCACGACGCAGGTCCTCGGCATCCTGATCGCCTTCGCTGACGAAGGCGGCAACTTCCCAGGAGGAGAGCAAAACCTTGGTGTCTACGAGCATCACGGTCGACATGGAGCGGCCGCGCGAAGGTGGCGCGGCAATCAGCTGCTCCCAGATTGCCTCCATGCATTTTTCCGGGTCTGTTTCGACAGGCGGAGGGGGCGCAGAGCTGGTTCCAAGCTCGACAGAGGGCCCGGCTT
>JASHRC010000272.1 GCA_030037525.1 Candidatus Acidiferrales bacterium | reverse complement strand
AAGACAGGCTCGTTGGGCGCCATCGGAGAAATCACGGCCCGGCCGATGCAATCGCCGGTTCGGCGAAACGATCCGGCCAGCGGCTCATCGGCCGGCCAGGAGATGATGCGGACATTATCGGAGTCTAGACGTTCTCCCACTTGCAGCTGCGCGGCAGCCACCACAATCGTTTCTGTCACGGCCGCCTTGACGTGTGTGGCGCGCTCGAAAGCCCGATAGACATACATGCTCGCGAGCAGCGCAACCAGGATCGCCACCGTTAAGCCTGCTACCAACCGGTTCCGATTCATTTAGTTTTTCTCCTGACTCTTTCTCCAGGCCACCGATCACCGCGGCCAGTGTGCCAACACAAAGCAGAGTGCTGTCGCAGCTGCTACTGCCGTTCCGAATGGCATCTTGGCGAGCGTGGGATTATCGAGTGAAACTTCCGGATTCGGCCGGAATCCAAGCACGATAAAACCCTTCACGAGAGTCACGATGTTTTCAAGCGTGCCCTGGACTCGTCTGGTCAGCACCATCTGGACGAGTCCAGCGGCTCCGGAGAGCACGCAGCTCACCAACAGGACGAACAGCATCAGACGCCATCCCACGAGCGCCCCGATTGCTCCCACGAGCTTCCAGTCTCCGGCGCCGAAACCGCGCAGTAACACGAGCGGTAGCAGCAGGCCAAGGCCGAGCCCCGCTCCCTCGAGCGACCCAATGGCGCCGTGCCATCCTCCGAGAATCGAATTGAGCACCATACCCAGAAAGAATCCGGAAACGGTCAGCCAGTTGGGAATGCGCCGCGTACGCCAGTCGATATAACCGGCGCAAAACGCTACGGCCAACGCTGCGGTCCAAGTTCGATCGGCTAGAGCCGTCAACATCTTCTGCCCCAGGCCTTGCGCTGACTGCCGATGCTACCCTCAGCAACCGCTGGTGCTGTTCAGGCAGGTGTTGGCGTGGTTGAACACGGCCTGTATCGAATTGCCGAGTGCGGGAAAGGCAGCCATCGCAACCAACGCAATCAGGGCGACCAGCAGGGCGTATTCGATCAGGTCCTGGCCTTCTTCTTCCTTCCAGAGTCTCACCAGAGTCCGCATGTCTTCCCCTTTCGTCTTTTCAAGTGATGATCCTGGGCATGCACTGCGTGCCGCGCGGCTGCAAGCCGAGAACGCATCTGCCCAGCGAGCCGTCAATGCATGCCGAGCGCCAGTCGCCGCGGGCTACCGACACGCTTTAAGGCACGCGTTTTCAGCGGGATTGAAGGGGAAACGGCGTTTCTGAGCGCTTTCGGCCGAGAAAGCGTCACCAGAGGTGGACATTCACCTGCCGGATCTTTTTCTGTTTGGTGACGCGCGCGACTCGGAATGGAGCCGTCGTCGCTCGCTCCTCGGCATCATCGTGGTCTGGCATAGCGGACGCTGGTTCGGAGTCTAGCCAGGATGAACATTCCCGAGGTGCCCACGTCGCACCGATTCGGCCAGAAAGAGCGACACTGCGGCGATCCCTAGACCACCTAGCACGTCGCAGGCATAGTGCCAGCCGGTCGTGATCGTGGAAGCGACAATCAGTGTGGCCACAACTGTTGCGGGAACCCTGAGCGGCCGAACCGGCCAAAGCGCAGCAGCAGCCAGGACACACCAGATTACGTGGAATGAGGGAAAGCAGACAATCCCGGGATGGATCGGCGGACGCCCATGGCGAAGCGCAAGAATGGAAAGCCCTACCCTCTGCTGCAGCTCGGTCGGCGCGAAGCCGTAGGTGACCCACGGCCCAATTGCCGGAAGCAGCGCGAAAACGGGCAGACCTAACAGAAACGAGATTGCAACCGTGAGCAGAAACCGCTCGGCCGCGACGATCTGGCCGGCGAGCGGGGGTAAGAGGATTGCTGTCGCCAACAAGGTCGGAAACAACCAGTGATAGCTGTAGTTGAGTACCGCTTCCAGGGCCGCGTGTCGCGCGGCCCAGGAAACAACAGCGGCTACGTCGATGCCGAGCCAGCGATCCATCGAGAGGTAAAGCTGGTCGCGCAGGGGCATTCGAAGACCTGCGGAAAGGGTCGGTAGCCAAAAGAACAGAGTCTGGAGTACCAAGATCCACGGCAACGTGAGCGCTGCATCGCGTTTAGGGAACCTTCCCCGCTCGTGCCAAAAAATCGCGGGCAGCAGCAAGAGCGGCAGCAGCACGCCGTCCGCCATGACGGCGTGCTGCCAATCGATTACGGAAAACAGACGGCGCCACGCGACGCAAACGAGGCCAAGAAAGGCGCAGTAAATGAGCATAAACGTGTGCAGGCGCCACGCTCGCGGGAGTTCGCTTGCCCGCGCTCTGGCCACCTGCAGGGTGTATACAAGAGTCGCCATGGAGACGATCTAATGCGCGATCACCATCTGGGAGGTGCTCGACAGGGTGATATCGGTCGCGTCGATCATGGGAACCAGGAAGTTGAAGGGATAGCTGACGGTCACCTCGACCGTGCAGCCTGGATTGTGCGCGTTCCCGCCACAAATGCTGGCACCGGAAGGCCAGGATGCGACGGTGGTGAGCTTGGTCGGATCAATGCCCGGCGGCGCTATATTCTGGACGTAGGCCTGAACGTTCGCAGCGGAAGCAGGGCCGTCGTTCATCGGAGAGGTGCCATCACAACTGTTGTCGTCCCTGCAGGTCTCTCCATTGACGGCAGCCCAGCGCGTTGCTTCTCGCGCTGCTTCGGAAACGAAATGATACGTGTACAGCGCGCGGCCAAAGTCTACAATCCCGAACAGCAGCAGCAAGTAGACAACGATGCTGACCGCCGACTCAACCAGCGCATTTCCGCCCTCCCCACTTCTGCGGGGACCAGAAGGATGCGAGATCCCTGCTCGTGGTATCAATTTGCCACCCGCACCGTCGCAGTTCGGCTGACCGTGATCGACGACGGGATGCCGGGATAATTCAAAAGCGTGTTGAAGGTGCCTGACGCCGTGACAGAAACCAGTACCACCCAGTGTCCCTGGTTGCCGTTCGAGCAGGTCGTATCCAAGCTGGTGTTATCGGCCGTGGTGCACATTGAACCTGTATTCGCCTCGTATCCGACAGTTCCGCCATTGTCACATCCGCAGGAAATCGACGACGTTACCCCAAGGCTATTTATGCCGCTGCCGGACGCGCTGCAGGTGGGCGGCGGGTTCGAGCCGAAGTTGTTGAGGAAATCGTTGCAAGCAGCCGTTTCGATGCCGCTGGCGTCGGCTGAATCGATCGGGGACTGGGAGCCGTAAGCGGCGCCGGCTCGCGCCGCATTCCCGACGAGTATGCCGATGTAGAAGTAACGCCCCATTTCGATCACCCCGAGCGTCAACATCAAGAGCATCGGCAGCAGCAATGCAAGCTCCGTCAGGGTCTGCCCGGAGTGGGAGTGCAACTTCGAATTTCGACGGTTTGCTCGCACCCATCTACTCCACCAACGTGGCAACCGCGAGGAAGTCGGTTCCAGGCGGCAGCGATGCGGGGCCCTCGATATCCACAGTCACCCTGGGATGGCCGCTTAGCGCCAATGCGTTTGCGATTACGACGCCAGCCTGAGCCCTTGGGCCCCAAAAGGTGAGTTCGACGGAGGGGAAATACGAGATTCCCGCGAACGTGCTCCTACTTCTCCCGCCCAGGGTTGGGCTCGTGGTATCACTGGGGTCTTGATAGAACAACAGCCCCGTATATGTACCCGATGTCGGTGGCGTCAAATTAACTTCGTCGAGCGCATTGCCGGGGCCGACAGCATTTATGCTCGCACTGCCCGTAAAATAGAACATCACTCCGCTTCCGGTCACGCCGCCACCACCGTTGAACTGCAGCCCGCCCGAACCGTTGATGTAATAGAGTCCCGGCTGGAAGGTTACTGTCGAACCCATGCCTATCGTGATGGAGTTGTACGTGCCTGGAAACAAAGTTTCCGTCCCTGATGTTAAGACCTGGCAGGCGCCGTGTGCTGGGCAACTCGGCGACGCCGCCGGCTGGGTCGGTGGGCTTATTGTTGCCAAGGGGTCTGCCACCGCGGGCATGCCTGGCGTGGGACACGGGCCCGCGGCGCAAGTGGCCGAACCGCCCGAGCCGCTTCCCGACAGGCCAAAGGTGTTGGCGCTTATCGTGAGGTTCGTGTTGTTGTAGTTTCCATCATCATTGATGCCACAGGTGGGCGCGTCTATGTCCCCGATTCCGCTAACGGTTTCGATCGAGGCAGGCGGGGAGCCCAGCGTATACAAGCAGCCGCCCGTGGGGTTGCTGTTCAGGTTGGTGGCAACGGCACGCGCTGTCAGGGTCTCGCTATTTATACCTAAGACCTTCATGAAGTAAGTCGAGTGAACTTCGGTTACGAGCACCTCCACATAATTGTCATTTCCGGCGTGCGGCCCGCCTGGAATGGTGACACCGTTCAGGGTCGTGTCCTGGGGCGGATTATTTACCTGGACGCAGATGGCGCCCACAGCAGCTCCCGATCCGCACGCACTCACGTAACCGCTGCCGCCGTCGGTGAAGCCGTTGGCTGCCGCGGCGGCCTGTGCTCCGGCGGTCACGCCGCCGTACCCGGTACAGTTTCCGCTATTGCAGAGGTTTGACGCGGCGGCCAGGGCTGCCGCGTCGGCAGCCGTCTGTTGGAGGCGCTTCTCGTAACGCAGCACGCCCAGGTCCATGCCCAGCCCCATAAAGCCTGTGAGAACAACTAATCCTGCAGCAGTCAGGATCAGCGTGTAGCCGGCTTCTCTCCCCCTCGAGACGAGCGGATTCCGAGCCTGCGCGTTTAGAGTCACCGAATTTGACCTTGCCCACGCCCGGGAGAGGATGTTTGTGTCAACGTTTGGATACACATCACCCGTCGCCACCTTCGGTTGATGCTAACTTGCATCTGGAGTTCCATGTCTATCGTCGGCTAAGAAACTCCCACTCGGTCAAGACACGCTGTTATTGCGCGCCAGCGCACTGGCCGACACGCTTTTCGGGAAGGTTGCCATTCGCTTGCCAGGCAGGAGCTTCAGAACGAAAGCCACCGCCCAAGAGTGGGGGCATTGCACGGTCACGCGGGTGAACGGGATGAACTCTCCGTTCTGAGCCCGGGCCACCGGCGTCATGTCCACCTGGATGCACACCGTGTCTTCGCTCGTCTTGCATGCGCTGCTGCCATCGCAGGAAAAGACCCATATCAGAACGCCAGAAAAACTGGGCTGATTGGGGTTGATGCACGCCGCCTGGCTTATCCCTGCTTGGAGCAGGTGTTGCTTCGCGGCAGCGGCAGCCCACTCGACCGGGCAGGGCGTCCGATCTCGGCAATGGTCGACGTTGAGTGGAGTCGAAACGGTTACTTTTGCTGCTTTCTCGGCCGCATTCGCCAGAACCTGTCGGGCGTTCCACGAGCGGGCGAAATCGACGATCGTCAATAGAAAAGCAGCCGCAAACAGCCAGACCCCGAACCGTCCGATCGCTTTCGGCCACAAATGGGAGTTTGCGGAGTTGATCTGAGCAGCCACTTCGACCCTCTCACATCACGCGCGTCCCGGGAGGAAGCTTGGTCGCTATGTCGACGATCGCGTCTTCTTCGACCTGTTGGATGTTCAACTGGTTCATCAGCCTGTGCAGATACCCTCGGGCGACTCCCAGCGCCCTGGCGCTCTCCGATTTTCGCCAGCCGCATTCGCGCAGTGTGCGCAAGATGAGTCGGCGTTTGAACTCCCGTACCTCCCGTTCGTAGGAACGGGTCGATTGAGGCGTCTCACCCGATCCGCGCAAAGCAGCAGGCAATTGATGAAGCTCCACCGTCGGCCCTTCTGTCAGGACAACGGCGCGCTGGACGGCATTTTGCAACTCCCGCACATTTCCCGGCCACGCGTAGTCCTCCAATGCATGCAGAGCTGGTTGCGAGAATCTTTTTGCCTTTTTCCCAAATTGCTCAGCCGAACACCGCAGAAAATGTTGCGCCAGCAACGGGATGTCATCGCGCCGTTCTCGCAGCGATGGCAAACGCATTTGAACCACATTGAGCCGATAGAACAGGTCTTCGCGAAACTTGCCTTCGCGCACCAGTTCGGAGAGATCTTGATTGGTCGCACAGATCACACGTACGTTCACATTCACGGTGTTGTTGCCGCCCAAGCGCTCGAAATTTCTCTCTTGCAGAACGCGAAGCAGCTTGGGTTGCAGCCCAAGGGCGAGATCGCCGATCTCGTCCAAAAACAGCGTCGATTGATCTGCAGTTTCAATCCGACCACGTCGCAATGTGAAGGCTCCGGTAAACGCGCCTTTTTCGTGCCCAAAAAGCTCATCTTCAATCAGCGTTTCCGGCAGATTGGCGCAAGAGAACGCCACCATGGGTCGCATGTGGCGGGAGCTTAAGTGGTGAATCGCACGGGCCAAGAGTTCCTTACCGGTGCCCGTTTCGCCTGTGATCAATACATTCACGTCGCAGGGAGCGATCTTTTGCGCGAGCGCGAAGAGCTCCTGCATGGCCGAAGCGGTGCCCAACAGCTCGTTGAGCCTGCCGACGCCTTGTGCGGTGGCTCTCCACCGACCAGCCTCCTCTACGGCTGATTGAAACAGATGGGCCCGGCGCAAAACGAGGCGAAGCTCCATCATGTTGGGAGGATTCGTGACGGTATCGTAAGCGCCCCGCTCAATGGCGGTTAAAATGATGTGGCGGTTGCCTTCGTCGCAGAGAGCGACAACGGGAGGAGCCGAGGGTATATTCGCGATTTCGTCGATTAAACGAAGAGTTGCTTCGGTATCACCCTTGGTGCTAGCCGAGCGAAGATCAAGAACCAGGACGTCACACTGCGGCCGAACATCGGTAAATTCCTGCGCGTTGAAAACACTGCAGCCCTTCACACTGAAAACGGGCCCGAGAGCTCGCGCCAAAGGATCTACGAAACCCAAGTCTTGCGTCAGGAAATGCACTCGAAGGATCTGCTCAGACACGGCCCGCCTCCCCTGTAGAGAATCATGCAGCGCACGCATCGGGTTTGCAGGAGCACAGTTCGTGGGATGAAGCAAACCCGCATCCCTACATTTCTCGTGTTGCCCAGGCCCAGGGATGATAAGGACAAAAACTGGCGGCGGCAAGTGTCATACCAAAAGGCAGGGGCAGGGGCCGCTTCCCTGATCCGCTAAGTTTATTGTTTCTAGCCGTGCCTGTGAACGCTGATCCACGCTAAGGGGCTCGGCCGTTCCACTGGTGGGCAAACTTGTTCGCTTTTTGAGAAAAAGAAGGCACAGGTTCTTTCAATTTCGGTCCTAGAACCCTTACGTCCGCTCTTAACGGCCGTCTCCCACGAAAGGCGGTATCCCGACTAAGATTGCTACGGCGACTGCCTTTCCATCCCGCATGGCAGGCTTGAAGTGCCATTGACTGAAGGCCGCTTCGGCGGCCTTGTCCAATTCTGCCGAAACGCTTTGGTACACCGCCAGGTTTTGGACAGTCCCGTCGGTCGCAATTACGCCCTTAAGGATGATGAGGTGGTCGGTTTTGGGTCCTGGCACGGGCGTGCGCTTGAAGTCAAAACGATGATCTAAATCGACATCGGGCGGAATGAGAGGCTTGTCAAGGTGGATCGTCGACGGGTTGACTTCCGCTGGGACCTGCGCATCTGGGGAGGAAATCTCGCAATACTCTAAGGACCAGTTCTTTCCGGGCATCGGTAGAAAAATTGAGTAGATACTTGTGCAATTCAGGGCGCCGTAGACCCGCAGCCCCCCGCCACCCATAGGGCCTGCAGCGATCACCAGGGTGTTTTTTCGGATGCCGTTGACCGGCTGCACAACTGGATAAATCATGCCGGGGGGCAACTGGGCGAGAACTCCGCCAGCGGTTTCCGCGCTCCGGGAGCCCGCAATGGCAACCGGACTGGGAATAGCACGGTCGGAGCCGCCATTCTCGCCTCGAGTCTGTCTCTCGCCTACCGCGCCGCCACCAGCTCCCCCGGAAGCGCCACTGCCTGAGCTCGGGCCAGGGCCGGAATTTGAACCAGGGGCCGGCGGGCCAACTGAAAAGTCGCCCCATCGATTGCCTGACGGCAACGCCAGCTCCACGGCAGAGGCGGAGGGATCCAGCCCGACAACCACCAGATTGCCAGCATCAGTCTCGGGGCCGGCACGAGGAATGGGAGACGAAGGCGCCGGTAACAGGCTGTCGGAAGACCCCGCGATCATGCGAAGCCGCTCCTGAGAGCTCGTGTCAGAAATCGTCGGACTGGCAACGTTATCGATCGAACGGTCAACCGTAGAAGGGCGGGAGTACTGTGGCGCGAGCGGAAATCTCGGTTTTTCCGGCGTACTCAGGACGACGATGTTCGGCAATGGCTGTTCTGCTTTGATCTTCAACTCAGGGGGAGAAGCAGACTGATAAATCGTTTGGCGCGGGTTATCTGGATGAGCCGGCTGTGAGAAGATCGTCGCGACGGTCGCGCGTGAGGGCTGTGCGGGGAAAACAACAGGATCGGCATCGTGGGAATCCGAGTTGCCGCGGCGTCCACCAAGCTGCGGAACCCTTTCCTCATCGTGCAGGGGAATTCGATAATAAATTATTTCCCTGGCAAAAGAATCTTGCACAACAGGCGTCTGGCTAGGCAGCCGAGGCAACACATAGACCAGCGCGGCCCCCAGTAAGCAGTGTAGGAAGAGCGATCCGGCGAGCGAGCGCCAGGAACGGCCAGACCGCCTCGGAAGAAGGGAGTGGCGTAAGAAGCGGTACGACGCGATTGAACCGGACCAGGGAACACGACGACCCCCGAAACGGAGCAAAGCAGCTAGGGAACCGCATAAGCGGGCGGGATAGAATTCCCCGCGCACAAGCAAACGCAGTGCTCCGCGTTCAGTGAACGGCGAACGCGGCACAACACCTGGGGCGCTTCCTGTGTGTTCCATGGAGCCCGAAATCAGTTTGTCGGTCTATTCGATCGCGCAAACTATCCGCGCAGCCTTCTCGGAGCCCTGATTGACAAACGGAGAAAACGAGCACGTGAGGTACCAACAGTTTTTACGCGAATTAGCCTCAGGTCAGGCGAATTTTGTCCTGGGGGAGAGATGAGGCTGTCACCAGTTGGATACACTGTCGCCGGCGGCTTTATGCTGTGACGTGACAGAGCGCGACGGGCTCATGCTCCAGCTGGTTTGTCCAGCTGCCAGACGGAAGCAACTGCTGGCTTTCTCCCAACTTGCGCGATAAGCACTTTGGCATTCCTCCTGCTGAAGGGAGCGTTGGGGGTAGCGGGCGGCGCCGTGCTTTTTGGCGGCTGTGCTGCCTGGCACAAGGTCGGCATGCGTCGGGACCGTCAGGAGTGGGGAGATGAAACCGTTGGTGTCCTGCCTGACCAAACAAGTGGTTCTAATTCATATTGAAGCCCTGTAATATCACGCTGCATTTAGTGGGGCTGACTGCGAGCGAACTTCCATGATGGACGACAAAACCGATTTTGATCGTCAGGTGTTCGTTCAAACGCCCCAGGCGGCGCGTCCGACTACACCTATCGTTGGAATTCTCATCTCAGTTGCCGTCATCGTGATAATTACGTTGGCTGCAGTTAAGGTGTTCCCCCAGCTGGTGAGCAGCTCCGACTCAACGAGTGCCTCCGACCAAGCACTGACCAATGTTGAACAGCGTCTGGCCACGATCGAGCAGCGTTTGGAGCGACTGGAGGCCGCCCGCAGAGTGACCCCTCTGCCCGCAGCGGAAAAGGCGTCGTCATCAAAAGATGCGCCACCCTCGGACCAGAGTACTCGGACGATCTACCGAATTTCTCCTGCACCAGCCCAGCCAACCCATCCAGCCCCAACCTCCGCAGCTGACCCGCTCCTCGCCCAGCGTTTGTCCTCCATACAGCGGGGCCTTGGTGCGCTCGAGAGCGACCAAGCCGAAAGTCACGACGCCTGGCAGGCGACCTCGAGTCGGCTCGCGGATGTGGCAGGCCAGGTCGGAACTCAGGGCGTACAAATCCTTCGGAGTCAGGATGAATTGAACGAGCTGCTCAGCCGCACCGAAGTGCAGTCGATCCCCTTTGAGTTGAAGCGCGGTTCCGATCCGATGCAAGTAGGACCGGTCTCGCTCATGCTGAAATCTGTTGACGCCAAACAGCAACGATACACGCTATGTGTTTACCTAGATCCTTCATGCATCCAGCTCAAGAATCGTGTGCTGTACGAAGTCGTACGGTTTGTAGTTACGCGTGACACGCGACCGTTAGAAGTGGTCGCCACGAAGATCACCAAAGACGACATTCTGGGATACTTGGTCGTCCCCAAGGGCCAAGCGCAACGGTAATCGCGGCAACTATTTCTGATCGGCTGTAGCCGTGAAGGTGGCCGTCTAGCACCTGAAGAAAAACCTCTCGTTGTTGTCACTGTGATTCGTGGCCACCCAAAACCGCGGTCGAGCGATAGCAGTGATACCTACGGCTTGTGCTCGACGCGCGAAGGCGGTACACTCGGACCCCCACGCCTCAGGAGTGCTGATATGCGAGCGAGGCTCAAACATCTGTGGTGCGACCAGTCCGGTGAGGACACGGCTGAATATGCTCTCCTGGCGGCGCTACTCATCCTAGTGTTGGCGATTTTCCTCGTGAAGATCGGTGGAACCATGCATCAAAGCTATCAATCCGCCGGCGACGCTGTCGCGGGGGCTAGCAGTGCGGGAAGCGGCGGTTCGGGCTCGACTGGAGGGTCTGCAGGTGCCGGTCAAAGCGGAGATACCGGAAGCGGCGGCTCCGGCAGCAGCGGCAACACTGGCTCCTCTAGCGGGAGCGGATCCGGCAGCGGTAGTAGCGGGTCCGGCGGCACAGCGGGCGGCGTAAGAAACCCTGCGGTTGGCATAGGAAGTCACTAGCCTGGTACCTCCTGTTGGAATTGCGTTCTGCTCGACTCCAGTGCTTTGTACGCCATCTAGCGGCATCGGACTTGGTCTGAGTGAGAAGCCGAGTTTGCCGCTCCGCTATCGCCGAAGTATCCGCGAGAGTTACTTCCTTTGCGTCGTGGAGCAACAACATCACTGCGTGGGGTGTTGAATTCCGCGGGCTCCGCGCACCACTGAGGTCTTCCCGTGCAAGATCCATCGATCATAAGCCTATGTCGCGCCTGTTATCCTTTGCGCGTGTCGCACCGCGACATGTTTTTATCGAGTCAAGCAGTGGAACTTGACTTCGCCGTTGGTGGAAGAGCAGTATCTGGACTTGCCCTCAGCTCCAATCAGAGGTCGATCACGCAGGGTGTTTCCGGCGATTTCTGCCGAGGATGTGGGAGAAGAAGAAAATCCTTGAACGCGCGAATGATCCATACCGACGAATTCATAATCCGCAGTTCTCAGACGGAGATGTAGAGGGTTCGAGAGCAATCACCGAGGTATCAGAAGTTCTCAACACATGCCACTTACGCCAAATACGTCACGGAGTTCGAAAAAGCAGACGTCCGGCAGCTTCATCGATCGGCTGCTTTTGCCAATCATCGTTGGCCTCGCCACAGTAGTGGCTGCGCTGATTCTTTGGCAGCGCCTGATAACAGAGCAGCGCGTGGAGATCCAAGCTGCAACGCGAGCGCATGCCTCATTTGTGAAAGACAAATTGGAGGCAGAATTGAGAGCTCGAATCTTGTCGTTGGATCGCTTGGCCGGAAGCTGGAAGGACCTTGACCTGGCAGACGACAGGACTACCCAATCCGGGGCGTCGCTGATGAGCAGTTATCGGGCCTATCAAACCATCGGTTGGATGGATCCGACCTTTCAGGTGCGTTGGCTCCGATCGCAGAGCGATGCTGACACCGACATCGGCTCGTACCTAGCGAACGATGCGCACCAACGCTTGGCGTTCCAGGAAGCTCAGGACAGCGGGCGCGTAGTAGTCACCCCAGTCACTTTGCAGACGGGAGCACACGGTCTGTTGGTCTGCGCGCCCGTTTTTCAGGAGCAGAAGCTCCATGGTTTTCTGTTCGGCGTAGTCGACGATCAAGAATTGCTCTCCTCAATTCTGGCAGGGGTGGAGCAGAACTATTGGGTAGCCGTCTATGACGGGGAAAAGGAGCTCTACGGTAGCGCCGGGTCCGACGCCCCTCGAGCGCTGGGCTGGGCCAGTGAAGCAAGGATCGACTTTGGGCAGTTATCCTTGCGGGTTCGTGTTTGGCCGAAGCCCCAAACGCTCGCGAGCGAGCGATCTCCTCTGCCGACTGTAACTTTTATCGCGGGCATCCTGATGGCTGCTCTGCTGGCTTTCGCTGTTTTTATTGGAGAAACGGCGCAGCATCACGCTCGGGAAGTGGCAATGATCAACAGAGACTTGCAGAAGGAGATCGCCGGACGCGAGCAGGCCGAGGAGGCATTGCGCCAAGTGCAAAAGATGGAGGCGATCGGACGGTTGGCGGGTGGCGTGGCCCACGATTTCAATAACTTACTGATGGTCATCCGCGGCCATGCGGCGCTCTCACACAATTACTTCGGTGCCGATCATCCAATCCATCAGGAACTGAACGAGATTTTGGAGGCCACTGACAGAGCGTCCTCATTGACTCGCCAACTCCTAGCCTTCAGCCGCAAACAGGTGCTTCAACACAAAGTGTTAGATCTCAACTCCATCGTGAATCAAGCAGCGCGATTGCTGATTCCGGCACTCGGTGAGAACATTCATCTGTCTTTGGATCTCGATTCTAGTTTGGGACTGGTGAAGGCCGACGCGGCACAACTTGAGCAGGTCATCATGAATCTGGCCTTCAACGCACGGGATGCCATGCCGGACGGTGGCACGTTAACCATTCAGACGGCGAACACCCAGTTGGACGAGAGCTGGAAGCAGAGCTATCCGAATCTTCGGCCTGGTCCGCACGTGCTGCTAGCGGTGCGTGATAGCGGGTGTGGGATGGACCCGGCAACGCAGTCTCGTATTTTCGAGCCTTTCTTCACCACGAAGGAAAGAACCAAGGGGACAGGATTAGGCATGGCGACTGTCTATGGGACAATAACCCAAAGTGGCGGTTGCGTCACGGTTTCCAGCAAACTCGGCGAGGGGACTACAATTCAAGTCTATCTTCCGCGCACCGAGGAGACCCTTGAGGTTGCTGCCGCAAAATTCGGGTTGCTTCCTGAGCCAACCAAGGCCTGCGAGAGGATCCTCGTAGTAGAAGACGATGGCGCCGTCCGGCGTATGACCTGCGAGTTCCTGAAGATAAAAGGCTATGCAGTCGTTGAAGCAAACAGCGCCGCAGACGCAATCCAGTTTATGGAATCTCACCGAGATTCAATTGACTTGGTGTTGACCGACGTATCGATGCCGAAAATGAAAGGTACGGAGCTGGCCGAACGGTTAACGAGTCTGAGGTCTGGATTGAAAGTGCTTTATATGTCGGCTTACACAGAAGATGCTGCCATAAATTCCGGCATTTTGGGTGCCGGAAATGCCTTCATCGAGAAACCGTTCAGCCCGGATGAGCTGGCCAGCAAAGTGCGCCAGGTCCTGAGTGTGAGTGCAGATTGCCATGCTGCGTAGCGGCTGAATAGCTCGCGACCTATCGCGCGGCCTGTGTGCCTTGCAGGAATTGGCTATGCCGAGGTGGTACTGGAACTTCTCGGCAGACGCCGGTTCTGCATAAAGGCATCTTGACCTGACAGAGTCACTGAAGTAGCGTAGTGCCTGTGCAAAACCTGTGCAACCTACTGGCGTTGTGCGAAAAAAATATGCATATTAGTTCCGTGCTGAGGCCAAAGTCGACTTCCGACGGCAGTGCTGTTTGTAGCTAAGTTGTTGTTTTCACGGCTCGTGTAGAAACATTGGTAAAGAGCTAGCGAAACTGCGCGTTTGGAGCGCAACCTGCTGCTCTGTGGCCGGGGGAGCGTTACGAGGTTTTCGCCCGCGACTCGGAAGGGCATGTTAGAGCCGGCTGGCTCGGCAGAATAGACCGATTATGCGTTACCGGACCTTCCAGAATATCTTGGTTGCTGGCAGTTTTCTCCTGCTGCTTATTTGTATTGTCCTTCCCTCGCTTATGGAGCGATGGCGATCGGTCGGTCGGATTGCTGGCCTGCAGACACCAGTCGTCTCGGCGGCGACGCTTTTTCGTGTTTGGACTGTTAAGAAAACTGGCTGGTACTACTGTCCTGACAGCAAGCTTTATGGGAAGTTCAAACCCGGCATCTATATGACCGAGGAGGATGCCCTAGAGCGCGGATATCGACCGGCCGGCGGCTACGCCTGCCGTTAAAGTGACTGGTTACAGTTCGGGCAAACGATGTTGTGCCTCCCGCAGAAGTCACGGCACTTCTGCTCGGCACTCAACGGCACATCTAGAGTGTGCCCGAGACCGAGGCGGTAGCTAACCCTCACCTACCAGCGAAGGCCAGATCAGCTTCGATTCGTCTTCAACTCAGAGAAAGAGCGGTGTCTACCGGGAGAAGACACTTTCTCTGATAACGGCTGCTTGGGCGTAAGACGCCTGAAATCAGTGAGAGATGGTGGTACCAGCATTGCTTTCCTTTTTGCTGAATGCGCTCCATCCGAAGAAGGAGAACGCTCAGCCGGCGGCACCGGGCATGGAACTATCGGGCGTACTGGATCGCGCTAGTAGGCGCGATCATCGCTGCGGGGTCCGTGGTTTTCGCAATTCTTACAAGCAAGCAGAGCCCGTTGCGCCAATCAGCCAGCCAGCAGACGTCTAGTCAGCCAGGGCAAATCCCCTCTTCTCGACCAGCCCCTCTGCTCGATTTCCAGCAGCGGAGGCTCTATCCCTATTCGGTGATTCCCGGAGGTCTTGAGAACGGAAGCGATTTGCGCAATGCCATTGCACACGATCCGCTGGTGGCTGCGCACTACGCGGATTTCGACTTGGCGCAAGCGCGAATCGTCCGGCTGGATCGCGACGAGGCGGTCTACGTTTCGTTTCGATTGAACGAGCGCATCTATTGGACCAGGAAAACGTTGATGCTGCACCGGGGCGAAACCGTAATCACCGACGGTTCGCACCAGGCGAGGAGTCGATGCGGCAACCGCATATCGGTCACGCCTGCCGAGCCGGTTTCACCGCAAGAACCCTCCGCACAAGCAATGAATGCTGCGCCAAGCTTCCCGCTGGTCGCAGAAATCCCCGAGATTTGGCCGAATCTCGAGTCTCTGACGGCTCCGGTCTTTGAGCCTCCGGCGAACCAGACGCCTCCGAGTTCGCCGCCGTGGATCATTCTGCCTCCGTTTTACCCGATTGGCGGCGGACCTGGGCTCACTCCGCCGATCACTCCGCCACCGCCGCTGGCTACACCCGAGCCGAGCGCCTTCCTGCTGTTGGGGCTCGGCTTTTCGACCTTGGGCTGTGCCCGCTGGCTTCCTCTCCTCAAAAAGAGATTCGAACGCAGCTGACAGCCTGCGATCCAGAGATTCTTCGCAGATTAATAATCTCGGCACGCCAGAACTTAGGGCCGCCGACGCGCGAAGTACCATGGTGGGGGCGTCGGATTTTGAGCCAGCGACCTTCTGAGCAAACAAAAACAACTCGGGCTTCTGAGATCCAATCCAAGCGAAACGGACAACTTCGGGTGGTTTTGAATTGTGGCAACGGGGGGAATTAGGGTGAGCCACAGTTGCCGATGGGGACTAAATTTAAACGAGAGCGCCTGCGCCCGCTGATACACCGTTCGGGTCCAGTGCTTGCTGAATTTTGTTCCACCATAGATGGTAATTCGATAGTCCTCGTCCGATTTCCTCATTCGGTCCCGCCAATAATGCGAAGTAGCGTTCCTGGAAAGCCCTCGCACTTTGCGCGTTGTGCCAATCCTCGACCGCCTTCTTAGCTTCGGGATTCTGCGGGTCGTATTTGCAGAAAATTTCCGTCTTGCCCAGATGGCCCTGTTCCACTCCCCATCCAAAAAAGGCGCCGCCGTCATCAACGATCAGGCCCTTTTCGATCAGGGGCTCTTTGGCCTGGCCCGCTCCGATCGCCCACTGGATCGTCAAGTCTCTCTGGCCCATGACGGGAATGGAACTGAAGGCGCCGCCTGGACGGAATGTCTCTCGAATCGAGGCGGAAATTCTGATGCACTGGCAAAGGAGAATTCCTTCCGTGCGGGGATCTTCGACCGACGCCAAGGACCTTCCGCCGGCTTCGCCGATGATCTGCTCGAGTACTCGTTTCTTGTATGCGAAGTCGGCTGCGGAGTTGCCGGCCAGGATAATGAAGAAGCCAGGGCCCTGCACTTCCTTGCTGAGCCGCTGGAAGGTTTGCTCCTCTTCTTCATTGCTCGTAGTGATGTTCGCGGCCACCATGGCCACATTGAAACCCATCAGCTCGAACGCGATTTCGCTTTCTCCAATCTTGATCTCCGCCTCCCACATTTTTTCGACCGACGGGAAGCTGAAGTATCGCGCCATGAAGTTCGGCGGTATCTCGCTCAAATAGTATTTCGGGGAGATTCCTTCGACTGGGAATCTTGAGGGGCCAGGCCAGTGATAAATCTTCAGGGCCGCCTTGGTGAACACACCCGGTGTCACGCCGGGCGGCACCGCGCTTGTCAGGATGCTCCTCAGAGACGGACCCGGACCGTCGCCGCAGAACCATTCGTCGGAAGAGCCCAGGGAGCCGGACCGGACGATATCGCCGGCCGGAGTGACCCATTCAATGGCCAAGTGATTCCTATCATCGCCGCTGGTGGTTTGATCCAAATGTCCGTGGCCCCGCAGCATCGCCGAACAATTCGATCCAGCGCCCTTGACGTTCAGATGCAAGCCGCGCTTCATCAACTCCGCTTGCAACTGGGCGGAGATTACATAGGGCTCAACGACCGCATACATGTTTGTCTCGTTGATCTCAATGATGCGGTTCATCCTGCGCAGGTCCAGGTACAGAGTGCCCTTCGAAAATTTTCCCGTCCAACCCGTACACACCGGCCTGAAAGGTAACTTGTATTTATTGCACAGTTTGACGATCGCCTGGACTTCCGCTGTGTCCTTCGGAAGCACGATGGCCGCGAACTCCGTTCCGTGATAGGAAGGCATGATGACCGGGTCATTGCAGATGTACTCGGGTCCAACTACATCTTCGAAGGCCGAATAGATGTCCTTGCTCAACGCCACGATCCATCACCCCCTTTAGGTGATTGCGGTCTCCACGAGTTCAACGATGTCGTAGACCTTCAGACGGCTGCCGGTTTCAGCAATTGCCTGATGGAAGGTCTTCTCACACCAGCAACAGGTGGTGACGAGCGCCTCGGCGCCCGTTGACTCGGCTTCGTCTATTCTTTCGCGGGCCGTCCATTGAGCAAAGTCAGGATTTGACGCGTCCACACCACCACCGGCGCCGCAACACCATGCGTACTCCTTAATTCGAGTCATCTCCGTAAGCTTTACACCGGGGATGCTCTTTAGAACATCACGCGGCGGTTGATAAACGCCGTGCGTACCTCGGCGGTATGTCTTAGGGGGGTCGAAAACGAACCGGTCGCCGGGAACCTTTTTCCCCGCCCAGGGAATCCACGGCTCGCCCAGCCTGCCAAGACGGCACGGGTCATGGTAGGTGACCAAGAGGTCTACCTTCTTTTGCGGCTTCAGCCTTCCTTCTTTCGTCAATCGATCGATGTATTCCGAGATATGCAGCACTTCGAGATTGCCCTTGAGTTTGAATTTGTCGTAGAGAACCTTGAACGCTTGGTAGCCATCGGCGCAGCCAGTGACGACCGTCTTGGCGCCCGATTGCTTAATGAGGGCCATGTTTTTCTGGGCTTGATTCAGAAAATCTTCCTGGTAACCCATCTGGTAGGCGCGGCCCCCCGAGCAGGTCTCAGCGTCGCCGGCGATACCGAATTCGACGCCTGCCTTTTGTAAGATCTTGACGGTGGCTTTGGCGAGCTTCTGCATATTCTTGTCGTAGCTGATGAGGCAGCCCGCGTGATAGAGCACGTCCACTTTCTCTTTGGTGGCGTCCTTCAGGTGCAAGCCCAGAGCCCAGTCGCCGCGTTTGCCCGTGGGAGGCACCTCCGACCCATGCTTTCGGAGACCGGCGATTACCTGGTCTAGAGCCGGGTGGGTCTTTCCGTCCTCGACGCACTTGATCCTGAATTCCTGGATGGGCTCGAGAACCTCCATGTCCATGGCGTAGTTGCAGGAGACGCCGCAGGCCCCGCACATCTGGCAGTTATAGATGATGTCGAGGAGCCGGTCCGTATAGTTAAATCCTTGTTTCAACATTGCCGCGCCAATGTTCAATCGTCCGCCGCCTGAGTAACTGTGGAAGTTGTATTTCGATATACTCGGACACACATGGGCGTACCGATATCCGCTCACCCTTTGCATAGGGATCCACTTGCACGCCGAACAGCGGCAGCACATTTCCATGTCGCCCTTGTATTGTTCCAATCCCATCGCGGCTATCTCCTTCGATCGTTCCACGATAAGCTCGTTCCGCTGGTGTTCCTTAGAAGCACACTTTCCCTGGATTCATCACGTTGTTTGGATCAAATATTTTCTTAAGCTTACTCAAAGTGGAGAGGGTAGCGGCGTCTCGATTCAGAATCATCCCCTTACTTTCACCATAAGGCCTCGAGAAGAATGCGCCTTTGGCCATCAATTCTCTTACTGCCAGAGTCGACAGCTCTTTGACTCGATTGAGCTCTCGACGATTTTGGGGGTCGTAAAACAGATTGTATTCGCAGTGATAGCTGGTACCCTGCACAACGGGCTGGATGTACACGCCCATTTGGGAAGCTGGATAGCCGGCCTTTTCTGCCAGAACGTTCATTGCATCGATCTGCACTGCGAGCTTTTCACGGAGGGTCAAATAGAATGTGTCCTGGCAGGCTCCGCTAGGACGAAGCTTCCAATAGGGATTGCTGGAAGGTCTCTGGACCGCTTTCAAAATTTCATGGGCGGAGACTTCGCCGACCGCCTTTTCGGCTTCTAACCCCAGCCGCTGAGCGATCTCCGTGATGTCTTTCATGTGAGAGCTGACTCTTTCCTCCGGGAGATATTCGTAGCCCGCTACCGCATAGAAGAGAGTCCAGGTGGGCAGGGATGCTTTCAGGCTCTGGAACCGAGGGGGCCGTTCTTTCGCGAAAATGGCGGCCAGGTTGGTGTTATTGAGAATGAAGCACTCGTTGACGGACCTGAGCCTGATTAGCCAATAGGCCATCTGCAGAAGCGCATCGAGCTGGGAGGAGCCAATCACAAAGGGCTCTTCCAGACTGGGCAATATTTCGCAGCGCATCGATACCCAGGTGACAATGCCCATTGTTCCCTGCGCTCCCTGAATCAACCGGTGCAAGGAGGCTGTACCCGGGCCATACGGCGCCTTTTGCACCGCCCCGACGGCCCACTGTTCCGCGATTGAACCGGGCCCGGCCGCTTGTCCGGTTCTGAACTCATCGCCCGTTCCGAAAAATATCTCGGCGCAGGCCAGTGGGTCAGAGATATCCCACTGGTACTTGGGCATGATGACGGGCTCTCTTTCCAATAGGCTGCCGACGACGGACTTTGAACTCCGCGGTAGCAACGGCATATTGAGCCTGAGGCCTACCTTCTCGACCTCCGGAATAAGCTCGGCGAAGGTCACACCCGGCTCGCACATGGCCACACGTCTTTTGCGGTCCACCAGCAGGATCTTCTTCATCCCGCTCACATCGACAATGACCGCACCGCCGACGCTCGGGACGGTGTCCCCTCGGAAATGGGGCGGTCCCGAGCTAACGGGAACCAGAGGTGTCCCCGTCTGGTTGGCAAATTTCACAATTCTCTGGATGTCGGCGGCTGTCTTCGGCCGGACAACCGACGCGGGCCGCACAGGATTGACGAAACTCATGTCCTGCGAATAACGATCCCGTTCCGCGGGATGAACAGTGATAAGGTCGGGGCTGATCGCGGCGGCTAGGGCACCTTGCTCCATGATCGGCAACCTCCCCCTTCGCAGTCATTGCGGGCCGCTATTCCGACCCGTTTCCACGCGAGTCAAAATGGTTGCGGAAATGCCGAGGAGAAAGCGTTCCCTTCATGTTCGAAGCCTTGGGATCCGGAAAAATTGCGCTCTCCTCGCAGTAAAAGCTGAGGCCTGCTCTTTTGCACGACGATCATGAAATCCTTTTCCCACCGAACAGTCTGTGATATGAGGTAGATGGCCGTCGTTGAGCGAGCATGCGCCACTCTCTTAATACTGCTTCTGGCGTTTGAAAGTCAAGCAGCCGCTAGAAACAAATGTCTCGATTCCAGCGAGTGCTGGAAATCCTCATGTCCCGCCGGAGCTGTGGCCGCGTGAATGAAAGGAGCGTAGGAAGTGCCGATTCGCAAGCAGCCCTCGGGCGAAGCGCGACAGCGGCTCCTTGATGCCGCAGGCGAGCTTTTCGCCGAGAAGGGTTTCCGGCTCGCCGGTACGCGAGAGATCTGCCAGAGAGCCGGGACCGACATCGCCGCCATCCACTATCATTTTGGCAGCAAGGAAAAGCTCTACGAAGCAGTGCTGCGTTATGCCGATAACCTCCTGGTCGACCCGGTCCCGACCTTTGCGATGGCGCGATCGCGCGAGGCACGTCTGAGAGAAATCATCGAGTGGGTCCTAGCCCAGTGCTTCGCGCAGGGGCAGCCGGAGTGGCGGTGGCGGTTCATCGAGCAAGCGACCATGTCGCTGACGCCGGGGCTCCTCGCGTTCTTTAATTCCAAGATCCTGCCTTTGTACCAGGCCCTAGACTCGATTTGCAGGGAGTTTCTCGGCCAGCGCGCTTCCCAGCAGCAGGTTCGTTTCGCCACTCGGAGCATACTCGGACAATGTTTTTACTATCGGCATTTCCGGGTGCTGATCATCGGTCAAGGCGAGGCATTTTCCAACGAGCATCTCAATGAGTTGGCAAACCACATCCTGGAATTTTCCGTCGCCGGGCTCAAAGCGCGGGCGCACGGACGGGCAAAGCGGAAGCGACAGCAGCCATCCGTACGCCCGCGGACGGGTTCGCGGAAGAGATCGATCCACTGGGAAGGAAAGATTCAGACCAAGCGCATCAGCCAGTGAACGGCGATCGCATGTCGCGAAGATGATCCCAGAGGCGCAGCCCGCTCAGGCGACACCAGAATGGGTGTGCCACAGAGGTGCCGTGCCCGCTATGCCGTTTGGAAGGCCCGCGGCAGTGGATAGTATCTTCCGTCGCGTTTGTCGAGATAATGTACCTGCGCCATCTCGTCGAGCAGACACTCAACAAGCATGGGATTGAGCGGCGGATAAATTTCGTCCCTCTCCCAGTCCGTAAACCTTCCGATGAGTTCGTCACGGGTGAGACCGGGTTCGGTCTTGATCTTTTCGAGGATGGCCATCGAGCGCCGGTAGTACGGCGTGTCGAATCCTCTGGATGCGATGTCAATTGGCTCGACAACAAAAAAGGCCGACGTGCGGGCGTCCCCGCACACAAAGGTCCAGCCACTCTGCTTTGTCTGGGGAGGAGTCGCGGGAAGACCTTTCACGTGCTCTGGCCGGGCGCCTTCTGGAATCTCCTTGAGCGGGCGAAATCCCAATCCGTCGTGCTGTTTCATGCTTTCGTCCTTGGCGCTGAGGCCCGAATAACGAAATGCGATGCCCTGCGCAAAGCTGTTTCCGGCCGCGCGGATTCCGACCAGAACGGGCGTCATGGGCCCCAGAACCCCTGGGCATACTCGCCCATGAAACTCTTCTCCGTCGTAGGTGAAGGAGTCGCCGATCTTGTAGCAGAAGTGACAAGGGAACCGTTTCTCGTCTCC
>JASHRC010000271.1 GCA_030037525.1 Candidatus Acidiferrales bacterium | reverse complement strand
GCGGCCAGAAGCGCGGCCCGCCCGGGGTTCGTTGCGCTGCCAACACTTTCGCAGCGGGCAGCGCCCGTGCCTCTTGCAGCGTCGAGGCGCCAAGGCTCTTAAGCCAACTCTCACCGGCGGCTTCCGACATTCTTAGCGTTTCAATGGTCGTCCCGGCCCACGGAGAGTCCTGCGGTGGCATGAAGTTGGCTCCGCTTTCGGAGATCACGGCGCGAAACAATCCCTTGGCCAAGGGGGAGCCGGCCAGCATGCTGACGGAGAAGCCTCCCGCTGAATGGCCAAGCAGAGTGACCTTGGACGGATCGCCGCCGAACTTGGCGATGTTGCTGCGGATCCATTGGAGCCCGGCGATCTGATCGAGCAAGCCGTAGTTGCCGGAGCCGTGGCCGCTTTCGCGGCTGAGCTCGGGCGTAGCGAGAAAGCCGAATGAGCCGACACGATAAGAGATGCTGACGAACACCACCCCTTTCTGGGCGAAATGGGTGCCGTCATAGAGCGGAGCGCTGGTCGAACCGCCCGCGAAGGCACCGCCGTAGATCCAGGCGATCACCGGGAGTTTCTCGCGGGATGTTTTCGCGGGAGTCCAAACATTGAGATACAGGCAATCTTCGCTGACGGGAGTTGCGGGAGCCTGGCTGGTGGCTCCGGCGCTCTGCATGCACGCGGGTCCGAAGCCGGTGGTCTGCCGGACTCCATGCCAACGAGTCACCGGCTGAGGCGCTTTCCACCGCAGGCTGCCTACGGGCGGCGCCGCGAACGGGATGCCCTTGAATTCCGACAGGCCATCCACGACGGTCCCCGCGATAGTACCGCTCGTGACATGCACGCGCGCAATCTGCGCCGTTGCCCGCGGGCCGGCAGCAGCGAGCGCCAGCGCCGTCACTATTATTGGACCTGCCCACGTGCCCTTCATGTTCGTTCCCTCCCTTTCATTGGAATCAGCGCATCGTCGTGAAGGCGCGCAGTAGCACGTTATGGACGCTTGGTCAGTTGTCCAAGTTACAAGCGTGCTGTGTGAGTGAGCCACATCAAAAGCTCATGTGAGATGCGGCGCGGAGTGAATGCTGCTGAGCTTGCGCACGCAAGACATGTAGATTGCTGATTAGTTCGGGGCCAAGGGGCATACTCACTTCTTTTTGGCGCAGTGGCGTAGAGGCTGCGTTTTTTGATGTAGAATCCCGCGACTAAATGGCCGTATCGATAGAATCTGGATTGCGCTATCGCGGCTGGAAGGGCACGACGTTCGTGCATGATTTCGGCGTTCGGACTACAACGTAGACAGGGCAAGCTACGGCCGAGGGAAGTTATGGAGCAACCATGCGCAACGATCTACTTTTCCGGGATGGCCCGGAATATTTTACTGATTGCATTTCTAATTGGCCTCGCCTCGGTTCCAGTGATGGCAGCGCCAAACTGCGCGACACTTGGGAGCGGCTTGGCGGGCAAGGACGGCATTAAGTCCGCAAGCAGCGTTTTGGTCCAGGCGGCGGGGCGAGATGCGGCGTATTGCCAGGTGAACCTGCTCTACGGCACGAATCCGAATCAAAATATCCACATCCGCGTTGGACTCCCTCTCAACAGCTCAGATGGCGGTAGTGGCGGAGTGCAGGGCGCGTGGAACGGGCGAACGGAAGGATTGGGCGGTGGAGGCTGTTCCGGGAATCTGAATGTCATGATGGCAGTGAACGCAGGCTACGTCGGATCCGGCACGGACCTGGGGCATAGCGGCGGGAACTGCGAACCCGGAGTCAACGCCGATGGCACTTACAACATGCAGTTTATCCAGGATTTCATCCGCAACGCGATCGAGCAGCAAGTGATTTGGGCGAAGCGGTTGGCGGACGATTACTACGGCACAAAACCAACCCATAACTATTGGAACGGTTGTTCCACGGGGGGACGTCAAGGCTATCTGTTGGCGCAAGAGATGCCAGACGAGCTAGACGGCATACTTGCCGATGCGCCGGCGATGTACTGGACGCGTTTCCAGACGGCGCAGATGTGGGGCGAAATTGTCATGAAGGAGCTGGTTGGAGGTCCTATCGCCCCTGCCAAGCTCGAAGAGACCCGTCGCTCTGCGGTTGCCGCTTGCGATGCTGCGGATGGCGTGACCGACGGAATTATCGACGATCCCCGATCGTGCCATTTCAGCGCCGAGACAAACATCTGCGGTAATCCGACAGCTCCGGCGACGAACTGCCTGACAGTCCCCGAGGCAGCCGCTATCGATAAGATATGGGACGGGCCGCACAATGTGCGAAACCAGAAGATATGGTTTGGCCTCGACCGCGGCAGCGATTTCACATTTCTCAACGGTGCCGCAGCCTTCCCGCTGGGAGTGACCCAGTTCCATTGGGATGAGCACGACCCAAACTTCGATTGGAACACGGTTACGATGGCCAAATATGGGCAAATAGCCCAAGCTGGCTCAACGAATATTGCGGATGTAACCGACACGTTCGGACCACTCGACGAATTCAAGCAACATGGGGGCAAGTTGATCACGTTTGTCGGGGCCAACGATCAGCTCATTTACCCGCGCGGTGTGATCAACTATTACCGCGAAATGGCGGTTCGGTATAGCAGCGACGGCAAACCCGACTTCAAAAATCTGCAGAGCTTCTATCGTTTGTTCCGGGCGCCCGGCGTGGGTCATTGCGGACTTGGCAGCACCGGGCCGGTTCCGGTCGATCCCTTCGCCGCACTTGTCGACTGGGTGGAGCATGGAGTGGCTCCGGAGTCGTTGCCTGCCGCGGGGGGTTCTGCCGCGCCCAAGACGGGCCGCACACGGCCGGTCTGCGCTTATCCCGAAACCGCGATTTACAACGGCACTGGCAGCATCGATGATGCGAGTAGCTTCCACTGCGGCGGGAATCTGGAAACCCCTAAGGTAGTTTGCCGCGACGCGCTGGTCCGCTACAAGCACGAGGCGAATGGGAAGCTCGATTATAAAGGCACCGGTGCGACGCCAAGTATGTGTCGCGCAGCCGAATCGAGAAAGCCATGACAGTACGTGCTTGGCGCCGGTGGCAGCGCATCGGCAACGGCCTACATAATTGTGCGCGTGCTCCGAGCAGCTTGGACCTAAGGCTTGTTTCGACCGCACGCCAGCTTACGCGGGGAATTGCGGACCTGCGGTGAGCATTTTCGAAGAACGTAAGTCGCCGAAATCGAGGAAAGAGCTTGGGCAATTACAAGCGCAGGAAGAGACGACCCCAAGTCGGGCCATCTTGCTCGCATGGCGTTCGTTCTCCTCGGCCGTGAGTTTAGTGAGGAACTGCGCGTCAAGCTCCCGGACATGAAGCTAACTCCAGAGCTAGTCGCGCAGAACCTCGTCGTGCCACAAACGCGGCGAAACGAATACATTTGAAAGCTTTGCCGCATCGCGGCGGATGAGGCCAACTGTCGGGAGGTCGAGATCGCATACCTGTCTGACTTCGCTGTACCAGCCAGTCTTTCGCGGATTTGTCCCAATTTATCCCGAAAAATCCTCGAAAACGGGCGTTGAATTTTCCCTTCAAATATGGAAAAAAAGAAGCAGTCAAAATTCTGGGCACTTCGCCTGTTCGTAAGCTGAACGTGCGAAAAAGTTAGTAAGAAACCCATTATTTTTGGAAAAACCTCGCGGGCTGGAGCCTCGACTCCCGGTATCGCAACCAACTATCGTTCGCGGGCGTGCGCGAACCATCTACTTGATGGCCGGAGGAACCCGCAAATGCGTCCGCGTTCACGGAATGCCACTTGGGGACGGGTGAGGTATTGCCCGACTTGCTCAGGGGATTCTGGACGTCGTAAAGGGCTATCGCAACTTCATGTACTCCGCCTTGGCTTGCTTTAGGATGGGGATGTCGGGGTCGGCGTCTTTCCAGGCGATCAGTCCGGAATGCCCATGCGCTTCACGAGCGCGTCGAATCTTGGGTCGTCGCGCAGGCCATCGAACAACGGATGAACCTTGAGATACCGCAGGAAGGTGGCGTGCTCTTGAAATGCCTTTTCCAGCCACGCGAAAGCCGCATCCTTTTCGCAGAGGCGCGCGTGGACAGATGCGAGCAGATGTGACACGGGGACGCTTGGATTCCAGGTTTCTTCGGCTTCATTGGCAATCTTGCGACCCTCTTCGACCTTGCCGGCTTTGATGTACGTAGCTGCGGCGTTTAGGCGGACCATTTCTGCGCTGCGCCCCAGCTCCAAGGCCTTTTCGCACTCCGCGATGGCCTTCTCGGGTTGACCCGCATACGCGTATGCGTCGGCCATCAGGACATGGCCGAGGGCATTGCCCGGTTGCATCTCGAGGCCCCTCCGGATTTGCTCTATGGCATTTTCGAAGCGTCTGGCGCAATAGTAGACCAAACCCAAAGTGAATAACCGTGGCGGAAGGAGCGGTTCAAGTTCGATGGCGCGCTTCTCCGCAGCGATTGCCTCTTCGAAGCGGCCGCGGCTTAGGTTCAACAGCGCCGACGCATTGTGCGCTTCCGACAGATTCGGGTTCAGCTCCAGGCTGCGTTCCACTTCCCGTTCGGCGCCAGGAAAATCCCAACTTTGATTGAACAGTACTAAAGCCAAGCTCACATGAGCGGCGGCGAGCGTTTCGTCCAACTCGACGGCCCTCTGCGCCGCAGCCCTCATTCGCGGGTAGACCTCTTCGGATGGGGCGTATCCGAGGAGTGCCTGATTGCCATACGCAGACGATAGCAACGAGTAGGCCGCACCGTAGGTCGGATCGACGTCAACGGCTTGCTGGCAAAGCGCGATCGCCTTGCGAATTCCATCGGCTGACATTTTGCCCGCGTAATGTCGGGCCTGTAGTAGCAGGCGGTAGGCCTCGTTGTTCTGCGCGGGGCGCTTGCGGAGCCTCCTTTTCTCTTCGCCCGTGAGCTGTAGTTTCAGCTTCTCCGATATTTCGGTTGTCAGCTCTTCCTGCAATGCGACCAGGTCCGTCATTTTCCGGTTGTAGCGACCGCCCCAGAGCTGCGCCTGCCGCTCCACGTCAACCAGCTCGACCGAAACGACCAGATCATCGCCTCGCTGCATCATGCGGCCTGCTAGCACCGCTCTCACGCCCAGTTCGCGTCCCGCAGACAGCGGATCCACCGCCGACCCACGGTGGCGGAACGCCAGCGTCCGCGGAACGACGCGTATCTTGCGAAGTTGCGCGAGGGTATTGATCAGGGTCTCTGCAATTCCATCGCTCAGATATTCCGTCTCCGGATCGCCGCTGGTGTTTTCTAGCGGTAAGATCGCCAGCGAATCGATCGCCTTGTTCTGCTTCCCTGTCTTCTTCTTGCTCTCCGTCGGTCTCGAAGGGCCGCTTGTCACAGGGTGCGCCCCCGGCGGTGGAGCAGAATGTAGTTGGCCGAGGTCTCGTCGCAGCCGCTGCAAGTCCGTGCGCATCTCGACAGCGGATTGGCAGCGCAGCGAGCGGTCTTTCTCGAGGGCCTTGTTTATGATCTCTTCGAGCTTGTGCGGCAGGTCCGGGTTCAGTCGCACCGGCGATGACGGAGCTCTGTTTAGGATCGCGTCGAAGATCATCCCCGAGGTGGTCCCCCCAAATGCCTGTCGCCCCGTGGCTGCTTCGTACAGCACGATCCCCAGGGAGAACAGGTCGGTCCGCAAGTCCACCTCCTCGCCTCGCACCTGTTCGGGCGACATATAGGCGACCGTTCCGAGCGCCACACCGGGACTTGTGAGGTGCGGATCTTGATCTTCGGTAGTCGATTCTGCCTTCGCTGCTGCTGCACGAGGCATCTGTTTGGCTAGGCCAAAGTCCAGAATCTTCGCTTGGCCTCGCTCGGTGATGAAGATGTTAGCTGGCTTGATGTCCCGATGGACGATGCCCTTGGCGTGTGCCGTTGCCAGCGCGTCCGCAATCTGAGTGCCCACATCGAGCAAGATATCGAGAGGCAGCGGCTTCCCGCCGATGCGTTGCCTGAGCGTCTGGCCCTCAAGCAACTCCATGGCGATGAAACGCTGGCCATCATGCTCGCCAATCTCATGAATCGTGCAGATGTTGGGATGATTCAGTGCAGCCGCTGCACGCGCTTCGCGCAGGAAGCGTTCCAGTGCTTGTTTATCGCTTGAGACTTCACTCGGCAGGAACTTCAGAGCGACGGTCCGACCGAGCGTCGTGTCCTCGGCCTTGTACACGACACCCATCCC
>JASHRC010000270.1 GCA_030037525.1 Candidatus Acidiferrales bacterium | reverse complement strand
TATTCGGAGCTAATGACCAACTGGATGAATTGGCTGGCAACCCCAAGCCAAACGACTCGCTGCAGCAATTCGGAGCAAACCTGGGCGGACCGATTGTCCGCAACAAACTGTGGTTCTTCGTCGATTACGAGCAGCAACTGCGCAACAATCCGATTTCGGTCATCAACCAGGCTCTGACAACGAACTCCTCGAACCTGGGCGCTTTTGTGCTGGCTAATTTCTTCCCGTCCTCGGTAAGCACGGCGCCAGCGCTGCCACCGCCTAACGGACCTTTGCCGGTGCCGAATCTCGATACCACACTCCAGCTCCCCGGCGATCCGTATTACGCGATCTACCTCCAGCAAATCTCGAATACCATTAACGCGCTGAACTCCAACCTCGGAATCAAAACCAGGACGGGCAACGATTGGGTGATTACGCCCCGGCTGGATTATCAGGCCAGCGACCGCGACAGTTTGTTCCTCACCTTCAATGTCAACCACTTCGATTCCCCCGGCGGCGTGATCCTTGACCCCACAGTGGGTAACTACGGAACGCAATCGCTGGCCAACGCGTTTGTCCGTACCTACCAGGCCACTCTGGGATGGACGCACACATTTAACTCAAGAGTGCTGAACGAGTTTCACGCAAGCACCTCGCAAGACAACGAAATTGCGACGCCCACCGGGCTGGCTCCGAACACTCCCACTATCGTTCTAGACAGTCCGGCTGCGTTCATAATGGGAAACAATGCGTTTTCCATCGGACGAGTGTTCGAGAGGCAATATTCACTGGCGGACCGTGTTGACTTCGTGATGGACAAGCACACGTTGCAATTCGGTTTTGATTTCAATCGCACCTGGGACGCGGACACCGACGATGGCGGGGCGGATCCAAACGAGGCTATTGATTTTGGTTCGCCGCTCGGCCTGTACGAATTTCCGAATCTAGAATCCTTGGCGCTCGGCGAGTACACCTTGTTCAGCCAGGCTTTTGGGAATCCGACTTTTTCTTTTGCCGTTCCTTATTACGGTTTCTACGTGCAGGATACGTATCGCGCGTTACCGCAACTCACGCTGGAGATGGGCTTGCGCGAAGATTTTCAGGTCTATCCTCAGCCGCAGGAAAATCCGGCGTTCCCGCTCACTGGGCAATATCCGAATCAATTTCTCCGCCTCGCGCCCCGCTTCGGATTTGCCTGGCAGCCGATGGTGAAGACGGTCGTGCGCGGCGGATTTGGCATGTTCTACACGAACATGAACGGTCTGAATTACCGCAATGCCGTTATTTCGAATGGGCTCAACACGCAACAGTTTTCGATAAGCGTTAGCCCGACCAGCGCTCCACCGAATCAACAAAGCCCGACCTTTCCGAGCATTTTTCCAGCGACCGCTTCGTTCCAGGCGCCGCTGGACATTTCCCTGGTTTCGCCGCATTTCCGCGCGCCCTACATTGAGCAAGGCAGTTTGCAGATCGAGCGGGAGCTAGCCGAAAACACAACCCTGAGTATCGGCACCATGTGGAACCACGGCTTGCATATTCTCTCGGGCAGCGCTTATGACATGAACTTGTATCCGTTGCAGGGCACGACGACCTACATCGTGTGTCCTCCCGCCACAGTCGCTGCGCCATGCACTGGACCCAGCTACACTCTGCCCACCATGGATAACGGCCTGCTCACGGAAGGCTACATCAACCCCAACCTCGGCCAGATCAACGAGCTGATCAGTCCGGGCCAGAACCAGTACAACTCATTTTTCGCTCAGTTGCAGCGCCGGATGACCCGCGGGCTTTCCTTGCAGGTTGCCTATACGTTGGCCAAGAGCATGATGCACGACGGCATGGATTTCAACAATCAGTTCGACTTCAGCAATACGCACGCTCCTTCGCTGCTCGATCAGCGGCATAAGCTCACTTTCGCGGCCGTATATCAGCCGGGATTGGAAAGATTCGCAGCTTCGGGCATGGGCCGAGCGTTGCTGCAAGGATGGAGGCTCAGTAGCGTGATGGAGTTTTCCTCTGGCCGTCCTTATGCTGGTTTGTTGGCACCCGCCTGCACCAGTTCGACTCTCTCCTTCAGCAATTGCGATGGCGCCAACGACAATCTGAATGACACCGCTTTTAATGAGGACACCGCGAACACCGCAGGAGGCATCAATGGAGCTGGCCCTACGCCAGGCATCGGCCTGAATTCCTTCTATGGCCCGTGGTTGGAGAGGATCGACGTAGGGTTGGCGCGCAGTTTCTCGATTGAGGAAGGCAAGGAATTGAAATTTCAAGTGGAAGTGTTCAATTTGTTCAATCATGCCAATTTCTATGTGCAGAACGGCGACGGCATTAACCAGATACAATACAACCCTATCGGGACCAATTGCGGCGACGGCCAAACACTGAACCAGACCTGCTATTTGGTGCCCAACTCGGGCCCAGGAAATTTTGGAACCTACCAAGAAATCAGCCCAAACGGCCTTCCACGCGCGTTTCAGTTCTCAGTGCGATTCTCCTTCTAGACACCGGCAACTTCAGGATCTGCGGGAGATAGGGACTGGACCTGACAGGGGGAACCCTTCCTAGTTTTCTGAAGGCTTCAACAGCAGATCTCGGAGGAAAAAGACGAGAACGTCAGTTCCTACCCATAAATTACCGTACGCCCACGCCCTGCCAGCAACGAGGCAGCAGTCCGACAAAGCACCTCGGGACCCCTATGGCGTCGTGTTGTTTGTGTTGTCGGCATCTCGCGCCGACGTCGTGCCGATGGCGTCGCCGTTCACGACCAACTCTACGCGCCGGTTGCGCTGGCGGCCTTCCGGGGTGTCGTTGGAGGCGACTGGTTGCGTTTTTCCAAAGCCTCGCGCGGTAATGGACGGCGCCGGAACGCCTTGGTCGGTTAGGAAATCCCGCACGGAGCCGGCGCGGCGCTCGGAAAGCTCCTGATTGAAATCATCGCTGCCCACGCTGTCGGTGTGCCCTTCGATTTGCAGGGACAGACCAGGATGTGCAAGCAAGATGCCGGAAATCTTCGCCAACTTTTCCCGCGCACCGACTCTCAGTGTGTAGCTCCCGGTGTCGAACAAGACGTCCGACATATTCACGATTAAGCCCCGAGCGGAATCTCGTGTTTGCAGAATGGAGTTCAATTGATCGAGCAATTGGGCGCGAAGCTCGGCCTTCTCCTCTTCGGCTTGAGCGGCAACTTGGCGAGCTTTGGCGGCATCCGCCTCGGCGGCTTTCTTCTGTTCCAGGGCGGCTTGCTGTTCCGCGAGAGCCGCGGCCTTAGCTTGCTCCGCTTGTTGTTCTTGCCGCGCTGCTTCCGCAGCCGCTTTTTCGGCTTCCGCTTTCAGGCGCTCCGCTTCGGCTTTGGCGGCTTCGGCGGCTTGCATGGCTTCTTCGGCTTCTTGACGGCGCTTGATTTCGGCTTCTGCATCAGCGCGCGCCTTGGCCTCGCGCTGCTCGGCCGCAAGCTTATCGGCCGCGGCTTGCGCTTGTGCCTCCTCCTCGGCCTTCTGCTTCACGGCCATGACGCGGGCTTCTTCGGCAGTTTCGATGGTTTCACGCGCTGCTGCCTCCACCGCTTTCTTGTCACGCTTCTGGCGGTACGCATCCTCCGTGCCTTTTAGTTGCAACTCCGCCTTGGCCAAGGTGGAAGCCGCATACTTGTCGGCGCCAGCGTTGTGTGCAATGCGTAGCGCGTTGCGCGCTTCAAACAACTCCAGCGGTGTGTTGCGGTCGATTCCGAAAATCGCTTCCTCGATTCTCGTGTTAGAAGCCGAGTACACTCCGCGGCCGAGTAACTCGTATTGCGCGTCGATGTTTTCCACCTTGGCCGTGCCTTGCAAGGGATCATTTTCGAGGACGACCATGTTGCTGGGCTGCGTCACGGCAAAATAAGGCTCCGCCGTTACAACCATGCCAAAAGTTTGCAAGTCGGTGATCGCCTTCACACGTCCGCTGCCGCTGTTCAAATCGATCTCCCCCAGGTTCAGTGCGCGGCCCTGTGGAGAAACCGCCCACAGAACATAGGTCAGATACTCGAGGCCGAACTTGGTCGCTTCTTCCAGATTCGTAAATTTGGCTTCGATTTCGATGCGCCCGTTCTTGTTCTCCACCTTAGCCTCGCCCGAAGCTTGTGCCAGCAGCTCGGTCCCCTTAAACCCGATCTTGGTCGAGCCACCGGCGCGGCGATAGTTGACCGCTTTCGTTGTCCGCGAAACATTCGGCCCAGCGCTCACGGTGCTGCTTGCCAACTGGTTCCCGCCTGCGATGGTGCTGCTGCCTTGCGCATGTACAGGCGAAGGTGCGGCGCCAAGCGCCAGGGCGCATGTCGTGAACAGCCAAATCGAGAGAGTCTTCACAGTGAGCTCCTTTGGCTCTGTCTCTGAAGGTGACTTCGCTATCGCACACCGGGGATGGCAGTTTGCATTTAGCGGCGTAAGGGCTCCGTCTTCGCCGAACCACCTCTGGGACCTTGCTTATCTTTAGACTAGCAAACCGAGAGCGATGCTAGAGGCGCTAGAGCGGGCGCTTTGCACAAGTAATTACTGTAATTCTTCTGGAGAGACGCGCAGCTCAACAAGACGACGCGCGGTGTTCTTCCGCAACGCATGGGGGCGGGTATAACTTTGGTCTTTCCCTGGATGGCGTATCGAGTCAGCCGCCTCAAAAACCAACTGAGGCGGCTCCGGGCATAGCCGATGCAGAAGGTCGGACTCTCCGGGCGCGCCCTATCTGAGCGCCACCAGATTTCGTCGACTAGGGCGTCATTGGGGAAATGGAGGAGCGCGGTCAGGCAATCTCCCCTAGCGATATCAAGTCCGACTGCGGCCACCGTCGAGCGAATCCGGACTCGAGCTCGGCTTGGCCTTTCCCTGGATGGCGAGAACGAGTCGTCGCTTGAACGCCGCCTCGTCGAAAGAGCCGTCCCCGTGGCACGGGATCCAATCATCGTTGAACGGAACGGATAGCCATTTCCAGCTTGGAAGTAGATCTTCTCGCGAAACCTTTTGCCGCTCGAAAATCTTGATCCCGTCGGAAATCAGTGCCGCGTAATAGCTGAAAAAGCCCTTCGCCATGATGAGTATGTCCGCCTCGATCAATTCCTGCATCGTCCATACCGCGTCCGCATCGAGAAGGAATTCCACCTCGGGCAAGGATAACCGCCCAAAATCAGCGGGGGCGCCCTGCGAGAACAGACGGATTTGGTACCCAACGCCGCTCAAATCGAGAATCGATTTCGTTGCCATGACGGTCCGCAGGATTCTTTCGTTGCTGGTGAAGTACACAGGGTCGTCATGGCTAGCATCGCCCCGCCGCACATGCACGGCGATCGTCACGTGGCCCGTCGTCCGCGGAGACTTGTTCCCGTAGTACTTGCGTCGGAACTCGGGAATCATTCCTTTGAAATGATCCGCCAGCTCGTCCCAACGGCGGCGCCATCGGAAACACAGATCGAGCTCGTTGAAGTTGTAACAGAAATTGACCGCTTCGTGCCGCGCGGCGTCGCAGGCGATCTCGCCCGCGCCCAGATTGAAAAGCGATTCCCAGGCGGCAACCCATTCCGCCATCGGCCGCTGGGCGTGCTGGATCAGACTGAACGGGGTATGTACGTATGTAAGGCCAAGGAATCGGGCGAAGCTAATGGCGTTCATGATCATGACCGCTTGCGAGCCTGCCCCCTCGCTCTTGAGCCCCGTCGACGTAATTTTGCTTATTGGTCGCAGCCCGGTCCGATGCAGCACGAACTGCCGTAGGAAAAGGCCCTTCTCGTTGACGCAGGTTTTGCGGCCTAAGAAGAACTTGATGAGGTTTTTTAGGCAACGCCAAGAAGAAACGATGGCAGCACCGACCAGGAAGCGAAGTACGGCGCCCACTCGCCTTTCCGCGATCTCGATCGGGCGTCCGGCCGCGGGATCAGCGGGCATGCTCTAGGTCACCGAGGTTTCTGATTCTAAGAGGCATTGGTGCCATACGCAGCGTAAATCCCGATTCCCATCCTGCTTTCAAATCGCCATGATGTCATGAGTTCCCCTGTTAGTTGAGGATTCTCGGCGATTCTCCGCGTCGATTGCTCTATACCCCAGGCGGTGCTACGTACCACCAGTTTCTAACTGCCGATCCACTCGTCGCTTTGCGCCCGCCAGCGTCGACGTCGCCAGTCGTTGCGACTCTTGCGAAGGGTCTCGACGAGTTGGATCCAATCTGCCCGAAACAGGGGCACTCTGCTGGAGAATTGTCCTTGCTTTGTATACTCTCCCGCACAGGTTTTAGCGGAGGAGCCTCATGGACCGATCGCCGAAGGTTGCCCTGGTCACGGGAGCGGGAAGCGGAATCGGCAGGCACGTGGCCGTCGCCCTGGCGCAGAACGGCTACACGCTTGTGCTGGCCGGTCGGCGCAAGGAAAAACTGGAAGCAACGGCACAGCAACTGACACAGGCCCATTCGCAACCTCTGGTCGTGCCCGCCGACGTCACCGATCCCGGTTCGGTGCGGGGGCTCTTCGCCAGGACCAAGGACACCTTCGGGCGGCTCGACCTGCTGTTCAACAACGCTGGCATCTCCGGGCCCGCCGTGCCCCTGGAAGACTTGTCGTACGAGCAGTGGAGATCCATCGTCGAAACCAATCTCACCGGAGCCTTTCTCTGCACGCAGGAAGCCTTCAAAATCATGAAGAGCCAGGAACCCCGCGGCGGCCGCATCATCAACAACGGCTCCATCTCGGCTCACAGCCCGCGCCCGAACTCCGCTCCTTATACGGCCTCGAAGCACGGAATCACAGGGCTCACCAAAGTGACGTCGCTCGATGGCCGGAAATACGACATCGCCTGCGGTCAGATCGATATCGGGAATGCGTCGACGGAACTGACGGAAAGGATGAAGAAAGGGGTTCCTCAGGCCAATGGCACGATCGCGGTTGAACCCAGGATGGACCCGGCGGATGTTGCGCGCGCTGTGGTGTACATGGCTTCGCTGCCACTGGAGGCCAATGTCCAATTCATGACTGTGATGGCAACGAAGATGCCGTTCATCGGCCGCGGCTAGGTCGCTCCGGCCGCTTCGGCGGCGACCCTAGCCCACCGAGCGCGCGCCTGCACTATAAGGCAAAGCGCTCCGATGGCCGCCCACCTTGCCGGAAATTTCCGCGCCAGCGACCCAGATGCCCGCAGGTACGTGCGCGGCTGGCGAGTTTTCGGCACGAACGACTGTACGGACCGAGGCGCTGCTCGTTTTGTTGTTGATCGTTCGCCGCTCAGGTGTCGCGCTGCTCGCGCCAGAGGCCGAGTTTTTCCTGTGCCGCGCGATCGGAAAAGCTGAAAACGACCGCTTCGTTCTGCGCGTGATGGCGCCCGAGCCCCCAGCTCGGCGCGACGAACACATCATTCTCCGCCCAATCAAAGGATGCATCGCCGATATCGCTGTGTCCGTGGCCCTCGATCACCACGAAAACGGTTCCGTCGGTAGAGCGATACGGGGCCGTGCGGAATCCAGATGGCAGCAACTGGATGGCCGCGCTGATCGTCGACATTGCCGATCCGCCTGTGAGTGGATTGGCGTAGCGGAGCTTCACGCCGTGGCAAGGATCGATCGGGCCGTTGCGCAACAGCGCCGCGAGGCTTTCGCGCGCCCGCCCGTAGCGATAATTCAGCAATGGCGACGATAGCGATTCCGCCTTGCAGCCCTCCGGCAAAAGCCCAGCGGCATATCGCGCCTCGCAATCGCCTTGGGGCGGACCCTCGGTCTGCTGCGCGGCGCTGCCTTCGGAGAAACTAGTTTTGAATAGATTCACGATCGGGACATCCAGGCCGTCGAGCCAAATCACCGGGTCAGGGCCGTCGTTGCCATGATCGTGCCAGGTCCAACCCGGCGTGATCACAAAATCCCCGCGTTCCATCTTGGTGCGTTCGCCGTTGACGGCCGTGTACGCGCCGGAGCCTTCGAGAAACACTCGTAGCGCACTCGCCGTGTGGCGATGGGCGTGCGCTCGTTCACCGGGCATCAGAAGCTGGAATCCGGAGAAAAGAGAGTCTGTAATCTGCGATTGACCCGGCAACCCCGGATTTTCCAGGATGAGGACCCGGCGCTCGGCTTCCTCAACGGTCAGTAACCGGCCCGCATTGAGCAAACTTGCGCGTACGGTCGAGTATCGCCAATGAATTGGGCGGGCGGCAGGCTCGGGCGAGCGTGTCACGAGCGCTGCGAGGCGCTCCCATAGCGGCACGAGATTTTGCCTGGCGATCTCCTCGTGGAATGCCTTGCGGGCGCTGCATTCTTCGGTGGACAGGCGAGATGATGAGGACATGGGTCAACTCCGCGCGACTCAGGATACCGCAACTAGCGGTGTCGGGAACACCTTGCACAGAGCGCCGGAGCGGCACGCCCTCGTCGTCAAGGATAAGTGCCAAGTAAGGGAGCAGGAGCGAAGAGCGTGGATGCTCTCCGCGCCTGCTCGCGGGTGGTCGGGGGTAGTACACTCGCGCCGGGCCGACCCGAACCGATCAACTCTCCGTGGCGCCCGCTATGGGTTCCGGGTCTAGAACAACAGGTGCAACCCGAACTGAATCAGTCGGGGATTCACGTTAGTGTGGGCAATCATTACATCCTGTGCCGCCGCCGGTGTTGTCCCTGTTATATCCTCGAAGCCGATTGTCCCGAACGAGAGACCTCCGGGATCAGCAAACTGGGGGTGGTTGAAGGCGTTATAGAAATCGGTTCGGAACTGGAGTTTCACCCGCTCGGTGATCGCGGTGGTCTTTTGAATTGAGATATCCCAGTTGAATTGGCCGGGGCCGAGCACGGCGCCGACAGGACTGTTTCCAAAAGCTGTAGCCGTGGGGTCTCCGTACGGGACAATGGGCGCGTTACAGAACCCCGCAAGGTTGAAATAGCCGGTGCCGTTTAGCGGATTTGTGCCAACTCTCGACGTGATTGGGCCCGACGCAAGGATATTGTGGTTGTTGAAGCCAGGGCAGTACTGAGCAGTCGAGACTCCGTCGAGATACGTGGTTGTGCTCGTGCCGTACGCTCCTCCGGTTGCTGCCAATGAGTTCGGTCCCATGCCGCCTGACTGAACGAACGTCAAGGGATCTCCTGACTGGACGATGGTGATTCCGGAGACATTCCAGCCACTAACCGCCCTGCCTGCGAATCCTGACATGCCCTTCCCAAAAGGCAGGTCATAACTGTAGCTTGCGACGAAGCGCTGCGGCCGATCGAAAGAGGCACGACCGTATTGGCACTTTACACAGAGTGCATTGTTGATGTTTGCCGTGAAACTGTAAAAGATGTCCGACAGGTCCTTGTCCCAGGTGTAAGCGCCCTGGAATGTCAGACCGTGCCTGAACTGATGACGAACCGTTGCCTGAAGGCTGTTGTAGTTGGAATAGCCATCAAAGTCGGAACCTTGCAGGCCGGAGGGCGTGTACCCTGGATATGGTACCCTCCAGGTGGCATTGAGGGAGGTGTTGCAAATGTCTGGAGTTGCTCCGTTACACGTAAAGCTATAGGCATTAGTGGGCGTCGCCAAGATCGCCTCATTATGATTGTGGTTGTAGTCGAGCAGATTAATCCCGCTGGAACCCACATACCCAAGGTCGAGCACCCAGCCGGGGGCGAACTCGTACTGGAAGCCCAAGCTGTATTCCCGGACCAGTGGCGTATGGACGGCGGCCGGGACAAAGGGAGTGCTCAAGCCTGAAGACACGCTGGTCGCCGGATTTCCCGTCCAGTTTGAATATCGAGGCGCAAACCCCTGGCCGAGCGGCTCGCTGTTGCAGTTCGGATCCCCGGTCATGCAAGCCAATTCGATCTGCGGGTAAGGCTGCCAGATCGTGGCTTGCAGCCATCGCGAGCTCCCGGCGGTGAAGTCGTACGTAGCTGCGTACGGGTACCCTTGCTCATAGGCGTGGACGACGCTGTCCAGACCGACGCGGTTGTAGAAAATGCCGCCGCCGCCCCGTATGACAAGCTTGCCGTTTGTCAAAGGTTGCCAAGCGAAGCCGAACCGCGGTGCGAAGTCGCTATAGGGCGTGTGTCCCTCGACACTATGCTGGTTTGTGGATGTGCCCACGCCAGAGGGAGGTAGCCCAAACTTCGAGAAGTGCGACTCGAAGTTGCTGGGCACAACGTATTGCTGAACACCTGCGGGGTCGGTGAGGGCTTGCGCAAGCGAGTTGGGCACGATGGCATCTGCAGCCATCCGATCAAGCCACACCTGAGTCAGGCGGCCATCCCTGTCACTGAGCAAGCCGTCATATTCCCATCGCAAGCCGATGTTCAGGGTGAGCCGTGAACTTACTTTCCAGTCGTCCAGCACGTAGGTGTCCTGGTTCGGTAGTTTGTAGAAGTGGTCGATCGCAGAACTGTTGCCATATGGCGTCGTGCCCTTTACGCAAAACAGGCAGCCTACGTTCCAGACCGGGCCAGCGCTTCCGCCCTGTTCAAGACCTGAATACCCCGGAATCGCGCCAGCTCCGAGGAGCAGGTACAGGCCTTGCATCAGTCCCTGATCGACCAACGGCCAATTCGTCCATTCATACTCGTAGCCTGCCCGGATGCTGTGCCTGCCATGCAGCCAGGAAATCTGATCGGCAGCCTGGAGTTGATTGGTGGGGCCCTGGAACGGAAGCAGGCCCCCAAACGCCTGCCAATCGTCCACGACGTCGATGATCGTGGGCGGCTCGTAGAAGTTGGGACCCAGGGGCTGCATACCTAGGGCGTTGGGTGAGCCGCATCCCTCTAAGCCCGTGAAGGAGCCCGCACCGGGGCAGCCGCCGGGAGGCACAGCCACAGTGGCGCTTGCGTTATTGCGCTGATATGACATGCGAACTTCGTTGATGAAGGTATTTGTGAGGGTCGATGTCAGCCTTGCCACCGCTGCCTGATTTCCCCACGGCGTATATTCAGGAGTGCCGGGCAGATCGCCACCCGCTTGGCCCAGGTATAACGTCTGAGGAGCGGCTTGAAAAAAGTACTTGGTCTGAAAGGTGTTCTTGCTGTTGATGATCCAGTCGCCGTTGCCGATGTATTGATTTTCGTTATAGATCGCGGGCACCGTGAAATTGCAGCTGTAGGCACTCGGGAGTTCGGTGTCGAGTTTGCAAAACTGCGGATCGGAAACCGGTGCTGGTATGTAGTAGTTTACCGGGACGCCTGCATTTTTTCCGGTGGTCAGTTGGAAAATCCTGAGGCTGACAGGATTCAAGATTCCCATAGCGCTCGCAAACGCCTGTGCGGTCGCGTCGCACTCACTAGCAATCGTCGCTAGGTCCGGAACAGAAGCAGGTGCATTGCAGGTTCCGCGCGAGCCGATGGCCGCGTAGGGGTTGAGCGCAGTAGGCAGTATCGCGCCGAAGGTTTCCCCTTGCGCTGCGACGCCGTTCTTTCCGCGCGTCCCCCTATAGCTGAAGAAGAAGAAAAGCTTGTCCTTCTTAATCGGACCGCCCAGTGTGCCGCCAAACTGGTTTTGATTGAGGATCTGATGCTGGTGATCGGGTGTCTTGAGGTAGAAGAAGTCATCCGCATTGAGAACAGAATTGCGGAAAAACTCGAATGCGGACCCATGGAAGTCGTTTGTACCTGACTTCGTACTCACTGTCACGTTGGCTCCGGGGTTGCGCCCGTAGCTTGCGTCATAAGTCGACGTCTGGACCTTGAATTCACCGATGGCGTCGGTGCTGGGAATGGGGATACCGGTGTAAATTGTGCCGTCGTTGGCGCTACCCGAGTTGGCGATGTTGTTCACCGCCACGCCGTCCATTTGGAAATTGTTTGATCCGGGATCGACGCCATTGGCGCTGATGTCCTGCGTCCCCTTGCCTACCCCGGTGGCGTTGTCGACGCCTACGCTTGTGCCCGCGGAAAGGCTGATAATCTCGGTGTAATTACCGTTCGCCATCGGAAGAGCATTGATCTG
>JASHRC010000269.1 GCA_030037525.1 Candidatus Acidiferrales bacterium | reverse complement strand
CGCGCATCGCCTGTTCGAGCTGCCTGCGTTCGGAGATTTCTCGGAAAATCATCTATGACTTCCGTTCTCACCCGGACAACATTGTACAACGGCGATTCCCCGGCCGCTCGCAGCGGGGCTCCAGTCGCATGTGTTATGATTTGGGATTCCGGCGCACGTCAAATTCATGCAAGGAGCATCCATTGTCGGCGCGCATTCTCAGCGGCAACGCCATACGTGACCAAATCTATTCCGAACTTGAGGCGGAAATCACCGCGCTCGCCGCGGCCGGAATTCGCCCGGGACTTGCGGCGGTGCGCGTGGGTGAGGATCCTGCCTCGAAGCTCTACGTCAACAGCAAAATTGCGGCCTGCGAAAAACTGGGTCTGGCGAGTTTCCACATGACACCGCCCGCTTCGACCACCACCGAACAGCTACTCGCGCTAGTCGATGAGCTAAACCACCGCGACGATGTGGACGGCATTTTGGTGCAGATGCCGCTCCCCAAGCAGATCGATTCCAAGAAAATTTTAGACGCCATGATTCCAGACAAAGACGTCGATGGCTTTCATCCCGTCAACGTTGGCCGTCTGGTTGCCGGGCGCCCCGCGCTGGTGGCCTGCACGCCCGCCGGCGTAATGGAAATTCTGCGCCGCAGCAACATTCCCATCGAGGGCGCAAACGCAGTGGTCATTGGCCGCAGCGACATCGTGGGCAAGCCCATGGCTCTGCTTCTCCTGCACGCCAACGCGACCGTTACGATCTGCCACTCGAAGAGCAAGGATCTGGCGGGGATCGCGCGACGCGCCGATATCATCGTCGCGGCCATCGGCAAAGCGGCGCTGGTCACGCCCGATTTTGTGCGCCCGGGCGCAACGGTGATCGACGTGGGACAGATCGTGGTGAAGGATGCGGCGGAGGCCGAGCGTATCTTCGCCAAATTCCCTGCCAAGCTTGAATCCTTCCGCACCAAGGGATCGATTCTCGCCGGCGACGTTCATCCCGAAGTGGTCGAAGTCGCTGGCGCCTATACGCCCGTGCCGGGTGGCGTTGGCCCGCTCACCATCGCCATGCTGATGAGCAACACGGTCAGGGCGGCACGGCTGCGGCGCGGCGCGCGCGCCCCGGCGGTCGCGTCTTCGCGCATCTGATGTTGCGCATTGGCCTGACGGGCGGAATCGCCTCGGGAAAATCCACCGTGGCGGCCATGCTGCGCGCGCGCGGTTGCCAGGTCCTCGATGCAGACGTTCTCGCCCACGAGCTTCTGGAACCGGACCAGGCGGCGTACGACGAAGTGGTGCGCGAATTCGGTGCCGGAATTCTCACGCCCGACGGGACGGTCGATCGACGAGCGCTCGGCGCGATCGTCTTCGCCGACTCGGTAAAGCGCGCGCGCTTGAATCAAATCATTCATCCGCGAATCCAGCAAATTGCCGCGGGATGGTTTTCGGCACTGGACCGGCCCGGCGGTCCTGACTTCGCGTTTGAAGACGCAGCGCTGATCCTCGAAGCGGGAGCAAAGAGGAACTTCGATCGGGTCGTGGTGTGCTGGTGCCGTCCCGAGCAACAGATCGAGCGTCTGACGACCCGTGGCTTAACAGCCGAGCAGGCCGAGCGCCGGATTGCCTCGCAAATGCCGATTGATGAAAAGCGCGGCCTGGGGGATGACGTGATCGACTGCTCGGGAACGATCGAACAGACCGAGCGGGAGGTCGATGCGCTCGTTGCAAAGTTCAGGCAGATTGCCGCCCTGCGAAACATTTCTGAATGACCGCGCGTTTCAATGGGTAGGCGAAATGGCTCTTCGAGCGGTTTGGTTGGCTGTAGAATCGGAGAATCGCTGGCGATGGCCGAAGCACAACATCCTCGGCGCGCGATTCGGTTGCTGGCTCTCGGCTTGATGGTGGGACTGGCTGCCTACTGGGCCGGATCGCGCTATGGCCAACGCGTCGCCACAACGGCGAGCGCGCTGCCCCTGCCGGCGAATTCCGAGGTCAGCCTCGATCCCACCGAGGCAGAAAATGTTCGCATATACAAGCAGGCCTCGCCGGCCGTCGCGAACATCGTGACGCGCACCGTCGAGTACGACTTCTTTTTCAACGCCGTACCGGTGGAGGGGGCAGGATCGGGCTTTGTGATCGACACCGCCGGCCACATCCTGACGAATTATCACGTCGTAGAGGGTGCTCAGACGATCGAAGTCACCCTCGGCGATCAGTCGCACTTCAGGGCCAAGTACGTCGGCGCAGACACGCGCAACGACATTGCCCTGATACAGATTGACCCCGGCACACACAAGCTGACGCCGCTGCCGCTCGGTGATTCACGCAATCTGCTGGTGGGGCAACGCGTTCTGGCCATCGGCAATCCCTTTGGCTTTCAAAGCACGCTGACCACCGGCGTGGTGAGCTCGCTCGGGCGCACCGTGCAGACTGACGACAACACGTTTATCGACGAAGCCATCCAGACCGATGCTGCGATCAATCGCGGAAATTCTGGCGGCCCGCTACTCAACACGCGCGGAGAAGTGATTGGAATCAACAGCGCGATCTATGCGCCCAGCGGCACAACGGCGGGCATTGGTTTCGCCATTCCCATCAACACGGCTCGCCGCGTAGCCAACGACTTGATTACCCAAGGCCGGGTTCGCCGCGCGACGTTGGGCGTCGAAGGCCGGGCCATCTGGCCGGATCTGGCAGACGCGTTGCACCTCTCCGTTCAGCACGGCATCCTGATCGAGCGCGTTACGGCGGGGGGACCTGCGGCGCGGGCGGGAATTCGCGGGGGTACGAAAACAGTCCTGGCCGGATTGCAGCAGCTGACGATCGGCGGCGATGTGCTCGTAGCCATTGACGGACGAGAGGTCACCAGCCCGACCGACCTCAGCCTCATGCTCAATCGCGCGTCGCCGGGGGACACCGTCACGCTGACCATCCTGCGCGACGGCAAAAAAATCGATGTGAAGGTAAAACTCGGCCAGGCCTAAGCGTTTACGGGGCCTGGAGCCCAGAGCGGGAAGCTGCGATGGTGCGCAAACTGGCGGCCAGTCGCGGTTCGCGCCATTGGTCGCGAAGTTGGTCTTGCTCTTCCGCGCTTAAGTGGAACCAGCTTTCTGCCAGATCGCGCACGCGCTCAAGCGCAGCCTGCATTTCCTCCTGTTTCCGTTTTATGGTGCTGTTGTCTGCATCGCTCGGCACCCGGATGGGCGGCGCAACAAACATCACGGTTCGCGAAAAAGGATACGGCACACAGAACAGATCCCATGCCTTTTTGAAGGTGTGGCCGCGCTCGACCCCGATGTGAAAAACCGAAATCGGGCGGCCGGTTCGACGTGCCAGAATCACCGGTCCCGGTTTGGCAACATATCGCGGTCCTCGCGGTCCGTCGATCGTGAACGCCACGTGGTGGCCCGCCTCTAAGTGCGTGGTCATCGCCGTCAGGCCCTCGATTCCGCCCCGTGTCGAGCTGCCCTGCGCGGTTCGAAAGCCTAGCCGTTCGATCACGCGTCTGGTCCACTGCCCATCGAAGTTGACCGTATTCAGCACCACGATTCCGCGATTGCGCCAAATCCAGGCCGCGGGAAAAATGCAGCGGTGCCAGAAGGCGCCAATCGCCGGCTCGCCGCCGCGCGGAATTTGAATGGCGTTGTGCACGCCGATCACTTCGGTGCGCAGCGTAGGGCCAATCAGTCGGAGAATTCCATATACAGACCACGCGATTACGGGAAGCTCGATGCGCCGCCAGAGCGAAAGGCGCTGCAGTCGAATGGCATGCGTTTGCGCATTCGCAGCAGCCACGGCTCGGTTCGATTGGGTCGCGTTGTCCACTACTGTATAGTATAGCGGTTCGATGCCGACGCCATTCCGATTCCCCGCCCACTCGACTGCTCGGTGCGGAGCACTCGCTGCGGTCCTGCTTTCCCTTGCGGCAATCCTGATCGCTCCGGCTGTGGCATGTGCGGGGGATACGCCAACCAGTGCGGTTGGCCGCATCGAGGGCAAAGACGTTTCGGTGGAAGACGGAATCCGAGTCAGCACCGAAGCCTCTCAGGGCCTCGACGTGGCCAGCGGGAATGTGGTGACGGTTCACTCCGGCAAGGCGCGCATGACGCTTTTTGCCGGCGGCAAGGTTGAAATATGCGGCCCGGCCAAGTTCACCGTTCTGCTCTCGGGCAACGCGATCACGCTGGCCCTGAATTTTGGGCGCGTGCGCGCCGAGCTGCCGCCCGACACCTCACTGCGCGTTTTCACTCCGACCATCGTCGGCACACCGATCGACATCAGTGGCGGCTCGCGCGACCTGACCGTCGGCCTGAGCCTTGACGATTCCCTCTGCGTGCTTGCCACAAGCGGCGCGGTCCAGCTGGAACATCAGTTCAGCGGTGAAAAGATCATTGTGCCCCAGGCGGGTGAATTTTTTCTGAATGGCGGCCAGTTGTTGCCTGTTGCAGGCACGCCAGGGACCTGTCAGTGCCTTGCCGACAAGCCCGACGCCCAACCGGCCACTGCCGTTCCCGAATTTGCAACCATTGCTCCGGCAGAGGTCGCGCCGCAGCCTCCCTCAACCGCTGCGCCTGTGGTTGCCCTGCCGGGCTCGGTCTTGCCGCAGTTGCGGGTCCGGCCGGAACTTGAGCCCGCGCCAGGCCTTCAATACAGCGTCCTCGAGCATGCCAATCAAGGCCACCCGCTCGCGGCATCGGCGAAGTTCGAAGGTCCCGCTGCCCCGCCTTCCTCTATTGCGAGCCAGATCTCCGCGGTTCCGGCCCTGGTTTTCTCCTCCACAACGCCTTTGCCCCCGCCCGGGCCTTCGCCGGAGGCCATGCTGCTGATCCGCGAAGCCCATGTTTCGCCGGAATGGCAGTTTTCCGGGCACGTCGAGGCTCCCGAATTTGCCACCGCCCTCGAGCATGCCCTTGGCGAAAAGCCCGTCACCTCAAATCAACCTCCGCCTGCGGGAGCTCAAGCCCCCGCGCAGTCCAAGAGAAAGAAGGGCGGTTTCTGGGCTGCTCTGAAGCGCGTTTTCGGCGGCAGCTAGGCAGGTTTGCGTACCGAGGCCGAGCCTCACATTCCTTCGTAGTTGGGGCCTCCGCCACCTTCCGGTGGCACCCACTGAATCACCTGATAGGGATCGGCAATATCGCAGGTCTTGCAGTGGACGCAATTTGCGGCGTTGATCTTGAGTTTCGGAACACCATTTTCGGTCGCCATTTCGTAGACCGCCGCAGGACAAAAATACTGGCAGGGGTTGCCATATTCGCGGATACACCGCTCGATGCAGATACTCGGCTCGATGACCCTTAGATGGCACGGCTGGTCCTCGTCATGCCGCGTTCCGGAATGATAGACGTCGGTGAGGCGATCAAATGTCAGCTTGCCGTCGCCTTTAAAACGCCCGGATTGGTCGACGAGCTCCTGGCCGCGGTTCAGTTTCCGGTAGTCTTTGTATCCGGGCTGCGTGCGCAGGGGATCGACCAGCCCGCGCCCTCCGGTAACCGACTGAAACCCGGCGTACAGCAGTCCCCTCCACAATCCGTGGCGAAACCCCTGATGGAAGTTGCGCACCGCCCATAGCTCTTTTTTCACCCAGCTCTGCTCAATCTTTTGCTGATAAACGGCGAGTTTTGCGGCCGACGTGTCGCTGGCACAAAGCGCCTCATAGATCGTTTCGGCCGCCAACATTCCGCTCTTGATCGCCGTGTGGATGCCTTTCAGGCGCTGGGAGTTGAGCAGGCTCGCTGAATCCCCGATGATCAGACCACCATCGAAGTACGGGCGCGGCATCGAATACCAGCCGCCGTAGGGAACCGTCTTCGCCCCGTAACGAACAAGCTTGCCGCCTTCCAGAATCCTTTTCACAAACGGGTGGGTCTTAAACCTTTGAAACGCCTCGTGCGGATCGAACAGCGGGTTTTTGTATTCCAGTCCGACCACCGTGCCAATCGATACGCGATTGTCGCGCAAGCCGTAAATCCATCCGCCGCCGTACATGTGGGATCCGAAGGGCCATCCCAACGTGTGCGCCACATAGCCGGTTTGGCTGCGGCCCGGCTGCACCTCCCACAGCTCCTTGATGCCGATCCCGTAAACCTGCGGATTGAGCCCTTCCAGTTTGAGCCGCCCGATCAGCTCTTTAGCGACAGAGCCGCGGGGCCCTTCGGCCAGCACCGTCACTTTCGCGCGGAGTTCGTAGCCGGGCGTGAAGTTGTCCTTCGGCCGTCCGTTTTTATCGACGCCTTTGTCTTCGGTGATGACCCCGCCGATCCCATCTCTTGCGTAGATCGGCTCTCGCCCCGCAAACTGCGTAAAAAGGTTGATGCCCTTCTTCTCGACCAGTCCGCCGAGCCATTTGACGAGCTTGTTCAGAGAGACGACGTAATTGCCGTGGTTGCGCAAGGGCGGGGGAGTGAAGGGCAGCTTGCGCGCGCCGGTTTCGGTGAAATAGTACGCGGCGTCGACGGTGACTGGCGTATCGAGCGGCGCCGATTCCTCAAAACCGGGAACGAGCTCGCCCAGCGCAGAGGGGTCCAGAATCGCGCCCGAGAGTTGATGCGAGCCAATTTCGCGGCCCTTTTCGAGGACGTAAATGTTTTCAGCGGAAAGCGCGGGCGACTTGTTTTGCTTGGTGTGCCGCTCAATCAGGTTTGCGAGGTGCAGGGCGCAGGAAAGCCCTGCCGGCCCCGCGCCAATGATCAGCACATCGGCTTCGAGCTTCTCGCGTTCGATGGCCACGGCAAAATCCTAGCAGAACTCGAATAAAACAAGAGAGATACCAAGCACGAGTCGCATGGAGCAACCTTTTGTTTGGCTACTTCGAGTTTAGCGAGACGCAGGAATTCTCGTAGCAGGCGCAGCCGATGTCGGAGCCGCGTCCTTTTTCGAAGGTCTGGAAGGCGCCAACCCTGTCGCCCAGATGTTGCCCGCGCCCTTCGGCCGAAGGCAGTGCCTCGCGAAATTCGTAATCGAGCCCTTCTTCTCTGAAATATCCATTCTCTTCGGCGACCCATTCCTGCAGCCGCATGTGCGGTGCAATAACGACTTTCCCCATGACATTTCCCCGGCGTGCATCCTAGCACAGCGCATTCGGGCGACAGCGACCGTTTGTGGGGTTCACCTTGATCAGCCCGCGACCGCTGGTACTGTGCCTCTGGCTGAGCCTCTTCTCACTGCGGGGGAATTGACCGGTTTCGTTGGCGGAGAAATGCCCGTAAGATATACTTCGACGCGGGGCGAAGGATTTGCTTCTGCCCAAAATGGCGCGAGGGCAAATCCGCGGCAATCCTTAGGTTTCGCTTTCCAGCCACAAGTTCGTGCACGGGCTGCTTCGAGAAGCAGGGCAGCCAGAGGAGACCAGTCCATTTTCAGTCCAGGGGAAGCTCGAAGCGTCGCGGTGATTGGCGGGTCGGCGGCAGGACTATTCACGGCCGCGCTGCTCGCAGAGCGAGGCGTCTTTGTGCGCGTCTTCGAACGCATCGAGGTCCTCGAGCCGGCCGAGCGTACGCTGATTGTTACCGAGCGCATGCGCACGATTTTGGGGCGTGCCGCCGAACCCGCCATTCTCAATCGGATTCGCCGCTTCGAACTCTACACGGATGGGCGCGCGGCGACGATTGCTCTTAAGAATCCCGATTTTGTTGTCGAGCGGCGCAGGCTCATTCAAGCGCTAGCGGCCCGGGCAGAGAGGGCGGGAGCACGCATTGACCTTGGCCATCGTTTCCACACTCTCCGCGAAAGCGAAAACGGCCTGTCCATTGAAGTGGAGCGTTGCGTCGACGGCTGCCAGGAGGCCGTTCGAGCGGAGGCAGTGGTTGGTGGCGACGGCGCGGCCAGCCGCGTAGCACGCGCTGCCGGCTGGGCGCCGCTCGAAACAGTTCCGCTCGTGCAGGCGATCGTCCGCCTGCCGGCGGATATGGCACCCGATACGGTGCGTGTCTGGTTTGTCCCCCAGGACACTCCCTATTTCTATTGGCTGATTCCGGAGTCTTCGACGCGCGGTGCCCTGGGCATGATTGGTGAGTCCGGCCCGGAAACCCGGTCGCGCCTCGAACGATTTCTCGAAAAACGCAGGCTCGATGCCCTGGAATTCCAGGGCGCTCGAATTCCGGTTTACAAACGCTGGGTGCCCGTGCGCAGGCAACTGGGCAACGGCTCTGTCTATCTGGTGGGCGACGCCGCCGCGCAGGTAAAGGTGTCCACCGTCGGAGGCGTCGTGACCGGATTCCGCGGCGCTCTTGGCGTCGCCGAGGCCATCCTGAATGGCGGATCGAGCCGCGTGCTGCGAAACCTGCGCCGGGAGCTCGATTTTCACCTGCTGCTGCGCCGCTCCTTGCACCGTTTCCAGCAATCGGATTACAGCCGTCTCGTAGACCTCTTAAACGATTCCGCCAAGAAGTCGCTTGGCGAATCCACGCGCGATGAAGCCTGGCAGCTTCTCTGGCGCGTTTGCCTCCGCCAGCCGCGCCTGGTTCTGCTCGGGCTGCGCGGACTACTGATGCGAAGCAACGCGATTGACAAGCCTGCCCAATAGCTGATGGCGATATGACTCGCCGGTTCTCGCTTCCGCTCGCCGCCCTGATCGTTCTGATTGCGCTTGTTACGGCGCCTCTAGTGGCTGTTCGCGGGGCGGGTCGCTGGCTGATCCGCCAGGACCCCCTTCGCTCGGCCGACATTATCGTCGTTTTGAGTGGTGGCATGCCGTGGCGGGCGGAAGAAGCCGCACGGCTTTTTCGCCTCGGCGAGGCCCACGAGGTGTGGGTTAGCCGACCGGACACCCCCACCGATCAGCTCCGGGCAATGGGCATTCAGTATCTCGGCGAGGATTATTTCAATTGCCAGGTTCTGCTACACAGCGGTGTTCCCGAAGCGGCCGTACGGGTGCTCCCGGAGAAAATCGTGGATACCCAACAAGAAGTTGTGGAAATCGCCCGCGAAATGCGCCGCAAAGAACAGACCACCGTGATTATCGTCACGTCGCCCGAGCACACGCGCCGCGTGAAAGTGTTGTGGCGCAAGCTTGTCGGCGATCAGCCAACCGCGATCGTGCGCGCAGCATTCCAGGACCCGTTTGACAAAGATCACTGGTGGCGCAACACCCGGGACACATACTCGGTCGTCCGCGAATGGATGGGATTGATGAACGCCTGGGTAGGCCTTCCGGTTCACCCACATTCCTTTGTTCAATCCATGCCCCCCTAAGACCTGGCTGATTCTTTCAAGCTGCTGCCTTGCCTTCCGCCCGCCGCATGCGGGTGCACGCCTGGGCTTGGGTTGCGCGCCTGCGCACCTGCGGATTATCATCTCCAAGCTATGCGCGCGAAATTATTCGCGGCGATTCTGGCCCTTCTTTGCCTCAGTGTGACTCCGGCACAATCGCAGTCTCCGCAGAACGCCTCAGCATCCTCCTTGGCGAAATCCTACGAATTCGACATCGACGCGTCTCACCAGTGGCTCGACACGAATATCGACCTTCGCGCCGGCGAAAAAATTCACTTGGATGCCACCGGGACGATCACCTATCCGGCCAGCCAATCGTCAAAATCGAAATCGCGGTCGTTCGGCCCCGACGGCCTCTCGCGCAGCTTCGCCGATTTGATTCACGAATACGCCGTCACGGACGCGGGGCACGGAGCTCTCATCGGACGTCTCGGTTCCGCCGATGCCGGCGGCCAGCCGTTTCTCGTCGGCAGCTCTCTTGACTTTGACGCTCCGGTTGCGAACCGCCTGTTCCTCGGGATCAACCAAAGTCTGAAGGACTCTCAGTCGGCCGAGGGAAGCTTCCACGTCACCATCAAAATCGTCGCCGCGGGTTCCTCAGAAGCCGCTGCCGCCGTCGTCGGAGGTCCGGCGGAGGCCACCATTCGGGCGATCACGCCTACGCTGCTGAACGAAATTCCGCGGCGCGTCTCCGACCAGCAGGGCAACCCCGGCGACATGGTCAACGTTCTGATTCTCGGTACCGAGGACCAGTTAGTCGCGGCCTTCAAGGCGGCGGGCTGGGTTCAGGTGGATAGTTCCGTCAAAGAGACGGCGCTTACCGGGGTGCTGGATTCGTTTGAGAAAAAAGACTATCTGACGATGCCGATGAGCACGCTCTACCTGTTCCATCGTCCGCAGGATTACGGTTTTGCGCACGCCGAGCCGGTGCGCGTGGTGATGTCGCGAAATCATCTGCGGGTGTGGAAGTCGCCGTACACGGCAGCCGGGCAAACCGTGTGGTGCATCGCCGCGACGCACGATATCGGATTCGAGCGTGATCAGCGCAATAATAGCGTCACGCACAAAATCGATCCGGCGATTGACAACGAACGCGAATTCGTAAACGACACGGTTTCGAGCACGGGTTTGGTGATCGCGCGCGATCACGCCATGCCGCAAAATCCACTCACCCAGGCAAAAACCGCCACGGGCGGCGAATTTCACTCCGACGGCCGCATCCTCGTGCTCGTCCTGAAGCGACCTGCGAACACGGCTGCCACCAAGAACTAGTCGCCCAGCCGCACGCCGCCGACACTACTTGGCCACTCTGGAGATACGCCTTCTCCCCACGCACTTGCGGATCCAGCCACGAATTCCGCGCGCATCTCCCGCCGATCGCTACTGGCTCGCCGTCACGCTGGTAATAGTGAACTTGAACAGGGCCGTGCCTGACGGGTAGAGCAGATCGCGAAACTGCGTCGTTTGTTCGTCGCCCGGGTCCAGACTGAGATTTATCTTGCCCGTGTTCTGAGCGATGACGCTGTTATCAGCGGCCAGATACGTCGTTTGGTACGCGATGTCCTTGTAGGTATAGGTATGCGACAGGTTGCGCAGGTCGACTGACCAGACCGCGACGTTGCCCGTAACATCCTTGTCCATTTTCGCACTTACCACGCGCAAGTCCTTCGGTTCGTTGATGGTTATCGCTGTAGGGGCCAAAGACGCGGTCTTGGTCTTGGCGCTGTTTCTCGAGCCCATCACGTAGTATCCGAGCCCAGCCGCGACGGCCAGAATCACCGCGATGCCAATCCACATCCCGAAACCGCCTGAGCCTTCCTTTTCTTGCTGCACCTCAAACATGGCAGTTGCCCTCCTAACGTCACCGCCGGCTGGTTCTATACTCGCCCAGCCGCGTTCGATGGGGCTTGCCGAACAGCCACAGCCTCCCCCCTATGCCGCGCAAGTTAGCACTTTGCGCCGTCCCCTTCAATACCTTCCGCCTCCGGGCCTTCCGGCGCCATCCTGTGAGGCGAGGTGGCCCCAACCATGGGGGCGCACCGACCAGAGCGATTGTGTCGAGAGAGCCAAACACCCTCCGGCGTTCAGAGACCAGAAAGAGAAATCTCTTTGGAAACCCTTTCTCTTGAGTATCATCAATCCCCAGTGTCAAAACCTAGTCCAGGATAGAACCATGACAACAATGAAGGCCGTTCGAATCCACCAATACGGCGGTCCGGAAGTACTTCGCTACGAAGATGCGCCTCGCCCGCAAGCCGGGCCCGGGGAAGTCCTAATCCGCGTGCATGCTGCCGGTGTGAATCCCGTCGATTGGAAGGTGCGTGCCGGCTTCCTGAAGGGGCGGCTCGACTATAAAATGCCGTTCATTCCCGGCTGGGACCTTTCCGGCGTGGTGGACCGGCTCGGCCCCGGCGCCTCCCGCTTCAAACTGAGCGATGAAGTTTACAGCCGCCCCGATATCTCCAGGGACGGAGCCTATGCGGAATACATCGCTGTAAAAGAATCCGAAGTCGCGCTCAAGCCCAAGTCGATCGATCACATCCACGCCGCAGCGGTCCCGCTGGCCGCTCTGACGGCATGGCAGGCGCTTTTCGACGCAGCAAGACTCTCGGCCGGCCAGACGGTTCTGATTCACGGTGCGGCAGGAGGCGTTGGGTCTTTCGCCGTGCAGTTGGCGAAAACCAAGGGCGCGCGTGTGATCGGCACGGCCTCCAAGAAAAATCACGAATTCTTACGCTCGCTTGGCGCGGATGAAACCATCGACTACCAGACCACGAAATTCGAAGATGTCGTCCACAACGTCGATGCGGTGCTCGATACGATCACCGGCGACACTGCCGAGCGTTCTTATCAGGTCATCAAGAAGGGTGGTGTGTACGTCTCGATTCTGACGCCGCCGTCGCAGGAAAAGGCCGCCGCGCACGGCATCCGCGCAGCGCATACATTCGTGCAGGCAAATCCCGAGCAACTTGGCGAAATCGCCAAGCTCATCGACTCCGGCAAGCTCAAAGTCATCATCGAGAGGGTTTTTCCACTTGCCGAAGCGCGGGCCGCCCAGGAACTCAACGCCCAGGGTCACACCCACGGCAAAATTGTTCTCCGCGTCTTGTAGCCGGCGGTGAACCCTGGCTCACGATGTTGGCTCGGGATCCGCGCCGAATCTTCGTTTCTGCTCGGCCCGAGCCGGCCGACCGGAAGGCATACATTTGAAGATTTGTCCCTGCTGACCGCAAAAGCTGCTGGCCCGGTGGCGGTGGTTCACCAAACACATCAAGCCGCGGCTACAAAGGGGCACGGAATTTCGCTATTCTTATGCCCTTATGCTGGATCTCGGGTACCTACGGGAGCACCTCGACGTGATTGAGAAGATGGCGCGCGACCGTTGCGTCACGATCGATCTGGACACCTTTCGCCAAATCGATCTAGAGCGCCGCAAGCTCATCTTCCAAAGCGAACACCTCAAGGCGGAGCGCAACAAGGCCAGCGAGGAAATCGCGCGGTTGAAGAAGGAAAAGCAGGATGCTTCGGCGATTCTCGCGCGGATGAAAGAAGTCTCCGACCAGATCAAGGAAGATAACGCAGCCATCTGGGGACTCGATGAAAAACTGCGGCAATTCATGCTAACGATTCCGAACATCCCGCATTCGAGCGTGCCGGTGGGCAGAAGCTCGGAGGACAACGTAGAGGTGCGCCGCTGGGGCGCGCCGCCGAAATTTGATTTCACGCCGCGTCCGCACTGGGAAGTGGGCGAGTCGGCGGGGATTCTGGATTTTTCGGCGGCGATCAAGATGTCCGGGACGAGATTCGCGGTTTACAGGGGACTCGGGTCGCAGCTGGAACGGGCCATCGCCAATTTTTTTCTCGACATTCACACGCGCGAGCACGGCTACACGGAAATTCTGCCGCCGTTCATCGTCAATACCGCGGCGCTGACCGGCGTCGGGCAGCTGCCGAAATTCGCGGCGGAGATGTTTCATCTGGAGAACACCGATTTATGGCTTACGCCGACGGCGGAAGTCGAGCTGACCAATCTCTATCGCGATGAAACGATCGATGAGGACCTGCTGCCGATCAAGGTCTGCGCATGGACCGCCTGTTTTCGCGCCGAGGCGGGCGCGGCGGGACGAGATACACGTGGCCTCAAGCGTCAGCACCAGTTTCAAAAGGTAGAGCTATTCAAGTTCACGCACCCGGATCGCAGCTACGACGAGCTCGAAATGCTGGTGCGCAACGCAGAAAAAACGCTCGAGCGGCTAGGGCTGCATCATCGCGTCGTGCAGCTGTGCACGGCGGACATGGGATTCGCTTCGTCGAAGACCTACGACATCGAGGTGTGGCTGCCATCGAGCAGTGAGTTCATGGAGATCTCGTCGTGCTCGAATACCGAAGCGTTTCAGGCGCGGCGCTCGGGAATTCGCTTCAAGCCAAAAGGCGGCAAGTCCGATTTCGTGCACACGCTCAATGGCTCGGGGCTAGCGGTCGGGCGGACGTGGATCGCGATCGTCGAAAATTATCAGCAGAAGGATGGATCGATTGTGATTCCGCCGGCGCTGGTGCCGTACATGGGCGCCGAAAAAATCGGCCCGCATGGCGAGCCGCTGGGATACAGGGGTTAGATCCGGTTTCTCGGAACAGAAGCTGCGGAGTGCAGAGCCCTACCGGCATCGCGCGCACGATTCCGATTCAGGCCTTACCTTGACAAGCTATGATTTCGCCGGAGTGATCTTGTCGAGCGACATCGTTCCATCGTCGTTGAGGCGGCCGCGGACGATGACTTCATGCCCCAGGTCCTGGTCCGCGTTGATAATGCTTTGATTCTGGATCTGGTAGACCTTGCTGTCCTTCGAATCTACGAAGACCCAGGAAGCGTGGGTGGTCTTGACGCAGGTCTCGGCGCAGGTCTTGTGGTCCGCATTCATGCCCTTGGCGCCGCAGTGGCTGTCGCTGATCCATCCGGTCCAGATGTCTTTGTCCGCAGCTCGGCTGGCCAAGCCAACGGTAGCAAGCAGCACGGCGAGCAGTGCGAACAGGCTCATCGCTCTCTTCATTTTGATTCCTCCTCAGAGCTGCCAGCGGGTGGAAACCTGACTTGTTGAAACCTCTCTAGGGATCGGAGCGCAGCTTCGGCGCCCATGCCGGGCTGATTTTACTTATACTCCAGCCTGTTCCGCGCGACAAGCGGACAGACGATCCGGACGAGTCCTCGGTCATAAGGCCTTCTGTTCCAATGAGATGGGCCGTCCCTCGAAGCTCACGCGGATAGCCGGGATTGTCTCTGACAGCACGGTCCTCTGGCTAGCTGAGTGGTTTTGATTGACATCGCTGGCTGCTTCGCTAAACTTCGATTCTCGCGAGACTTACGAGAAGTTGACATGTCTGGTCGCTCACCAAGCCGCTGATGTAGTGCGTCGGCTGCTTAAAGGAGGTAGGCACGATGGCGACGGTGGCCAAAGCGGCTCCCCAACCTATACCGCGAATTGCGCCCCGCGAGGACCTCAATCCGCATCGCATCGCTCAAATTCAGTTCGACATCGCGGCGGAGTACCTAAAGCTCGATTCGGGCCTGCGGCAAATCCTGCGGACGCCCAAGCGCGTGCTGGAAGTGTCCATTCCCACGAAGATGGACAACGGGCAGGTGAAAGTTTTCACGGGCTATCGCGTGCAGCACAACCTCGCGCGCGGCCCAGCGAAGGGCGGAATTCGTTATCACCCCAACGTCACGGTGGACGAGGTGAAGGCGTTGGCCACCTGGATGACCTGGAAATGCGCAGCGGTGAATATTCCGTTCGGCGGCGGCAAGGGCGGAGTGATCTGCGACCCGAAGCGCATGAGCAAGGCCGAGCTCGAGCGCATGACGCGGCGCTACACCTCGGAAATTCTTCCGGTGATCGGGCCGGAGCAGGATATTCCCGCGCCGGATGTGTACACCGATCCGCAAACCATGGCGTGGATCATGGACACCTACTCGATGACCAAGGGGTACTCCACGTTGGGTGTGGTCACGGGCAAACCAGTTTCGATCGGCGGATCGGAAGGACGCAAAGAGGCAACCGCGCGCGGATGCCTGGTGGTCACCGAAGAAGCGTGCAAGATAAAGAAGATGTCGCTGCGCGGCGCCACCGTCGCCATTCAAGGGTTTGGCAATGCCGGCTCACTGGTCGCACGGCTTTTGACCGAAAAGAAGGCGCGCGTGATTGCCATCAGCGATTCACGCGGAGGGGTCTTCAATTCGCGCGGCATCGATCCGTTGAAAGCGATGCGCTACAAGGAGCGTGCTCAGACCGTGGTCGGAATGCCGGGAACCTCGCGAATCTCGAACGACGATCTGTTGGCGATGAAGTGCGACATTCTGGTACCGGCGGCGCTGGAAAACGTGATTACACTGAACAACGCGGAACAGATCAAGGCGAAAATTGTTTCGGAAGCTGCCAATGGACCGACGACTCCCCATGCGGATGAAGTGCTCGCACGGCGGGGCATCATGGTGCTGCCCGATATCCTGGCGAACGCCGGCGGCGTCACAGCGAGCTATTTTGAATGGGTGCAGGATTTGCAGAGCTTCTTCTGGCCCATGGAGGAAGTAAACGCCAAGCTCGAGACGGTGATGCGGCGGGCGTTCCTCGAAGTGCACGAGATGGCACGCAAGCACCGGGCACATATGCGGACGGGCGCCTATCTGCTCGCCGTCGGCCGCGTAGCGGATGCGACGCTCGTGCGTGGCCTTTTCCCCTGATCGGTTCCAGACGCGCTCCAGGCGCTTGCCGTCCGCTTTCTTCAAAGGCCAGCCGCAGGAAAAAAAGCGCGCGATCAGTGACGCACCGCCGCGAATGGCTCCGCTATCTGAGCGCAAGTCTGTTTCGTCTAAAATTTCCTCTTGCGCCTATTCGGTCACGCGCGTAAATTTGCATTTGTTGGTTGCATCAACAAGCAGTGTTTGTGCCTAGCGCGGAGGCACGCAGCGATTGAGCACGCACACGAACCACTACGGCCACAGCAACCTACCACCCCCGATTCTCTTGACGATCGCAGGATTCGATCCCACTTGTGGCGCAGGTGTCGCCGCTGATCTGAAAACGTTTGCGGCGCACAATTGCTATGGGGTCGCTGCCGTTACTGCACTGACCGTGCAATCCACACAAGGCGTGCGCGCCGTACATGCGATGCCGGCGGCTGTCCTACGCGAACAGATGGAAGCCCTCATCGAAGACAGCACACTCGCAGGTGTCAAGATCGGAATGCTGGCGAATCGCGCGAATGCGGGAGTGGTCGCCGAGTTCCTCGACTCGCACAAATTCGCGCACGTCGTGCTCGATCCTATTTCGCGCCCGACTGCCGGCAATGCCGAATTACTCGATGCCGCTGGATTGAAATTCCTGCGGGATGAACTTTTGAAGCGTGTGGGCGTCATCACGCCGAATATCCCGGAAGCCGAGCTCCTGACCGGCATGGAGGTGAAAGATGTTGCCGGCATGAAAGCGGCGGGTCAGAAACTGCTCGAGATGGGCGCGGCAGCGGTGATCGTTACCGGCGGGCATCTGGAAAAGCCGATCGATGTGCTGTGCGACGCTGCGGGGATCGATATGTTCGGCGCCGATCACGTCAAAAGCCCAAACACGCACGGCTCCGGATGCACATTTTCCTCCGCGCTTGCGGCACAACTCGCCTGCGGCCAGCAGCTTCGTGAGGCGGCGATTCTGGCGAAGGCTTACGTGACCAAAGCGATCGAGAAATCCTACCCCACCGGCAAAGGCGCCGGGCCGGTCAACCAGCTGTTCCGCTTTCATCAGGAGCCCCCTGCGCGCGGCGTACACGAAGTGCCACAGCACGGCATGCACGCCGCTGCCGAACCCACCGCGCACTAGCGCCAATTTCCGCCTGTGGCTTACCGGAGTGGGATCCGCATCGCTCGAAATGACACCTGCGACGATACCGGTCGCGACCTGTCAGCGGCAGGACAGCTAACCTTTGGTCATCTCCAGGAGGGCCCCTCTCTGCGAAATCGCCCCCCGGACTCCTTGCCAGGCGATTTCGCTCCCAGGGTTTTGGGTCATGAGCGGGAATGAGTCACTCACTTCTACGGCCGCGTCACTCAGCAGCTTTGGCAACCAGAGCTTCGACAACCGCGATATTCTGCAGAAGATCGACGCTGAGGCCGTGGCGCTCTTGCAAGTACGCTGGCGAATTGTAGGAGAGCGACCTCTGACCATTCTCGTCTTCAGCGACGAGAATTTTCAGTGGCAGATCGATCGCGATCGTCGGCGCCGCGATCATGAGCGGCGTTCCGCCTTTGGGGTTGCCAAAGATCAGCAGCTTCGTATTGGGCATCTTCATACCGGCCTTTGCGGCCTCTCCACTGTGATCGACAAGCGCGAAGAGAGTGATGCCCTGTTCGCGCAGCATCGTTTTGAGCCGATCGACCGTTCGATCGACAGAGTACTGCGTAGGCTTGCGGATGATTCCGTTGCTTGCAGCGGGAGATGCGGAAGTCGGGCACATTTTACCCTCCTAGTTTTCTCGCGCGCCCGGGTGCGCTCAGACCCAAATTAAGTAGATCGCCAGAGCCAGGCCCACGACTGCCAGAACCAGGGCAACGGCAATGGCCGGCTTGGACGGTTCGGCGAAAGTGGTGTCGCCCTGGCTCAGCTGCCTCACCAGGCGCACGTGGTGCCATGCGGAGAAGCAATTGGTGGCCACACCCATTACGATCATGGAAGTGCCGAACCAAATCGAGAGCCCCTCGTGATGGGGCGCGACGGCGGGGGAAAGGAAAGCCAGGCGCTGCAGAAATAGTCCGAAGCGGGCGATCACGAAACCGAACCCCATGAAGGCGATGCCGGTACGAATCCAAGCGAGGAATGTACGTTCGGCAGCCAAGTAGTCGCTTGCGCTGGGATTGTTGGGCGGTGGCGGCCATGAGTTCATCGGAATCGGACCGCGCGGCTAACGGCGAAAAACAATGCGGCCGCGCACGATCGTGGCCATGGGAGCGCCGCGGAACGAGCGCCCGTCAAAGGGAGTGTTGCGCGATTTGCTGGCCGACTGGGCGGCGCGAAAAGTCCATTCGTGCGTGGTCGAGAAAACAGTGAGATCAGCGGGCTGCCCAGCAGCGATTTTGCGCTCGATGCCGAGCACGCGCGCTGGTCCCGCGGTGAAGAGTTCGACCAGGCGCATTAACGGTATCTTGCCCGTGTGAACGAGTTCGGAGAGACCGAGCGAAAGTGCCGTTTCGAAGCCCGTGATACCAAAAGGCGCGCGGTCGAATTCCACATCCTTGCTGGCAGGATGATGCGGCGCGTGGTCGGTGGCGATTGCATCCACGCTCGCGTCGGCGAGCCCTTGGATCAGGGCATGGCGGTCGTCGCGGGACGCCAGCGGCGGATTCATTTTGTAGTTTGTGTCGTAGCCAACATCTTGGTCGGTGAGCGTGAAGTGATGCGGCGTGACTTCGCACGTCACGCGCAGCCCGCGCTGCTTCGCCCAGCGTACATATTCGAGAGAGCGGAGCGTGGACAGGTGCGCGATATGCAGGCGCGCGCCGGTCAGCAGCGCCGTTTCCACATCGCGTGCGACACAGACGGACTCCGATTGTGCGGGGATTCCCTCTAGGCCCAGACGAACGGACTGCGGCCCCTCGCGCATTACCCCGCCAGCAGAAAGTGAGAGTTCCTCGCAGTGATCGATCACCGGGAGTCCGAGCGAATCGCAGTACTCCATGACCTGGCGCATCAGACGGGCCGTGGCGATCGGTTTGCCGTCGTCACTCACAGCGACGGCGCCCGCCGCCTTCATTGCCGATATTTCGGCGAGTGCTCCGCCCTTGCTCCCGATCGACGCCGCTCCAACCGGCCACACGCGCACGCTGGCTGAAGCAGCGGCTCGCTCGATGATGCTGCGCGTGACCGAGGCATTGTCGTTCACCGGCTGGGTGTTCGGCATGCAGCACACGGCGGTGAATCCGCCGCGGGCCGCCGCGCGCGTGCCGGTCTCGATCGTTTCCGAGAGTTCCTGGCCCGGCTCGCGCAGATGGCAATGCAGATCGACGAATCCCGGCGCGACGATCAGCCCACTCGCATCGAAAACTTCTGCGGAGTTGACCCTCAGATCCGCGCCGACTCGCAAAATGCGGTCGCCCTCAATCAGCACATCGAGCAGGGCATCGGTTTTGCCTGCAGGATCGAGCACTCGGCCATTCCTGACGAGCAGCGGCATCTTTCAGTCCTTTGCGGGGTGGGGCGCGTCGGCGGGCGGGCCGCCTACCAGATGATAGAGCAGGGCCATGCGCACAGCGAGACCGTTTGTCACTTGCTCGAGCACACAGGATTGGGGGCCGTCGGCTACGGCCGGATCGATTTCGAGGCCACGAATCATCGGACCCGGGTGCATCACAAGCGCATCCGGCTTCGCGCGGCGCAAGCGCTCCGGGGTCAACTGATAGCCGGCGATGTATTCATCGGGAGCCAGCGCCGGCTCATGGATACGCTCGGTTTGGACGCGCAAGGTCATGACCACGTCGGCTCCCTCGAGCGCCCGGTCCACTGAAAATGTGCGTCGGACTTGCGGTGCTAGCCCTTCCACTTCGCGCGGAACCCACATGGATGGACCGCAGAGCGTGATCCGCGCCCCGAATTTGCCGAGCAGGTGGATGTTCGAACGAGCCACCCGGCTATGCAAGATGTCGCCGAGAATCGTCACGTTCAGGCTTTCGAGGCGGCCCGCTCGATCGCGAATGGTCAGGGCATCGAGTAAAGCCTGCGTGGGGTGTTCATGCGTCCCGTCACCCGCGTTCAGTACGGGGATTTCCAGTCGCTCGGCCACGAAATGTGGCGCTCCGGACGAACTGTGCCGCATCACGATGGCATCAGGCTTCATCGCTTCGAGCGTGCGGACGGTATCCATGAGCGATTCGCCCTTCTTCAGGCTGGAGGCTTCCGCCTGGAGCGCCATGGTGTCCGCGCCGAGGCGAGAAGCGGCCGTGGTGAAGCTGATACGCGTGCGGGTGGAAGGCTCGAAGAAAGCAAGCGCGACCGTTTTACCGCGAAGAGTAGCGAGTTTCTTGAGCGGGTAAAGCTGAAATTCCTGGAAGGGCTTGGCTTGATCGAGAAAGAACTCGATTTGCTCGCGGCTCAGAGACTCGATTCCGAGCAAATGTGGCAGACGCTCGAGCACGGTTTCCTTTACGTCTCATACCTCCGGAACGTTCCGGCCGGAGATCAGGAGACCCGATCGACCAGCATAACGCGCTCCTCGCCGTCGATTTCCGTTAACCGAACCTCAACGATCTCGGTGTCGCTCGTCTGAATGGTCTGGCCGATGAAGGTAGCTTCGATCGGTAGCTCGCGATGGCCACGGTCGACCAGCACGAGCAGCCGGACGCGTTTGGGACGGCCCAGATCGAACAGGCCGTTCATCGCGGCGCGAATCGTGCGGCCAGTGTAAAGGACATCATCCACGATTACCAGATCACGGTTGTCCACCGCGAAATCGATGTTGGTGGATTGCACCACAGGCTGAGGGCCGATAGTGGATAGATCGTCGCGATAAAGCGTGATGTCCAGAGTACCCACGGGCACATCGATCTGCGCAAATCCCTTGATGGCGACCGCCAGCCTCTGGGAGAGGGGAACACCCCGGCGACGCACGCCGATCAAGGCCACGTGGTGCGCTCCCCCGCTCTTTTCCACGATTTCGTGGGCTAAGCGATTGAGGGTTCGGGAAATTTCTTCGGCCGAGAGAAGCTGGCGTTTTTCGACGACGCGCATCTGGCGGTTCATCCTAGCACAGACGCTCTTATGATCGCAGGCATAACCTGCGCGTGGGCGAGAGCCAGATATTCCCGACCCCGGTCGAACGCCTAGCAACGGACGGCGAGGAAGAGATCGAGCCAAGCTACTCGGGTCTCCGCATGAGCGGTCCAGGGACCGCGACCCTGCGGGATGATCTACCGAGCGGCTGCCCGCACTCAGCCCTGCGATGCTCCCCCTTGGCAAAGACCTGGTAGGTCGCGCCCGAACTAGATCAGCTCGACTCTTGCAAGGTGGCCCGAAGCGGAAGCCAGGCGACGGTCGCGTGTAATGAACGTAGCGCCCAGTTGTTCGGCAAGCACGAGGTATGCTGCATCATAGGCAGAGAGGTTGTCGCGGAGTTGCCAAATCCGTGGCAGCAACACAAAGGGGGGTAGCGGGTGATCCGGATGCCCGCTAAATCCTGGCTTGCCTCATCCGCGCGATGCCGAGCCTGTTTTGCGGCTTGGGGGTCAAGCAGCGAGGCCAAGGTTTCGGGCCGGGCGAAAAGTCCCGGCAAGGCTCCTAGAGCGACTAGGTTCTTAAGAAAGTCCCTTCGCGGGCTGGACAAGGGTCGCCTCCTGCTGCTTAGACCACTCTTTCGGGGAATGCGTTACTGTTCTGCACCCGCCGTCGACTGGCGAGCCTAGCCCCGGTGAGTGCCGAAGTGACCTAGCACATCGTTGCCAACTCGTTCGCGATATTTGCCGGATCGCCCGCGTGCTTTCCAAGCCCGATTTAACCGGATCTCGAAGGTAAGACCGTTCGGACAGCCCCGCTCAAGCGAGCCTGATTTCCGAGTTTATAAGTGGTGGCCCGTCTTTCGGCAGTCGCCTCAGCGCAGTTGCCCCCGACATGGTCGAGCGAGATGGCCCTTCACAGCGGGTTTCGCACCGTTCGGTGACGCTGGCCCAGCTTTTGCGAATTCCGACTTGACAGAATTGCGGGGATACAGTCCAATTATTTCTCGCGGTTTTCAATCCCGTCGCAACCAGGGTCGCCACAAGAATCAAAGGGGAGCCCAAAGCAATGACCGTTATTATTGCGACTGAGTCGCAACTAGGAAGATCGAAAGGAAATCACATCATCACTCGGCCATCGTTGATGGAAGAGCTGCACGAGCGGGGTGTGCGAATGACCGCGCAGAGGCGACTCCTCGTCAGCATCATTCAGGACTCGCCGAGGCATCTCGATGCAGCGACGTTGTTGAAAATCGCCAAGCAGAAAGACTCCGCTGTTGACCGCGCCACGGTGTATCGGACCATTGCGCTGCTGAAGAATCTGGGGCTGATCGATGAGCTCGATCTCATGCACCTGGAAGGCGAGAAGCACTATTACGAGGCCAAGACGAATTGGGATCACTGCCACATAGCTTGTTTCCAGTGTGGCGCCATCCTGGAGTATGCAAGTTCGTCTTTCGAGAGACTGAAGCAGGACATCGCCAAACGGAGCGGGTTTCAGATTCGGGTTGTGCGTTTGGAAGTCGGTGGTTTATGCGAACGCTGCCGGAAGCGAGCGAGTTAACCTCTGTTGCGCGTTTGGTCGCGACACGTTCGCAACCCGGCGGACCAAGAAGCCTAGCCAGAGTTGGCTTTGAGGTGGTCCCCACCGCGAGACCAAGACGGCGGGGACCGGAGATCGGCAGCCCGGAGGGCCGGCGACCGTTGCCATGATGCGGGAACCAGTCAGGGCGATCTCGGAGAAAACCCGAATGGTTGTGTCGCGTGGTGCGAAACGACATCGCTTCGGTCTTAACTTGCAGCTTCGCGCTGGCCAACGTTGGATCAAAACGCTTTTCGCCGTTTTGGGCACATTGCCGTGGGTTGCCTTTTCCCTCTGCGCTGGAGTCGGCGGACGCATCTCCGGGACGGTGAAAGACGCAAGCAATTCGCTTGTGCCCGGCGCGACCGTCACGGCCGCCGACGTCAACACAGGCGTGCGGCGGACGGTTGTCACAAACGATCAGGGCTTCTATTTCTTTCCTGATCTTCCCGTCGGGCGCTACGACATCGCAATTGATAAGACCGGCTTTCGGCGCTACTTGCGGAGGGGCATCCTCGCCGACACAAATAGTTCCGTGGTTGTCGATGCCGTTCTCGAGCTGGGCGAACAGGCTCAGGCAATCACGGTGAGTGACGCAGTCCGCGCGGAAATCTCCGACACGCAAATGGGAGAAGTGGTCAGCGGTGCGAAAGTCGCTGCCGTGCCGCTGAATGGCCGCAGCTATACGGACCTGCTTGCACTGCAGCCCGGCGTCATTCCGGCCACCTCGCTCGCTTCCAGCACCGAACAAGACGTCGGAGTCAGCGCCCTGTCGCCCTCAGGAGATTTGAACCCAGGCACCATTTCGATCAGTGGACAAAGGGAGTTTGCCAACGCCTTCATCGTCAACGGTAGCGATGTCGAGGAAGACGTGAACTCCGCCGCGGCCATCGTCCCCAACCTTGACTCGATCGCTGAGTTCCGCATCCTGACGAACAGTTTCAACGCCGAGTATGGTGGCTACAGCGGTGGACAGATCGATGTAGTCACCAAATCGGGAACAAACCAATTTCACGGCGATGCGTTTGAGTTTCTGCGCAATACCGTCCTCGATGCCCGCAATTATTTTTCGCCGGCGCGCGGCACCTTTGATCAAAACCAGTTTGGCGCCACCTTCGGGGGCCCTATCCGAAGAGACAGGATTTTCTTCTTCGCTGATTATCAGGGAACTCGCTTGACCCAGGGGGTGGACACCGGCCAGGTTCCGGTTCCTTCTTTGCAGGATCGGGCCGGCAATTTGTCCGACATCGCAAGCTCGCTCACCGGCACGGTTACCGGGGCGTACTGGGCGAATCTCTTGTCCCAAGAGCTCGGCTATCCTGTATCTCCCGGCGAACCCTACTTCACTCACGGGTGCGCGAGTTCAGCACAGTGCGTTCTGCCCGGCGCGCTCATTCCTGTCTCTGCGTGGTCGGCACCGGCCAAACAGCTTTTGCAATACGTCCCACAACCGGATGTTGGCGCCGACATTTTTGCGACCTCCTCGTATGACGAGTCCTTGCGCGACGATAAGGGTGCCTATCGGCTCGATGACAACGGTCGTTGGGGCCTGCTTACCGCTTACTATTTCCTCGACGATTACACGCTCAACAATCCCTACCCCGTTGCCCAGAGCGGAGCAAACGTGCCGGGGTTCAATGCTCTCTATCTCGGGCAGGCGCAATTGTTCAGTCTCGGAGATGTGAAAACTCTCGGGTTGAGCGCCGTCAATGAGTTCCACTTCAGCTACATGCGCGATTACAACGATCTCGGCAAGCCCGTTGGGGGACTTGGAGTGAGTCTGGCATCACAGGGCTTTCTAACGGGCCCTGGCACTCCAGGCATTGTGCCGCTCGATCCGAAGGACGAGGGAGTTGAAAACATCGTCTTCAACAATTTCTCGATTGGAACCAACGCCAATCAGCTGAGGCAGGCGAACAACACGTTCGAATGGGTCGACAACCTTTCGAAAGTCGTGGATCGGCACACCGTCAAGTTCGGCGTAGAATTTCATTATGATCAAATCAACACGAATCCGATCGCCCAGTTCAATGGTAATTTCCTGTTCACCGGTAGCGAGACGGGCTCCGATTTTGCCGATTTCTTGCTCGGCATTCCGAGCCAGTACAACCAGAGCCAGCTTCAGCCGTTTTACGCGCGCAACCAATATTGGGGCCTCTATGGAGAAGACAGTTGGCGCTTAAGCCCTAGCGTGACGTTGAACTACGGTTTGCGCTGGGACCGCATCGAATCATGGTATGAAAAAAACAACGGTATCTCGACGTTCGAAGCGGGCAAATCCTCCGTTGTTTTTCCCGGCGCGCCAGCAGGTATTCTGTTCCCAACCGATCCTGGAATCCCTCGAACCCTCGCCCCTCCCGGAAACCTCGACTTCGCTCCCCGCGTGGGCATAGCCTACGCGCCGAGCGGCGGTGCGGACACCCTCCTCGGCAAAATTCTCGGTGGGCCCGATAAGACGAGCGTCCGGGCCGGCTTGGGCCTTTATGACACCTCGATCGAGGCGCTGACGATCGGAGTTCTCGCCGGCAACGCGCCGTTCGGGATCACCTATTCGAGTCCGGCACCCCCGCTGTTCGCAACGCCGTTCATCACTGCATCGACAGGGCAGAACCGGGGCCAGACCTTTCCGGTGGCACTCGCTACGCAAAAGGCGTCGAGCAGCAATCCCAATCCAGACATAAACTGGTCTCAATTCGAGCCGATCACCGGAATTCCGGGATACGCAGCGAGCAACCGCATTCCCTATGTCAGGGAATACATGCTGTCGATCGAGAGGCAGTTCGGAGCAAATACTGTCCTTAGCGCGAGCTATGTGGGGACGCAGGGGCGACGGCTCTTGGTGATGGTCGAGGCGAATCCTGGTAACCCGGCGCTCTGCCTAAGCCTGAGTCAGCCCCAGGACGTGGCTCCCGGCACTCCCACGTGCGGACCGTTCGGTGAGAGCAATGTATTCACGAGGGCTTCCGGACAGGTCATCAACGGAACGCGTGGGCCGCTCGGTTCGAATTTCGGCAGCGACACACTCCAGCAGAGCATTGGCGAATCCAATTACAACGCCCTCGAACTGAGTCTTCGCCACACGAGTGGCAGGCTGGAGATCTCTGCCGGATACACTTACGGCAAGTCGATGGACGACTCCTCGAATTTGGGCGAAGAGGTCAACCCAACCAATCCTTCACTGAGTTACGCACTTTCTTCTTTCGATCTCAGGCATAATTTCGTTATCAGTTATGACTACCAGATTCCAGTCCAAGGCCTCTTCCACGCCTCAAATCGCTGGACGCAGGGTTGGGAGCTTTCTGGGATCACCCGCTTCAGCACGGGGCTGCCGGTGACGCTCGTCAGTTACGGCGACAACTCTTTGTGGGGGGCCGAACCGAACGGCATCAACAATTTCGGTGTCGATGAGCCGGACTTCGCTCCTGGTCCGCTCGATCTGAACCGCAATCCTCGCAATGAGCAGCCGTACTTCAACACATCGCTGTTCAGCGAAAACAGCTTGGGCACGCCCGGAAACGCAAAACGCCGATTCTTTTCTGGACCCGGCATGAACAACTTTGACATCGCGCTCCTGAGAAATCTCAAGCTGCGGGAATCCAAATCTCTCCAGGTCCGGCTTGAGGCTTTCAACATCTTCAATCACACCCAGTTTTTCGGGCCGCAATCAGTCAACGGCAATATCAGCAGTCCGACTTTTGGTCAGGTCATCGGCGCCGCCCCGCCCCGCCTTGTCCAGGCGGCCCTGAAGTTTTGTTTTTGAAGCGGGCAGGAGCCCGACCTTGGGGGAAGCAATGATCGCTCCACGAAACCAGCAAGTCGTGGTTCGCATGGCTGTTGTGAGCATCACAGTGATCCTGATCGCGGCGGCTTGGCGGGTGTATGCTCAATCCACGACTCAAGATGAAGTACTGAAACTGCAGAAGCAGTTCCAGGACAACTGCGTTGCTGGAAACGCGGATGCTGTTGGCGCCGTCGTGGCCGAGGACGCCCTCTACATCCACGGCAACGGCGTCAGGCACAACAAGTCGGAGCTACTGGCGTTGATCGGGAACGGCCAGCGGTCTCTCTCGGCGTTCGATTTGAAGGAGCCGAAAGTGATCCTGTTCGATGGCGGCGCAATCGTCTCAGGACTGGTCGACGTGGCGTTTAGGCCGCCCGCAGGTTCCGCCGGCGCGCCCCGTGTCGTTCATATGCTCGGCTCCGCTGTTTGGATTCACAAGGGCGGGCAATGGCGCTTGCTGCTTGATCAGAATACGTCGATTGCGCCACCGGAGCCTCCTCCTACCGAGCAGTAGCGGGACGCTCAAACGATATCGAATGGTCATTCCGAGGGAAGGCGGCGGGGCGCTTTGTCGCGCGCAACGGCCTGGACGGCGAAGACATGGCAACTACCAGCCCAGACGGAAGGCCCCGAGACCTGCCGCAACACCGTGACTTATCTGGTTAGCTGACCTTCCAACCGCACCAGCGAAATCGGTCGTCCATGCGCCTTTTGGGAATCAACGGAGACGTCGAAGGCCGCAATGATGACACCCAAGCCACGTTTCTCAAAGGCTGGTCGAGTCAACAAAACGCAATCTAGCTCGAACCAACAGACAAACCCAGATTCGTCCAGGTAGAATCGGTACGGTGGCGGTAACCGCCATTTATCAAAGCCTTGGGACTAAGGGGGAGAAACAGGCATGAAGAAGAGCGGGTCGCAGAAACGCAAGTCTCCTTCTCAGCTGATAGACGCGAGAATCAAGGAGCTAGGCGACTGGCGGGGCAAGATGCTCAGCCGGCTCCGTACCTTAGTCAAGGAAGCCGATCCCGAAGTCGTCGAGGAGTGGAAGTGGAGAGGAGTTCCGGTATGGTCGCATGACGGATTGATCTGCACCGGCGAGACTTACAAGAACGTCGTGAAGATGACCTTCGCCAAAGGGGCGGCTCTGAAAGATCCTACGGGCCTCTTCAATTCCAGTCTTGACGGGAACACAAGGCGTGCGATCGACTTCCACGAGGGTGAGAAGATGGACGAGGAGGCGTTGAAGGCTCTCGTTCGCGCCGCCGTGACCCTGAACAAATCCACAGCCCGAAGCTGACCAATCGAGGAACTACAGTTCAAGCTCTCTTGTCAGACGGTTTGACAAAGAGTGGTGCGCGGTTTTGTTTCGTCGCGCCCTAAGGCCGCAATGCAGCCGAGCTGAAGGCTGCTCTTTCCGCGATTGACAGAAGCAGGCTTTCGCCGTACCTTGTCCGCACTTTTCCCTTCGGTAGCGCTACCTGAAAAGGAGGAACCATGGGCAGGATCAACTGGGGCCGTGTCATCCTCGGGGGTTTGGTGGCAGGAGTGGTGATTGATCTGGTGGACTACGTTGTTCACACGTATGTGATTGCAGCACAGGATCAGGCGGCGATGAAAGCACTGGCGGTGCATCTGCGACCCGGCGCCATTCCGATATTTCTGGTGCAGGGTCTGGTGCTGGGAATCGCCGCGATCTGGATGTACGCCGTTGCGCGTCCGCGATACGGCGCGGGCGCGAAGACTGCCATCATCACGGCCGTGGGGGTATGGGTGATCGGGGACGTTCTGCCGAATGTAGGTGACTGGGCAAGCGGAATCTCTCCAGCGAATCTATTCTGGATCGATACGCTCGTGGGGTTAGCGGAACTTATTGTGGCGAGCCTTGCAGGCGCAGCGCTCTACCACGAGGCGTAGCGCCTCGTGTTCCGAGCAAATTCTCTGCTGCCAAAGCTCGGAGAGTTTGCTCGGAGTCAGCCCAGGTTGGTAAGTGAGTCCATCAGCCGGACACGGCGTCAGCGCTACGGCGTTTCGTTTGCGTCTGCTGTGCCCGGTCGAACCGCTCCATCGTGTCCCGAGCCAGCTCGACGTCTTTGACCCTGCTGATCGTGTAACCGGTCGGTGACCGACCTGGTCACCTCACCGCTCATCGCCATGATGCGCGTTTCAGGAAATCTCACATCTTGCGTGTTCACGGCGGTGGCGCGCCCCACGTCGCTAGATATAGAAGCAGCCGAACTGTCCCGAATAGGCCCTAATCCGTCAGGCGGCCTACCAGCGACTTCGTGCTCTTCGGGGATCGGAGCCAGGCGCTCGCGACGTTCCACGTCGGCGTGAGCGCGCGGCATCCGCCACGCACTCCTCCACATGATCGTCCTGGTCGACACCTCGGTCTGGATTCGGTTCCTGTCGAACCGGGCACCGTATGCGGCTGAACTGGACGACCTTTTGAGCCGCGAGGAGGTCAGCGGCCACGATTTCGTGTATGGAGAGCTTCTTATCGGGGATAAGGGCGGGCGGAAGCAGCTGCTGGCCAGCTACGAGCAAATGCATCAGGCGCCCATGGTGACTCACAGCGAAGTCGTTGTGTTTGTGCGGGAGCGCCGACTACATGGGCGCGGGATTAGCTGGATCGATGCGCACCTACTGGCGTCTGCCCTTGTCGGACGCCTGAAACTGTGGACGGCCGACCCACGATTGGCGATGCTGGCGAAGGGATTCGGCATCGCCTACTCTTGAGGCGAAGTCCGAAGATCCTGCGTTTCGCTGAAAACGTCTTGGGGCAGTGGACCTGGAACATGTAGCCGCTTTTGAGATTTGTACCGTCCCCGATCAGCTGGGGCACCGCCCCGAGGCCGACCAACCGCTCGAAGTCAAAGGGGCAGTTCCGTAATGCCGACTCGCACGACTGTCTTTAGGCTGAAGCTGCCCTGGAGCGAACGAGAATTTTCTTGCCCGAGGCGGCCTTCAGCAGTCTGATTTCAAGCAAGCCGTTCTCGAGTACGGCGTCAGCCGTCTGCGCGTCAACCTCAGTCGGCAAGGTCAGCGTGCGGAAGATCCGGTCGGCGCTCCGCTCCGAATAGACAATTTGTTCTCCCGCCGGACTGTCGATCAACCGACGCTTGCCCATAATGCAAATCGCCCGTGGCGCCACGCGCACTTCCAGGTCGTCCTCGGCGATTCCCGGCACGTCGGCGCGAACGATCAGTTCTGCTTCTGTCTCGGTAACAAGCAGCGGCACGTTGACAAGTATTTCTGCCTGCGCTCGCAACCAGTCGTCTCTGTCGGATCCGTGTGCACCTCCGCGGGCTTCGAACAACTCGTGTGCGCGCGCTGCAATTTCAGATTGGAGTTCTTGTGCCAGCTCAACAAACGGGTCACCTGAACTGAGCTTCGGTATTTCTGATCCGCCAGACATGTTCACAGCCTCTTGCCCTCGCATTGTTCATTCCTCCTTTCTCAATTGTCTCTTTGTCCGTGAACAAAATCTTCCTTCGTGGCAGGGCGAGGTGCGTCACTCATTCCGTCGGCCACGCGAACGCATCGGCTCCCAGCTTCACTTCGATCGACCCGTCCGCCGGAAGCCGGTCCACTGGAACACCCTCGCGCCACAGCTCTACCTCAAGCGTCAGCGACGCCAAACCCGCCACGCGTACTAATCTTCGTCCGACTGAGACTTCAAGGATTTCGTCGAAAGCCGCGCGTACCAGCTCGTGCGGTCCCAGAATACAAACGTCCTCCGTGTCCAGCAGCGATCCAGCAACCTTACCCGCTTCGACTGCGACCAGTAGGCGCAACTCTTCGCTCCCGCGAAGCGCAATCCGGAATTCCGCCTCGGACATCGTGGAGAACGATTGTGCTAGAGGATCAACGCGCAAATAGAAAAATCGCTCATCGAAGCCGTAGTGCAATTCGCGCAAAGCCAGTGCTTCGCCGCTTTCTGCTGTGTTGCTCTGGCCCGGACAGTAGAAGCCTGCACCGAGCCACTCGAAATAGGAAGTCTCGCGGCCGTTCACCTGCACGTTTAAGTAAGCCTGCGGTTGCGCGGTGGCGGCTTGCTCCAGTCGCCGTTTGGAGCGGGCCATCGATAGGCGTGGGGTGAGACGGGTATGATCTGCCAGGCGGGCCCAATCGAGTTCGGGCTTGTTGCTAGACATCTTACGGCAAGGGTGCCGCAATAGCTTTGTGTATAGTCCCTACCTCTCGCGTTGTCAAGCTTACCCTTGTTGCGTTTCGGAACGTTGGCGGAGAGGATCTTTGAGCAACGGTTTTCGATTCCGCAAGCCGCTGGGGAAGCTCCGCTGCGACGCCGTTCAGAGATGCCAGTGCGGGCGGGCCGCCGGCGGCAGCTCTAGTCTAGGCAGACGATGTGGTCGTTACGACCATTGATTCGCGGCCGGCAAAGCCACCTGCGCAGCCGTCCGAGCGAAAGGCAGTGTCCACCGCTCCTGTCGCGGCGCCGGTTCTGTCGGCCGGCATCGGCGCCCCGTTCAATCGGTGAGCGTGTTTTGGCGATGCCTGGGTCATAGGTTCTCCCCAATAGACTGCTGCGCGCTTCAACGCAACGGCGGGACGCACCAGATTCTGATCGTCCCCTCTCTGGATGACCCCTTGTAAAGGTCTTCGGAATACGCTGAATACGGTAGTTGTTCGCTCGAAGCTCCAGACCGCAATGAGCCTGCGCCGAGTGAGATCGGGTGAGATGAAAGGAGCTGTAGCTCGATAGAGCGGTTCCGATTAACTCCTACCGGACGGGCCCCGTAACAAGAAAATGGCGGGCGACGATACTGGGCTGTTCGACGATTCTTTTTTCTTGCGCACACACCACCAGGCGGAGAAACTGGGCCATGCTCCAGGCGAGCGGCGTGGCGCTTCCCGTTCCTGCGCCGAAGGTGAAGTCTGAAGTGGTTGCATCTGCCCGGTCCCACACTTGCTCCGGAATCATGCCCCCGGCATTGGCGAACGTCATCATGGCATCCAGGTAAGGGCCTGGGTCGTGACCGACAGCAATTTCGTATTCCCCGCGCTCTCCGTCAACAGGGACCAAACTCTTCCAATGCCTTGTCGGCACACAAAAATCTCCGGGTTCTGGTACCCCGGAACTTCCGCGTTCTTGAAATTGCTACCGCATTCCCGAGGCAGAGAAAAGCACCAATCTTGGTTTTCAATGGCTTAACAGCAGAGCTTTTGGAGGCTCGGCTGCCCGCATAGTCGGCAGGCGCTTAGATCTGGCCGCCGAAACCCCGCGCCCACTTTCTTTCGCTCAGCCTAGAAGATCGGAGACGAGTGATGAACCTGAACAATGTCGTCCTCACTATGGCTGTGTTGCATATGGCGATGGGGGCAGACGTTCAACGGCACGGTGGCAGAACGGCGGCAAGTTTGTGTTGAGGGATGAGTTGCACAAAGTCTGGTACCAGCTGGACGACCAGCGCTGGGCTGCAAGGTTCGAGGGCAAGCAGGTCAGGGTGACCGGCACGCTCGACTCACAAAACCAAGCAATCCACGTGCAGAACATCGAGGAAGACCCTGTTCAATCCAGATAAGAGGGCGTTCGGCGGGCCGCCAGTCCGCGGGCGAATTCGACCGGGACAGGCCGATCTTGTTGTGCTCGAAGCCGATTCGGAGTTGCGTTCAGACTCGTGCGCTGCCAATCGATTCGCCAGCGGCCATGACCTGCAGGTGTCCACACGAGCTGTTTAACGGGCGTGCCCTTCGCGTGGTGATAGAGGACGGCCGAGCGTTGATAGAAGCCGCGGGTATGCCAGGAATTGCCGAATCCAAACCGGTGGAAATCCAAGTGATGGCAAAACTCGTGGCATAGGGTGCTCAAGAACGTACCAAATGATGTGACTTCCTTTCGAACAGCAGTTCTCATCCAGACTCGGATCGCGTTGCCAGCCTGGTGATAGTCCCCGAACAGCTCCGTTGTAGAGTATTCGCGCACCCGCAAAGGTCTTGCGGAGAGCACTCGCACCGTGCACCGGGGAACCCCGTAAAACTCGGAGGCAGCCCCCAGAAATGCATGGCAGGCGGTACGAACGTCTGTCGCTCGCCCGGCCTTCATCGTAGTTTCGATGGTCGCAGCAATTGTCGGCAGCCTCTGGTCGGGAGGTAAAGGAAGCATTTGTAATCGATCGCTGTCGAGAAAGCCCTGGCGATCCCGCTTGCGCGGGGGCGAATCGGTGAGCATGTCCCATTGTCCACCAATGAGAAATGACTGGCACCTGGTAAATGCGTTGCCAGAAAGGCACGTATTGGTGCCCAACCCAGCTCTAGCCGCTCCCGTCGCCTGACGTGTCGTTACTCAAGCAAGCGCACCGGAGGCCCAACGCAGGTGGCGCGCAACGGAGCGACCTCTCCGAGACAGTGGCGCCAGGATCCGCAGGAGGCGGAAACGCAATACCTGGCAGGACAAGGACAAAACCCAACAGGCTCTCTCCTGCTTTTCCGTGCGCTTGCCGCAAAACACCGCAAAGCTGTCAATGCTGCCGATACCCAAAACGAATTTGACCCGCTACGAACGACTGTATATCCTGCCTTCCGAATCCTCACGTGACCACACGACGCAACTTTCTCGCCGAGGTCGGCCGCGCCGGCGGCTTCGGGGCAACCTACCTGATCATGCAGTCGCTGGGCTTGCTGCCGGTCCCTCCGACAGAGGCTAGCGTGCCGCGCCTCGCCGCGGCCTCCGGCGAGCGGAGGACGGTTGTAATCCTCGGCGCCGGAATTGCAGGCCTGGTGTCCGCCTGGGAGCTGTCAAAAGCCGGCTACCACTGCGTCATTCTCGAAGCGCGCGATCGCGCCGGCGGACGCAATTGGACCATCCGCAACGGCAATCGCGTCGAAATGACCGATGGCACGACTCAAGTCTGCAGTTTCGATGAGCCGAACTATTTCAATGCCGGCCCGGCGCGCTTGCCTTCACAGCACCTCACCATGCTCGGTTATTGCCGCCAGTTCGGAATTCCTTTGGAAGTGGAAGTAAACACCTCGCGCAGCGCTTTGATGCAGAGCGATCGCATGAATGGCGGCCAGCCGGTCCAGCAACGTCAATTGGTCAATGACACGCGCGGCCATGTCGCCGAACTCCTCGCCAAAGCGATCCGCCGCGATGCCCTCGACCAGGAACTTTCCACCGAAGACAAACAGCGCATGCTCGAATTCCTGCGGACTTACGGCGATCTCTCGGCGGATTACTTCTACAGGGGATCGGAGCGCTCGGGCTACAAGTCCATGCCCGGAGCCGGCGATCGCGACGGCGTCGTGCGCAATCCGATCGATATGCACGCTCTTCTCGATGCCAAACTCTGGGAAAGCATGCTCTACGAAGAGCAGTTTTCCTGGCAGGCCACGATGTTGCAGCCGATTGGGGGCATGGACCGGATTCCGGCCGCATTTCGGGAACGAGTCGGCCACCTGATCCGCTTCCATTGCCAGGTCGAACAGATCCGCAAGACGTCCGCAGGAGTGCGCGTGGCCTACCATAATCGCAAAACCGCCGCCTTCGAAAGCCTCGAAGCGCACTACTGCATCTGCACCCTGCCCTTTTCGCTGCTGAGGAAAATCGACGCCGACTTCTCGTCCGATGTGAAGCAGATTATCGATAGCGTGAGCTACGATGGCGCTTACAAAATCGCTTGGGAGTCCCCCCGGTTCTGGGAGAAGGAGTATTCCATCTACGGCGGCATCTCCTTCCTCAACCGGCCCGTAAACCTCGTCTGGTACCCTAGTGCGCGCTTGTTCTCCGACAAAGGCGTCCTCGTTGCCGGCTACAATCTCGAGAATGGAAGTCCCCTTGAATCCATGGACCTCCCCGCAAAACTCGATGTCTCCCGCCAGTCGATCGAAGCCCTGCATCCGGGCCACTCGCGCGATTTGACGAAGCCGGTATGCGTCTGCTGGGGCCGCATTCCGCACAACCTGGGGTCGTGGATTCACATCGCCAACGACTCAGCAATGTATCCCGGGTACGAGCGCGTTATCGAGCCCGATGGTCCCATTTTCTTCGCGGGCGATCACACCAGCCACCTGGTCGGCTGGCAGGAAGGTGCCGCTCTTTCCGCCCATCGCGCCGTTTCGCTTGTGAGCCAAGCCCATTCTGCCGGACGCTCCGCGCAGAGCGCGTAATCGGGACTCCGCCTGGCCGCTCACTTCGCTGGTTCGCCCACGCTGAAGCGCATGCGGATGAGGTCAATGGTGAAATTGTCGAACTGACGGAGAAGGCTCTGGCCGAGATTGCCGTAGACATAATCGAGGGGATCGACGCCGAGATCCCGGGTTAACACAGGAACTTCTTTCAACCTGGCGGTGGCGGTACCCAAATGGAGGTCGATCTGAGGCAAGACATAGGCAGGCACGAAGAGCACGCCGCCTCCAGCGCCGGCGGTCCCGTATTTCTGGGGTTTCAAGGAGGTAAATTGGTCCGGAAACTTGCGGAAGTACGCGGCTGAAAAGGATCCCGAGGAGGCGCCGGTATCGAAACCAAAGAGAAGTTCGTGGCCTGCCACCGTGGCCTCGACCAACAGCGTCAGCTCTTCGACGTAGAGCCGAGTGGAGCGAGGCGAGAGTGGACCCGCTGGAGCGAAGGCCATTTCATCTCCAGTCATCGTGAAGCTGCCTAGTGCAGCCAGGATCGGGTAACCGAGGATCCCCTGAATCTGGTAATGCCCGTGCCCTCCAACGGGGACATCGAGGCTCTTATCGTCCATCACCACCGTGGCGACATTCTGCACAGTGACGCCGCCAAGAGTGAGTCGCGGAACGATCGCGGCTCTCAAAGCAATCTCACTGCCGGTCGCGCCGCTCTGGGTACTCGCGCTGCCCTTTGAAATCGCTAGGCCGAATTGTTCTGCGGTGCTCATCGAGATGGCGGACTGATTGGCGCCCGTATCCAGGATCCACCACTGCTTGACCCCATTGGCCTCCACGGGAACGTCGATGTCGCCGGTGGGGTCCCGCTCGACCGGGACGCTGAACTTGCGCGTACCTGAAATGGTCTGGGGCGGTGCGTTGCGGAAAAGCTCAAAAGTGTGCAGATTGTCAGAAATCGTTTGCCGTTCTGCCGAAGTAAACTCACCGGCGAAGTCCTTCAGCAAGTCGAAGTAAGCATCGGCGGATTGGGCATAGCGGCCCATCTTGAAGTAGTCGGCCGCCAAGGTGCGGAGAGCAATGGCGGCACGATGGGGGTTGCTTGTGCGCAAGCCGGAAACGACTTTCTCCAACAGGAGAGTGGCTTGGGAGACTTGATTGCTGCGATCGGCAAGGATGCCTTCGAAATAGGCCCGCTCGTCCGCGCTCAAGTTCGCCGCGACAAGCTCACGCTGGAGCTCGGAGTATTCTTTGTTCTGCACCAACGCGTCCAGGCCAAGGATCGATCCCGTCGTCTCCGCCTCTGCGGCAAGCGCCTGCGCGGGAATGGATTGGGCGAGGGCATTTGGGAGAACCCTGAGGGCCAAGACGAGGGCCAGCGTAGCGGTCATCGCCGTCCGAGGAAGAGAGCAAAGGGCGTGACGCCGCGAAAAGCAACCCATTCCGGCGTATTTTGGGGCCATTCCCGTGTCGATCCCTGGCATTCTAGACGGAAAGAGGATGGCGGACAATGTGCGTTCAAACGCGCGATTGCTCTTTGGGCGCAGCATTTAGGTGAACGGTGTGGGCCGCAAAATGCGCGGCCTTCCGGATGGCCATGGTGCGCTGCTTGACGAGTCTCCAGGCGCATGTTTGTGGTAGGAGCGAAGGTGGGCTGGTGGTCATTGAGCTATGCGACGCGCAGCTGGATCTTTCTGCTCGGCCGCCCGATTTGGGCACAGATATTGGTACAATCGGGCGCGCATGCCCCAGAAAAAGTCGAACAAAACTCCTGCGTCTTTGGTCACGACTCGGCGCGCTTTTCTCGCGTCGGGCATCGCAGCTGGTTCCCTTGGGCTTCCTCGCCTTTCCGAGAGCAGTGGCAGCGATGCCGGGCAAAAACCGGAACCGTCCGAGCTCGACGAAGTCACGATCGCCGAGCTGCAAGCCGGGATGAAGTCGGGGAAGTTCACCTCGCGGTCCCTGGTGGAAAGCTACCTACGACGCATCGCCGCGATCGACGGCCAAGGCCCCGCCATTAACTCCGTCATCGAGCTCAATCCTGAGGCCGGTTCCATTGCTGATCTTCTCGATGCCGAGCGCGAGTCCAAAGGGCCCCGCGGCCCGCTTCACGGCATTCCCGTCCTCATCAAGGACAATATCGGCACGGCCGACCTCATGATGACCACGGCCGGCTCTTTGGCCCTGATCGATTTTAGCCCAGCGAAAGATTCGACCGTGGCGAGCCGTTTGCGTGCCGCCGGCGCCGTCATTCTAGGCAAGACCAATCTCAGCGAATGGGCAAATTTCAGGTCCTCTCATTCATCGAGCGGCTGGAGCGGTCGCGGGGGCCAGACCCGCAATCCATATGTCCTCGACCGAAATCCCTGCGGCTCGAGTTCCGGCTCAGGCGCCGCCGTCTCCGCCAATCTTGCGGCCGCAGCGGTCGGCACGGAAACCGATGGCTCGATCGTGTGCCCATCCTCGGCAAACGGTTTGGTCGGTATCAAACCGACTGTCGGGCTCATCAGCCGAGCAGGGATCATTCCGATTGCCCACAGTCAAGACACGGCGGGCCCGATGTGCCGCACCGTAGCGGACGCCGCTGTACTGCTCGGAGCGCTCTTGAGCCTCGATCCGGCAACGCAGGCCCGGCCATCCAAGCTGCCCTCCGATTACACCCAATTCCTGGATCGGGCGGGGCTCCGCGGCGCTCGCATCGGAGTGGTGCGCAAATCCTACGACTTCACCGAAAGCGCGGCGGACGTCTTTGGCTCAGCGTTGTATGCAATGAAGCAGGAAGGCACGGTGCTGATCGATCCGGTCGAGATTCCTTCTCTTGGGAAATTCGAGGATTCCGAGATGGAGGTGCTGCTCTACGAATTCAAGGCCGACCTGAACGCTTACCTCGCTGCCGAGCGCCATGCGCCTGTCCATTCGCTCCAAGACATCATCGCCTTCAACCAGGCGCAGCGCGAGCGCGAACTCCAATACTTCGGCCAGGATCTGTTCATCAAAGCCCAGAAAAAGGGTCCGCTCACCGAGCGGTCATATCTCGATGCGCTTGCAAAAAATCACCGCCTCGCGCGAAGGGAAGGAATCGACGCCGTCATGGACAAAGATCAGTTAGACGCTCTGGTCGCCATGACCGCTGGCCCCTCCTGGCTGATCGATCTGGTAGACGGCGACCACGACACCGGCGGCAGTTCCTCTCTGCCGGCCGTGGCCGGCTATCCCAATATCAACGTGCCGGCCGGGTTCGTTTTCGGTTTGCCGGTGGGCATTTCCTTTTTTGGCCGCGCCTGGAGTGAGCCCAAGCTCATCCAGATCGCCTATGCCTTCGAGCAGACCACGCGCCACCGGAAACCTCCCCAGTTTCTCTCGACCGTGAATCTGTCCTCCTCCAAATCCTGACTCGCGCCCGAGTTCAAAAGGCGAGGTAAAATGCTCGCGCTCGCGTCGGAGGGTTGCATGCTTCGAATCGGATCTTTGCTGATCGCTCTCGTCTTGCTGTCACCGCACCCGCTGTCGTCACAATCACAGAACAGTTCTTCCTCCACCGTTCAAATCACCGGTGTTGTCCAATCCTTCAGCGGAAACACGCTGGATGTGAAGCCGGCGACAAGCCCCGCCGTGTGGATCCGGATTCCGGAGGACCTGCACGTAGACAGGAGCGCGCTCAAACCCGGCGCCGAGGTTTCTATTGAAGCGCAGTGGGCAGTGGTCTGCTATGTGGCCAGCCAAGTGACGATCCGGAGGTAGATCACGGCTTGTTCATGGCGCCGACCGGCTGTCCGGGCGGCGCAGCCAGCTGCGGCGTGTTGGTAAATTCGTGAACGTGCATCACTGCAATCAGCCACGATCCATCCTCTTGCTTCGTCATGATTAAACTGTGAAGACCCTTGCGCGTAGGCCGCATGGTGCCGTCCGGGTTTTTCGCGCCTGTCATTTCCCAGTCCACATCCACCGCCGCTACATCCGGCTTCAGGAAACGGATCGTGCGGACTTTTCCCGTTTGACGGGTCTCGTTGTAGACGCCGGTCATGAACGGGCCAAAGGTTTTCTCCATGCCTGCTCGTCCGTGCGTCAGCGTTCCGAAATTGTTGACGAAGTCGCAATCCTCTGTGTAGGTCATCGCCACGGCGTGCACGTCGTGCTTATTCCATTCGTCCATGTAGTTCTGGACGGCTCGCTCGATCGCCGCCCGGTCTGGCTCCTGCGCTTGGGCCGATCGATTCTGGGGCAGGGCCTTGGCCGTTCCGCCCAGGAGAATATTTAAACCCGTCAACATACAAAGGCACCGTAATGCTCGCATTCAATAGCCCCTCTCGCTGTGGCTGGCTGATCGGTTAGCGCCGCTCGTTCTGATGCGGCCGAGCTTACCTCCTGACTAAAACAGATGCAAATGGCAGCGCCTGTTGCTACCTTTTTTGCTGCTACTGCATCGTTTCATGGGAGGTTGTCCGCCGTGCTCAAGGTCCCCGACCTGCTTCGGAAACTCGCTTTTACAGCTTCATTCACACTCATTGCCTTCACTCCCGGACCGGTTTCGGCGCGCGAGCAGGCCAACTCCGGAAGTGTCCCGGTCACAACGATCGTCACCGTTTTGGGCCCAAAGTTCTCCGCTCCACCTGCCCTGGGCAGAAGCGACGTCGTCGTGCGCACCGGGGCGCATCGCGAAGACGTCATCAAATGGGTACCGGCTCAGGGGGAGCGATCTGGGCTGGAACTTGCCATTCTCATCGACGATGGGGCCGATCTCAGCCCTCACCTTGACGAGCTCCACCGCTTCATCCAGGCCCAGCCCAAAGGCACAAAGGTCGGAGTGTTCTATGCCAGTATGGGCATGACGGTTACACTTGCGCCGTTTAGCGCCGATCACGACGCCGTCGCGCAAAAGGTCCGAGTGACTTTTGGTAGCACGGGTACCGCCACCAGCATTTATCTTTCGCTGATCGATGTAGTCAAGAAATTGCAGCCGCTCGCAGGCCGACGCGAAATTCTGCTGATCGGTGACGGCCATGACCGGCTACGCGGTGACCTTCCGGAGAGCCCTGATCTCGACGCCGCGATCGACAGCGCCCTCAAGAGCGGCATTGTTATCCACACCCTCTATGCCCGCGTCGCCTTTATGGGGAGCTTCTCCTTCGATTTGACATTGGCGCAAGCCAACCTGACCATGCTGGCCGGAGAAACGGGAGGACAGGCGTTTTTCCAGGGCCTGGACACTCCCGTTTCGTTCACTCCGTTTCTGGATCAGCTGGACATGGTGCTCCACAATCAGTATTTCCTGACTTTCACAACCGCGGCCACTGATAAAGCAAAAGGCGAGTTGCGCCACTTCAAAGTCACCACCGAGCAAAGCAACGTCTCGATCAGCGCCCCCAGCAGGGTCTTTGTTCCCGGACCGTCTAAATAATCGCCAACTCGTGCGGTCATCCGGTTGTGTGATTAGCTGGGTTTCCTGCCGAGTCTTCGGTCGTGCCAGGGCCACCGTCTCGGAGGCCTCTTTGCACTCGATCCGGACGTCTAGACACTCACTCCAAACAATGCTACACATACGCCGCAAGTCAGCTGGGCTCGGCTCGAGCCGCAACTCATACCAAGGGGGAGACATGGGCAGAGAGCGCTTTTCGAAGGTCGGCATCTACCTGGCTCGAGGCGCGCTCCTGGTCGCGGCCTTTTCTCGCTCTACCGGCGCCGGGCCGCAAGCTTATCTGGAGACGAGCAAGGGCATGGTCGTGGGCATGGAATTCGACGGCCGCATGGTCTCCGACCTCGACAAATCGGTCGCCTTCTACAAGCTGCTCGGCTTCACCGAGGTCCCCGGCGTTGATAAGTCCTGGCGCAACGACGAGGTGATGGACCGCATCCACGGCACCAAGGGTGTCTCGTCACGCATGGCCAAGCTTCAGATCAACACGAACATGGGCGAAAAAACACCCTTCACGCTGTACCTGCGTGAATTCCGCGGCATCGAGCGCCGCAATGTGATGGCAGGTAAGACCGCCTGGGAACCGGGCGCAACTCACATCGATTTGACCATCCCCGACGCCGATAAAATGTGGTCCGATTTGAAAGCGGCCAACATGCTTTGGCCGCGCACCTGGGACGGGAAATTGATCCGGCTGCCGGGTCAAACCAAAGGCACCATCGCCTACATCACCGATCCTGACGGAATGGATGTGGAGATCGTCGAGCAGAGTGGCCCCGCCCCCGCCATGAACGGACGTCCCGCGCGCCCGGCCGACCCTCCCGGTTTCAATCACGTCGGGCTGGTCATTGTCGATCCGGATAAGGCCTTCGGCTTTTACGGGGCTTTGATGGGCGAACAGCTTCCCGCGAATCCCTCTCCCTGGATCAGCGGCGATTTCTTGGATTCGGCCGTAGGTGGTCACGGCAACATCATTCGCATCGTCAACGGCACCTTCCCGCTTGCTGCCGACCGCGATGCCCGCATCCGCTTCGAGCTGGTCCAATATGAGAATCGCGGCAAAACCGTCGCGCCCTACGACATCACCGACATCGGCGTGAACTACGTCGGCTTCGAGGTCACCGACATCGATGCGCTGGTCTATCGATTTCAAGGTGCGGGCGTAAAGCTGGTATCCGATGGGATTGTGGAGATGAAAGGGGGCTACCGCGTCGCTCTCATGCGCGATCCCGACGTCGGTGGCTTCGTCGAATTCTACCAGCCTCCCAAGAAGTAGCCCTGGGCCTCACGTATCCGGAGCCATATCTCAGTTGCGCCGTGCTGCATTCTCGATGGCCGCGAAACCAACGCTTGCCTACGAAATCGGCTGGCCTCGCCGGGTCCGCACGCCCGGTGAAGCCGTCCAATACATCAACGCGACCGGCTACTGCGTTCTTTTCCCGGTCCAAAACGTCCCCCTGCCTTCACTCTATTACGCCGTCACCCGTCGTAATCCGCACGACCAAATCATTTGGGACCATGATTCCCAGCTGGTCTGGCGCTGGAAGGACGAATTGCCGCACCGCCGCAGGGTCTTCTATGGCAAATACTTTCGCGGACGTGGCACGTTCATTTCGCTCGCCTACCTGCCCTATTTCCTCGCCATGCGCGAGTCGGCCAGCCAAGCGGAGGACCACCAGCGCTTCTACTCCCGAGGACACATCAGCGACGACGCGCGCATCCTGTGGCGAGCGCTGGCAGAACACGGCCCGCTCGCCACACTCGAGCTTCGCCACCTCTGCAAAATGGACACAAAGGCCGGCAACGCGCGCTTCAAGCGGGCCATCGTGGAGCTTCAGTCTTGGCTTGTGGCCGTACGCTTTGGCACCCAACAGGAAACGGCGGCTTGGGCTTCGGGACGCTACGAGCTCACATGCCGCGCCTTCCCGAAGCAAGTAGCAGCCGCATCCAGCATCTCACCGGAGCTGGCCCGCGCCAGAGTCGCCACAAAATTTCTGGAATTCGATCCGCACGCGCCGCCGATCGAGCTCGCCCGCCTGTTCGGCTGGTCCAGGCAGGACGCCATCAAAGCTATGTCGCCCTGAGCGAGGGGAATTTGGCCTTGGTTCACCGGTTTGTGCGAACCGCATCGCGGCCGCTCGGGGGCAGGTGATCACGGGTGCTATGGAATTGCTTCAGTCGCCACATACATCTGCGGTGCCCACGCGTCGTCATATGGACGCCTCGGCTGACTCATGCTGACCATTACTCGACGCTCCCCAAGCACTTGAACGCATCACGCTTCCCAGTGAGCACAGAGGGCGCGGCTACTGAAGGATCACGGCGCTAATGCGGAAAGCGGGCTGGCGTGGGCAAGGACTGTGCGCAGAGGATCTGGCGTCGGTAAGGGCTGAGATTGCCCAGTAACGAAGGCCCAGGAAAGTTGCTCTCTTACACCAGGAAGATTCGCGTTCAGAGGAACACGACGTAAGACTACTGAAAATTTCCGATCAGGACGAAGGGCGCCCAGTAGAACGGGTGAGAGTAGCCCGCGGCGCGTGCGGTTGGCGGCAAGTCCTGTACGGCTTCGACTCCGCGGCTTTCAGCTGCATTCGAAGGCTCAGAGCTCCTGCGCAGGAAGCTGAGTTGCACCTGGCGCAGCGCCTCCGCTTTGCCTTCAGCAGGATTGTTGACCCACCTTTTGTAGAAGTCTCTCATGAACTGGCTCGTGCTGGCATCATTCACGTCCCAAAGCGTGGCCAGCACCGCTTCAGCATCCTTTTGCTGGGCGATCATCCCCAGGCTGTCCATCTCCAAACCGTTTCTGGATTGGTAGTCTTTCCCCGTGCTGCAAGCCGATAGCGTCAGCAGGCGCGTTCCGTGAAACGTAATCGTAGAATTCTCCATATCGGACAGGTTCCATTCATATCCGTCCTGCTCTCCGGCGTCTTTCCCGCCCAGCATCAAAAACGGCTGCTGGCCGTTGCCCGTTTCCACGACGAAATGGCTGGCAATATGGACGACGGAGAAGCCTTGGCCGCCGAGTTCGCTTTGCAGAGCAGCCAGCGTGAACCGGTCATTGGAAAGGACCGTTCCGTCCATGGGCCCATGCGATTCCGGCAACGTCGGATCGTGGGCCACCGAATCCAGCTCCGCCGGCACGCCAGGCAGGGCTGATAGTCCGCCATAGCCTTTGGACAGGCCCGCGGCGAGTGCGCTGGGTTTGGGGCCGTTCAGGAGCGGCAAATCGGTCATATGACCGTAACTTTCCGGCGTGAAGAGCACGTTGTTGAACCGTTCAACCAGGAAGCGCTGACCATCGTAGAGGGCTGCCATCGGAAGGTAACGGAGCGCATCGTCGAGAGACCAAAGCAAGGTCGGCGCACGACCCTCGGTCGCGGGAAGCATTTCCAGGCTTTTCAACGCTCCTTCGAGAGGAACGACAACCATGGAATAGAGTTGCGCCAACTGCGGTTTGGGATCGGCGGTTTGCTGTCTCAGAGCCTGCAGCGCTGCAAAGATTTTTTCACGCAATTCCGCAGGCGTGGCTTGCAACACAAACTTCTTTCGTTTGTCGGGCGTCACTACGATCGCATAGGCGTGATCCTGGCCGAGCAGGAGGCGAATCCCCATCACGCGCGGCCCCAGTTTGGTCAGCGTGCTTTGCAGGTAGCTTTGAGCCGCGTCTGCCTGCGTTTCATCCGTTCCGGGCTTTTGTTCCAGCTCCGCGTCTATCGTGTCGGTGAACAGGGCCAGCATCTTCGACCTCTCCTGCTCGATCGTCGCATTCAAACCTTTGAGTTGAGCCTCGTCGTCGGCCGCAGGGGAAGCCTTTGATTGCAGAGCGGCCGCTTGTACGCTCAGTTCGATAAGATTCACGGCTTGCTTTTCCAGGGCCGGCATCGCGCTCTCTACCTTTAGCTGCGCAGCGGTAAACTTCAGCGGCTGGATTTTGCCCGTGCTATCCGGCGCATCTCCGGGAATAATGTCTTTCAGTTCTTGTTCTTTGAGCATGTCGAGAATCTGTTCGGCCTCACCCAGCCGCCCGGTCTCGACCAGCAGTTCCGCCAAGGCGCGGTAAGTTCCCGACTTGGACTGCGCAAATCCGGCTTGCAGGTCCTTGTCGAGCTCGGAAATATTTTTTCGGATTTTCTGGTAGGCGTTCACTGCTTCGAGGCCGAAGAAGATGGCTTCTTCCAGGTGGTTATCTTTGCGAAACCCCATCATCAGGGCTGTCTCGATTGCGCCTTCAATCTCGGTATCACCCGATGCCTTGGTAAGGGACAGCGCGGCGAGCGTCGCCGCCAGCGACTTTTCCTTGTCCTCCAATGCCCCATAGGCCCAGCCGATGGTCATCAGCGCCAGTGCTTCGCCGCGCCGATCCTTCACCTGGCGCCACAGGCCCAGCGCTTGGATGTTGAGGGCCAGCGCGGTTTCCGCTTCTCCCAGATCGTAATGATCGCGGCCCATATTGTTCACCGTCATCGCCTCGCCGCGGAGGCTGCCGGTCTCCCGAAAGATCGGCAGGGCTTGCTCGCAATACTCCAGCGCTTTGCGAGGCTGCCCCAGATCCGCATAGGCACGGCCGATATCGCTAAGTTCCACCGCTTCTCCGCGTCTGTTTCCAACGTCCCGCCAGATGGGCAGCGCCTGAAGGTAGTAATCCATAGCACTTTGATGTTGCCCCAGATCGCGGTACATCCGGCCCAGGGCGGCCAAGGTCGTTGCTTCGCCTTGCCGATTGCCAATTCGCCGCCAGATCTCGAGGGCTTGATTGTAGAATTTCAGCGAATTTTGAAACTGCCCCAGGCCGTCATAAACCAAGCCCATGTTGGTCAGCGTGAGCGCCTCGCCGCCGTCTTCATTGGCATTGCGCCAGATCGGCAGCGCCTTGTTGAAATACTCGAGAGCCTCGCGCAGCTCGCCCATATCCGAATACGTTCTTCCCAGATTGTCCAGTGTGTTCGCCTCGCCCGCCTTGCCAAGCAGCTCCCTCAGGTTTGCTGGCGACTCATTCAGTCCTCTCACACGGTGCGCTTGGCCCTCGCGCAACAATCTGAGTTTTTCCCTGAGCGGGAGGCCCGCGTTCTGCAGATCGTTGACCTCGTGCCAGATTCTCATCGCTTCGTTCAAATACTTCAGCGCTACATCACGCTGTCCGAGAACGTTGTAGTTTCTGCCCAGGCTGTCGAGGACGCTGGCCTCGCCCTCCTGCAGCCCCAGCGTTTGCCACAGAGGTAGCGCCTGGTTGAGGAATTCCAGCGCCTTGTCTTCCTCGCCGAGGTCGGTATACACCCTGCCCGTCGTAGCCAGAGCCATTGCCTGAGCGATCTTGTTCCCGGATTTCTCCGCAAGGGGCAGGGCCTGGTTCAAGCATTCCAAGGCCTTTTGCATTTGCCCGCTCTTGCGGTACAGAATGCCGAGGGTATTCAGTTCCAGGACTTCGGAGTAGGAGTGATTGCCCGCCCGCGCGGCTGCTAGATTCTGCTCGTGTTGAGCGATCTGGTCGCGCACGGACGGAGACTGCGCCCCAGCCGGAGCGGGCGCCGCCAGGAGACCGGCGATGAGGCACAACAGGACGAAGGTCTTGGCTACGTGTTCCATTTCACGTTGTGCTCGATCCAGTCTTCACCACCCTGACGCGCCCATTTCGCGCACCAGGCAACTTTCAAGTGAACGGAACTTACTTTGACGTTTCCGTCGTTTTGGTCGTTCCTTTGCTCTTCGAACTTCCACTGGAGCCTGACTTCTTGCCGGAGGAACCGGAGGAAGACCCGCCCCCCTCATTCTTGTTATCGTCTCCGGAGTCACCCTGGTCCGTGGACTTCTCCAACGGCTTTACAGTCACCCTCATCGAGGCGTAGGTCACATTGGGCACGGCGCTTTGTGCGCGAACCTGGAGCGGCAGGTTGGGATCCGCATCTTTGCGCACCAAGTGGCCCTGAATCAGGTCCAGGTTCGGCAATTCCTTGCCGAGCTCCTCGACGTGCTTCAACGGGATCATCATATAGTCGCCCGTGACAAGCCCGATAAAGTTGGATTCCCGGTCGGGATCCTCAATGGCTTGCAGCGTCGCCACGGCGCCAGTCAGGTTTCCCGCCATGAGGAATTTGGTCCGGTCCTCCCAGTAACTTAGCACGTCGGTAAACGCGCTCAGCGCGGGCACGCTGATCGCCGGCAGTGTGACCAGGGGAGCCACTGCCTTCGCCGCCGAGATCATGACCTTCAGCGCTTTCACAAACATCGAGGTGTGTGGGGCTTTGGAAATATTGACCGCCAGTTTTCCCACGCCGCCTGTGAGCACGATCTTGCTGGTACCTTGAGTCGCTTTGGGTGACTGGAAACCGAGGCTTTCCAGCGAAATGTTGCCCGCCTTATCCGGAGCAAGCGATGCGATCGCCGTCCAGGAAAGAGGAGAGAAAAGGTTCAGCATGGGGTGAATCTGAACGGTGTCTACGCGCAATTGCGAGGCGGTCTCATTCTTCTCCGCGCTCCCGGGCCGGTAGTGCGCCAGCGCCAGGCTTACGGCCACGTCACCCTCGTGGTCGAGCAGTTCTTCTTTTCCGATGTCAGTGGCGTAGCGCAGCTGCTTGGCATCGGCCTTGTAGTGCAGATACTGCGTCTCGATGGCCGAGTCGGGAAGCTTGTCCTTCGGACCGCGCGTGCCAGCGCGCTTCCCTTGATTCGCGCTGTAAGGGTTGACGGAATCGAAAAAACCGTTCCAAAAATTGTAGGAGTCGTGCGGCGCTTCCTCCGCGGAAGCCTGAGGAGCGGCCGATGGGGTTTTGGCAAGCTCGGGCAGAAGCGCGGCAAATGCTCCGAGAGCGGAGCCCTCGGCAATGAACTGGCGGCGTGAAACGGACATACGGGTCCTCCTTCAAGTTGTGCTTGTGATCGTTCTGCTGGCGCTGACACAGTATTGCGATTGCAGCTTCATTGCGTTGCTTCCCTTGGCATACTGCGAATGGAAATCGTCTCAATGCCCCAATTGGTGGGCACTTCACCGGAGAACCCGCGAGTCCCGCTGCTCGTCTGGCCGAGCAGTTTTTCGAGCGGCGACCGCGCCCCGCCGCGCGATGCCGCTCCCTCAAAGTTCAGTAGGTAGGGATCGGGCAGCGGCTGAACCGCACTCAACAGGATCAGTGTGTCCACACCGTAAGGCGGACCGATGCGCAGCGTGGGCGCGCCTGGGAGCAGAAATTGGCGGCCGGTATCGGCGGCGTTTGGAAACTGGTTTTCAGTGTAGTTGCCGGGATACAGCACCGTGCCTTTGCCGTGGCAATCAATGTCCAGAATGTAGACCCAGCGCTTTTCAACTACGCGTTCATCGGACTGCAAAGACAATTTCAGAAGGTCGCCCTGGTGCACGGCCTGGCCTGCGGGCAGAGGCGCGCCGCCGGATGCCGGAACCAGAGCCAGCGAGTAGTAGCCGCCTGCCGATTCGTTCGCGCCGCTATCGGCAAGTTCGAGCCAGCCGTGGACTTTGGCCAACAGCGAAACGAATTTGTTCAGCGCGGCCCCGCCCGTCTCCACGCCGGCCGCGCCGCCGACCGCCACCCAGTCGCTGCGCACAGGGTATTGTGAAGTTGAAGAGCAGCCGGGACTGTGCCCCGGTGTGCTCCGCACGCGCGGGTCGGCCGATAGCTCACTCTTGTGGAACCACGCATAGGCCGGTCCGTCGGCGGTCAAAGTACCCGTCAGCGCGTACTGCGCTCCGGCCAGATCACCCGCAGCCTGCACCGCCCTGCCGGGATCGCTCGGCGTCAGTTTCGCGGCCAGGTCCCGCGATGGAGGAAAATTCACCCACAACTTTGAACCCGCGGAAAGGTGTTCCTTCAGCACGCTCGCAGCAGGCTTCGGTCCCAGCCGGACCGGAGCCCCTTTCCCCGCCTGTTGCAGCGTCCAATTCGAGCCGTCCCAGCTCAGCATGTGGGTCCAAGACTCTTCGGCTGGATCCGAAACGAAAACCACGCCCGCCGAACGAATCTCCGCCGCCGCGGCGAGAATCTCGTCCTGCGACAAGTTGGAAGGCCAGTGCCAGATTCGCAGCGGCGCGGATTCCGCTGGAACCCAACGGCTCAACTCGAAGATTTCGCCGGGAGCTACCTTCACCTTGGGAGAACTGATGACCATAGCCGTCGAGCGCGCGATGCCATCGAGGCCAGTGACCTGCAGGCGAACTTCCTGGCCGTTCGGTCCGGGAACAGCGCTCTTGAACTCGCTCCCAATTCCGATTCCCGCGATGCTGCCAATGTCCAACCGGACATTCCCGTCCTCGTCGGTTGAGAGAGCCGCGGCCCGGATACCACCTGTGTCACCTGGCGTTCCTCCGAACAGAGGTTGCTGGCGCCGGATCGCAGTGGCATCCAGTTCGGGTTCCTGGTCAGGGACATCTTCTCCTTCGAGAACGGCTCGAACCCGCTGATATACGAGAGCAGCGGGAGCGCCTCCGGGCAAAGCCTGCAAAGCTTCGAGCAAAGCGGCAGTGAACGCGCCGTGCGGCTCGCTTGTTCCCTCCGAAGGCGGCATTTCCTTGGCCGACTGGTCCTGCTGCGCGGCGGAGAAGACGATCGCAGGATTGTCCGCCCGCTCGGTGATGGCGGGCCGCGGCTGGCCATTGGGAAGCAGGTCGGGCCCCTCGGCAATGTCGCGCGGATCAAAAGCCAGGCTTCGCTGACGATAGTTCGCGCCGATGCCGCGGCTGATGCCGCCGCTGTGGCAACTGTCCAAAATGACGGCGAGATGGATTCCCTTGTCCAGGGCCGCGTTGAAGATGCGCGTCATTTCGCGGTCGCGAATGTCATAACCGCCCTTGTAGGCGTCAGATGGCACCAGCGTGCTGTCCGCATGAACATAGGCGCCGTTGATCAGCACGGTGAGCTTGCTGCCTTTGCTGTTCACGCGCAGCGAACCATGGCTCGCGTCATAGAACACTACCGTGTCGCCCTGCTGCGGCTCATCCACCAGGTACTTCTGCATGGCGGCAAGAATGCCGTCGCGCGTGGTCTCCCCATCCGGCAAAATGACGACTCCCGGCGTGGGACGCGGCGGCTTCGGGTTCGTTAGCAAAACCACGTTTTCGGCGGGGAAACCGAATTTCGGACTGGTGAGCAGATCAGCCATGGCCTGGGCGTCGTTCACGGCGCCGTCCAGATTCTCGAAAGTTCCCAGCTCGCACCGACCATAAGTGCAGCCGGCAGGATGCTCGGCCTGAGTGCCGGCAGGCTGGTACGTGTTGATGCCAACGAGCAGAGCGCGCTTGGTCTGCGCGCGGGCTTGAAGTCCGGAAAACAAGCAAAACAAAAGTACGATCGCGACTAGGTCCGACTTGATGTGCTTACTAGACGCAAGCTCAGCGAATCGGTGAGGAAATGCGGCCCCTGGATAGTCTGAACGGACCTTGCGGCGAACTGTTTTGATTCGTCTGCAACTCCCAGCCGCGATCCGCCTTCTAGCTGTTTGCGTCACGGTCTGCACCCACCTTTGCAGGCTGGAGAGACACCGCCGCCTCGACCTCAGGACGTCCGTTAGGGAACATAGTCGGTTCCCTTCCAGTAGTTTGGCGTGTTCACGTATTCGTAGCAGTGGGGATCGGATTTCACCGGCGCATCGGCCGTCGACCATGCCCGTGCCGCCCACGTTATTGTTTTGCACCATGGTTTGATCCAGCAGGTAGTTGCTGAACCCCTGTCCCCGCCGCGAGATATTCTGCACGGTGCGAAGAGTGTGCGCCATCGCCATGGCCGGGGTCGTGGCTCCATCTACGAGTCCGTAGACAATCGTTCCGCCTTGCTTGGCCTGAGCAGTAGTTAGCGGCGTCTGGGACAGCAGTGTGGAAGAACCGGCGACTAGGATAGACAAAGACATGATGATAAAAAGTGAAGGCCCCTGCAGCGACACATTGACCATCACCTCTTACGTTTTGTTTCTGACCTCGCGGCTGAAGTAGCCCTTCTTTCAACGCCAGATCATCCGAACCGAGCAATTGGATGGCTCCTACCTATCAGGTGCGTTTTCGGGCAGTCACCCCACTGGGAGCTGTAGTTCGCAGGATCAAGCTACGATGCAGCCCATGCCGATTCTGTGATGCCGGTCACACATTAGCTTTTCCAAAAGACATCTTTGGACGATCTACCGACCAGAACTTCCGCAGGTTTGATCTTCTCGGGACTTTTCCTCGGACCGCCGACTGACAACAGCCCCACGTGGTTTTTCCAAAGTTTACTGCTGCCAAGACGGACACAATGCGGAACATGAACCCGGCGCTCCCACTGTCGCGTTGGATCGAAAGAGGGGTTGGGACGTCAATCAAACCGAGGTGCAGCCGGATCGCGTGATCGTGCACCTCTGCCGCGCGCGAGACATTAGCTTTTCGTCCTTCTTCACCATTCGATTCGATTTCGATGCCGAAACTGCGCCCCTACTCTACGACTACTACAACGGGGACGCGTGAGCGGTGGTAATGCCGACGTGTCTCACCCTCGGATGATCTGTTAGGCTTCTGCCGCAGCATCGATAAGCAATACGTAGGCCAATCGACGACGGCGCGAAAAGCACGGGATCGACCGGCTCGCTTTCAAGGGCGAGAACTCCGAAGACACACCTGGATGTGGCGCAGCGGTTCGCGGCGGACGAATCGCTCCAATCCCACTATTGCGTCCCTTGTGCATTATTCCCGAGCCAGACGTTCTGTAGGTCACCTCCGTTCGCCTGTTCCATAACGCCGGGATCTGATCCTTGAGAACTTCGTACTCCGCCAGCAGTTGGCGGTGCTGAAACGGCACCATCCTCGGCCAGCTCTTAATCTGTTGGACAAGTTCTTGTGGGTTGTGCTCAGTCAGCTGTGGCGGCAATGGAAGCAGTCACTCATCGTGGTCACCCCTGAGACTGTTGTCCCCTGGCACCGTGCCGGCGTTCGTATGTATGGGAAGCCGATTTCCCGAGTCCGGGGACCGATTGGGCGGTCCTTATATACGTGTCAGCTTCGATCACAGGCTGCTGCCCAACTGTCCCGTCACCGCGACCCTTCCGAACCTAATTTGCTTTTGAGCGTTCCACGTTCACAATGAGGAGTCACCGCGCTTTCGGTGCAGATGACGTTTTGGCGAGAGACCGGCCAGGATCTCTGCGTGGAGGGCAGCTCGGGCCGGGAACCCTTGCCGAATCGAATGGAACAGCGAGAAGATAATCGCGAACATGTCGCAGGCGAGTTAGCGGCAAGCTCGCGCAAATTCAACTGGCTAGATCAGTACAGAGTTTTCGGTAGGGACAAGATCTTAGGAATAAGGAAAATAGAATCCGCATTCCATCATGATCTATTCGAAGCCATGCGAATACGCGATTCGGGCCCTCGCCTTCTTGGCGCGGTTCCCCGGCGATCGCGCGGTACAAGGAAGGAAGATCGCCAAGGCGGAAGACCTTCCGGCGCCGGTTCTCGGCAAGGTATTGCAGGAGCTGGTTCGCAAGGGACTGGTCGAGTCGCGCAGCGGACCCGGCGGAGGTTTCCGGCTGGCCCGAAAGCCCCAACTGATCACTTTGCGCGATGTGGTCGCGGCGGTGGACGGTTTGGATCAGTTCCTTGAATGCGCCGTGGGCTTGGAAGGCTGCTCGGATGATTCGCCCTGCCCGCTGCACGACACATGGAAGAGCATTCGCAGGCAGCTGACTACCTATCTCGAGGTCACAACCCTGGCCGACATGGCTGCCGCAGTGACCAGGAAGAAGGAACTCTTGAATCGCCCTAGGCGGGCTCGGAGCAAATGACGCCGCCTGCCCTGGGACTCCCTCAATTCCTGTGTGTCACATCTTCCGTCCAGCTGAGTGCCGCTTGACCATTCGGGAACCGATCGTGGTAATCGACAGCAAAACGGCGTGGCGAATTTCGTCCCGTAAGACGCCCTCGGCCAAAGCGTTTCGCACTGCGGAGCGCACCGCGCCTTGGGAGCCATGCCCAGCAGCAATCCCGATCTTTGACCAGCCGCCGCGCGCGTGCGTCCATTGGGCCTGTGCCATTCTCCACCCAGCTTTTGAAAAGCCCGCCAGATTCGGATAGCTCTTTTGAAACTGCTTCGTCCACTTAGGAAATTCGGCTTTCACCGGAATATCTCCCTTCGATCTCGATGGGTGCAGCGAATTAGGTCATTTCCGCACATACGCGAATGCTGATTATTTTGGCCCTTAATTCTGCTGCGTCGAATCAATCTTGTCCCCTACGGCCGTGGTGCAAGCGTATCTTGCCGCGCACTCATGAAGTTCTCGTCGTTCGATTAGGGATTGTCCGTTGTGGCAGGAACAGCCGTGATCGGTCACTAGGATGACTGAAGACGTTGAAATTGTTCTGCGGAAAACACCTCTCTTCGCAAGCCTCACAGAGACAGAGCTGCGCGCGTTGGCTCCGCGAGTCAGTACGAGACACTTTCAGCGGGGCGAGTTCCTGTTTGGCGAAGGTGACCCCTGTAAGGGTCTCTTTCTAGTGGCGTCCGGCAAGATTCGCATTTTCAAGCTGTCGCCAGAAGGCCGCGAGCAAGTGCTAGCCGTGGAGGGTCCGGGTAGCTCGTTTGCGGAACTTCCGGTTTTCGATGGAGGTAACTATCCGGCAGCGGCATCGGCGTTAGAGGATGCGAAGGTCCTCTTCATCTCGCGGAAGGACTTCCAGAATTTCTGCCGCGAGCATCCGGATGGGGCGCTCAAAGTGATTGCCGTCGGGGAGCACCGACGGACCCGCCCTGCGATCGCCCCGCGAGGCTCCCTGCACGGCCCTGCTGCTCGAATGTAATAGTTCTGTAAGGTCGTTCCCGAGACGTCCCGTCTGGCCGCTCGCAATGGTATCGTCGCTCTCGGGAATCATTCTATGGACACACATTCTAAAGGAAGCCGCGCACGAGTACTTTTGACCTCTGTCTTCGGACCCTACGCGCAGGACGATTCATTCGGAAGTCGATCCATCAATCCGATGGAGCTGTATCACAATCAGGTGACCCGCGCGCAGGGCAGTTTTTCCATTCGCATGTTCCATCGCTCCTGGGGAATCATGATGATCCAGGAGAATATTTCCGCGCCCTGCACCGTGCTGGACTTTCCGAGGCGGCAAGATCTTGAGCGGGAGCTCATGCGAAACCAGTATGACATCGTCGGTATTTCCTCGATCATCGTCAATGTCGGCAAGGTCCGGGAGATGTGCCGCATGATCAGGCAGCTTTCACCGAAGTCGGTGATCGTCGTCGGCGGGCACGTGACCTCGATACCGAATCTAGACGAGATGATCGATGCCGACCACATCGTGCGGGGCGAAGGCATTTCCTGGATGCGAAGGTATCTAGGAGAGGACCCATCGGCTCCCATCCGCCATCCTCCCATCGTGTCAGGGTTGCAGACGCGTGTCATGGGAATCCGCGTGCCGGAGCGAAAAGGAGGCACCGCTGCCACGGTCATTCCTTCAGTGGGCTGCCCGATCGGCTGCAACTTCTGCACGACTTCAGCGTTCTTTGGCGGGAAAGGAAAGTTCGTAAACTTCTACCAGAGTGGAGATGAACTGTTTGAGGTGATGTGCAAGATCGAGGCAGAACTGAGGGTGCATTCGTTCTTTGTGATGGACGAGAATTTCCTGCTCTATCGTCAACGGGCCTTACGCCTACTCGAACGAATGAAGCGCGCAGGCAAGAGCTGGGAACTCTCCGTTTTCTCCTCGGCCAACGCTATCCGGAAATACTCGATGCAGGAACTGGTGGAACTCGGTGTGTCGTGGGTTTGGTTGGGGCTGGAGTCGCTCCGTTCCACCTACAGCAAGCTCCAGGGCGCGGACACGAAGCAGCTCACGCGGGACCTGCGCGAAAACGGCATTCGCGTCCAGGGCTCGACCATTATCGGATTGGAACACCACACCCCGCAGAACCTGCCCGACGAGATCGAAGACGCCGTCGACCATCACACAGATTTTCATCAGTTTATGCTCTACACTCCTGCGCCCGGTACACAGCTGCACGGGCAGTTGGCGGCGGAAGGCCGCATCCTCGAAGACATAGACCCGGCGGACGTCCATGGCCAATTCAAGTTCAACTTCCGCCATGCGACCATCTCGCGGGACGACTCGAAAACGTTCCTTGACTGGGCGTTCCGGCGGGATTTCGAGGTCAACGGACCAAGCCTCTTTCGCATGTGCGACACAATCTTCAAGGGCTGGCAACGCTACAAGGACTACCCGGACCAGCGCGTGCGCGAGCGCTTCGCGCGTCAAATCAGGAAAGTCAGCAGCGCATACAATGCCGCACTCTGGGTCATGGAGCACGAGCTCAAGAGAGTAAATCGCCATGTCAGCGAGCAGATCCATTCGCTTCGAGTACAAATCGAAGAAGAATTTCCAGTCGTCGCGCGTCTGGCCGCAAGCCTGCTGGGTCCTGTAATGCTGTGGACCAGTCGGCGCGAGGAGCAGCGGCTGGCGGCGGGGCACACTTATGAACCGCCGACGATTCTGGAGCGGCGCAATTGGCTCGCCACGTTCTAGGTTTGCGGCGCTTCACAAAGGAAGACTGCAAGTCAGCTCGCCTTTCGAGACTGTCTGTAATCGGTTTCCTACCTGCCGTCCGGCTACCTTCCGCCCATCGGCGGCGCTGTCGCGCAGGAGGCCATTGATCTCCTTGCCGTCTCGAACGCCGTCCGCACCGCCCTCCCCTTCAAGGCCTCACCGATTATTGAGCGTTGGAGGTCATGCCCCTCTAGAGCCCTCGACCCGGCGATTCGTGAGGCAGACGGAAATTCGGGCACGGCCACGCGCACCACGAGGGAGCTTCCCGCTGATTCTCTTGCAAGCTCTGGGAACCCGTGTACAATACTCCTGGTCCGGCGGCTGGCAACCGGGCTCACAAAACTCAGGACACCAAATACTACCGTATGTTCGGGAGGGCCTGCGGGTGACCGCAGGGGGCGTTCTTTTTCCTCCCCTCCCGAGCGTGCCAGGTCAAATGATCGGACGCTGAGCCGGAGGATCCTTAGGCCCTTAAAGTGGAATAAAAGGGGTTAAATTCTTGAATAAACTGGAACAATTGGCTGAAGTCATTCAGGCCCCGAAGGCCGGGATGCGCAAGAAAGCCATTCACAATCTAAGGGTTCTGAACGAGGCGTACGATTACCCGCGCCCCTCGTCGTTCTCCCGCGGCCTCCGGCTTGACATAAAGGGCATCGCCATCCTTCTCATCTCGGGTACCGCCAGCATCGACGAAACCGGCGCCACCGTGCATGTCGGCGACTTCCGCGCTCAAACCTGGCGCACCTACCACAACATCACCGGACTGCTCCAAGCCGAAGGCACCACCTGGAGGGACGTTGTCCGCACGACCTGTTACTTGCGCGACATCGAGCGCGACTATGCCGCCTTCAACGAGATTCGGACGCAATTTTTCAAGGAGCAAGGATTGGACCCTCTTCCGGCGTCCACCGGCATCCAGGCCATCCTGTGTCGGCCTGATCTATTAATCGAGATGGAGGCCATAGCCATTTTCGACTCCGACCGCCACGAGCGCGCCAAGACAAACAGTTCGAAGTAGCCGTTTTGTGACCCCGCCGACTGCCGCCGGCAAAACTCCGGCGCTTTTCGCTATAGCGGCGGGCGAAGCGCGCGTACGCTCTCGCGGCATGAAGCTGCGCCGAGGTGAATCGTGAACTACTTGAACCAGCAATGCCTCGAGAAAATTTCCTACGACATCTTCCAGAACCAGCGACCCTACCCCTGGCTGAGCCTCCCCGGATCATTGGCGCCGCAAGGCTTTGAACGTCTCCGCGAGACCCTTCCGGAGGTCTCCGCATTCCAGAAGCACGTGGGCGAAAAGCGTGCTTACGGTCAAGCCAGCCATGACCGCTACATCCTGCACTATCTCCCGGACCTCAAGCTGCCTCAGCCTTGGCAGGAATTCATCGCGGAGATTCACGGTGACGCCTACCAGACGTTTCTGCACCGGATCTTTGGCCCGCAGGCCGGCCCGAAGTTCATTCTTACTCTGGAATGGTATTACGCCTGGCAAGGCTGCTCTGTCTCGCCCCACTGTGATGCGCAGCGCAAGCTCGGCACGCACATCTTCTATTTCAATACCGAAGCCGACTGGGACACGAAGTGGGGCGGACAGATTCTCATTCTGGACGACAAGGGGCGCTTCAAGGCTCATTCAGCGCCGAACTTCGACGACTTCGATGTGGCCGCCTCCTTGGTTCCCCGGGGAAACGAAAGCCTGATTTTCGAGCGTACCGAGCATTCCTGGCACGGCGTGCGGCCCCTGCAATGTCCCCCGAACACAATGCGAAAGCTCTTTATCGTCACCGTCAACGTGCCTACGTTTCAGGTGTGGTGGCGGCGCGTTCGCGGCAAAGACCCCGATGGCTATCGCGTTGGTGCCGGCTGATGTGTGCCGTCCGGCTTGGCCGCGCCGGGCAACGCTGGAAAAAAGAAGGAGAGAGATCATGCGCGAAGATGCTCCGCTTGCCATGCTGAACGAGGAAGCCATTCGTGCCGCTGAGCTGCATCACGATCCTTACGACTTCGCCTTCGTGGATCAAGCCATCGACGCCCGTTTGAAAAATGACGTGCTGGCGGATGCGCCTGTGATTCCCCATCGCGGCAGCTACGCGCTCGCGGCTCTGCGCTACGGACCTAACTTTGCCGCCTGCATGCAAGATCTCCTCAGCCCTCGCTTCCGCCGCCTCGTCGAGCAGAAATTCGATATCGACCTCAGCCATCGCCCACCGTGCATCGTCATGATGGGCAACACCACCGGCCATTACAACGAAGGCTATGCGCACCCGGACTCTCCCCACAAGATCATCACCGTCCTTCTCGGTTTCAGCGAGTCCTGGCCCTATGAACGTGGCCGCTTGCGCGTCCTGCGCAGCAATAATCGTGAGGACTACGCCTTCGAATTCGCGCCGGAATTCGGCAAGATGCTGATGTTTCGCGTCTGCGATCATTCCTGGCACGGCTTCCTTCCCCAAAAAGGCAAGCGCACGAGCGTTCAACTCTGCTACGTCGACTCGCAATGGTACGCACACAAGGAAAACTTCCGCCACCGCGTCAGCGCCTTCGCGAAATCCGTCCCGCTTCTCCACCAGGCCATTGAATGGGCGCCGCGCTCCTTGGGCAATAAAGGCTGACCAACCCCGAAGTTGTGCGCGCGGCCAGCATTGGCGTTTGCCCGGCGAGGTCATGCAGCGGATGAACCGGCTCATCGCCGCGGTGCCGAACGATGTTGAGCTCGGATTCACCTTTGCGAATCAGCGAGGCGTTGGCTCTCGAAGCGAGGCACTTTGTCAACGGCGGTCGCACCATCGTGGTCGAGCAGCAGGTAATGAAGGACCGCCCCCGCATCAAGAAGAAGCTAAAGACCGACGCATCGTATCGGCAGATCGACCTGCATCCCAATGTCGCCGACTATTTGCGGAAGTTCGTGACCGGAAGCTCCGGGCTCATCTTGCAGACGAAGAACGGCACTCCTTATCTGTATGCTAACCTCGCTGAAGATTGGCTCGACCAGAGACTCGCCAAGCTGGGGCTGTACGAGGCAGGAATGGGATGGCACAGCTTCAAGCGGTTCCGCAACTCTTGGCTACGCGCACCAGCCCAGAGGTGCCAAGAAGACCTGCGGAAGTTCTGGCTCGCCCACAAGCCGAAAGAGATGGGTGAACTGTATTCGGCGCTTAAAGAAGACCTCCCAACTAGGCTCGCCGAAGCCGGGCGCGTGGGCTATGGATTTGTGTTGCCTGAGGAAGTTGTTCCAAATGTTCCAAGAAAAACGCCGTCGCCGGGGCAATCGAAAAGTTCGGGCAACTGGTATACTGCTCAACAGGATGAAGGAAACGAGGGGCGTGTAGCTCAGCTGGGAGAGCGCCTGCTTTGCAAGCAGGGGGTCAGGGGTTCGAATCCCCTCACGTCCACCAATCAATTCAATAAGTTACCGTCACGACCTAATTCGCTCGCTGCGGGTTGGTTCACGTTTTGGTGCACAGCCCCCTCAAAATCGGGTTGCGACAACGCCTCAAGGGCG
>JASHRC010000268.1 GCA_030037525.1 Candidatus Acidiferrales bacterium | reverse complement strand
GGGCGAGGAACTGCGGTTGGCCTTGGCAAATTGTTTATGACGAGGCGGCGTGCAATCCCAATGCTTAGTAGTTCCAGTAATTCGGCGCCCACGGCACGCGCTGCGCAGGATCAAACGAAAAGCAGTAGTCTCCCTTGGGGTGCGCCCAGCGGTCGTCCACGCTGCCGTGCATATCGCGATCGTCCGTGGTGAATTGCGCGCACAGCTCGTACTCCTGCGGCGACTTCAGTCGGTAGGTAAATGGCACTCCGGTCACCGGATTTTTCTTGGCCGCCTCCGGGAAATCGTTCAAGTTGACAGGCAACGTCTTGCCCAGCGCGTTCCACTTTGCGTTGATCTGCTGAGCAAGGTTCGAAAGGGCCTGCACAGTCCGCAGGTCCGTTCGCACGAGCCGCTGGCGCTGTGGTCCGCCGAGTACGGTGAAGCCCATCGCGACGACCACAATGGCTCCGATCGTCGCCGCCAGCGCGGCCGCAAGATTCCGATTCATTCGCGCCCTTTCGCCCGCGTTCCTCGCTGCAGTGCCCCGAAGTAATACCAGAACACCCCGCCCGCAATCACCAACACCATCGTGGTCTTCCAAATGAACCGGGCGCTCAGGTCGCCGCGCAGGAAATACGCCAAAAACGTGATTACGTCACCCACGACCACTCCCGCCGCGATCAGCAGTGCCAGGTAGGTCAGCCACTTTCGCACTGGCGAATCAAGCTTTTCCGGATGCGCCTTCACGTCACCCAGGATGTAGTGCATGGTCAACAAGTAGACCGGCAGGCCCACAATCACACAGGCCATCGAATTGGCCATCTGATAGCTGAGATCGTAGGTGTTGCTCGGCGCACTGAGCGGGTCCTTGATCCAGCGGTCGATCAGCTCGAACAGGATGGACCCCAGCGCGATCGTCCATGTGCCCAGCATCGAGAAACTGAGCAGGTAGAGGAATGCATCTTTGGCCGAACCCGAAGGCTTATACAACGGAACTGCAACACCGGTTTGGGTCTCATAATGGTCCGCGAGCGCGCGATAGACGTCGTCCTCGGGCCAGCCGCGACCGCGCAGCAACGTGACCACGGACTCCTCGTTGACCCCCTGGGCCTTCGCTGCGTCAAGAAACTCCCCGAGCTGCTTGTTCATGTGCGGTGCTCCACGGTGCTTCGTCGCCCCCTGCTGCTCAGGATAACTCCGTGACCCCCATTCGTCCGATCGTCGGACTCTGGCGTGCTAGGACTGCAATTTATGTTTATTGCTGAAGTCGAGCGCGGCTGCCTGTGTGAATACACTCCGGCAGGATGATCTACCTAAAGGATGGCTGAAATCCAGTTGGTTGCCTACGCATCGCAGGCTGCCACAGCGCGCCAGGAGGTGGTGGGGAAGGGCTTCTGCTTCCTGTCGGCTTAAAACGCCTTTTCGTGGCTTTCTATTTTGGAGAAAAGGGGACATTCCTATCGCGGCCCAACACTTAGCCCCGAGTTTGGTGGTGTGGCCGTACTGATTTGCGTCCGATGTCGCTTCAAGATCTCGTCGACGAGAAATAGGTCAGTGAGCAGCGCGCGGAGATGGATGGAAGCGTTCAGATTATCGATCAACTGGGAGCTGATGCTGACCTGGGCAAGCACCAACTGGATGGCGGCGAGCGAATCGCGGGCGTCACGCTCCAGCACAGCGAGAAAAGCCTGGTAGGACTCGGCTGGCTGGAGGTTCTCTTCTTGCACGGCTGAGACATAAGCAGCCGCAAGCCCTGACAGCGCAGCGACGGCGCGATTCAGATAGTCGCGCACGTGACCACTCGACTGGCTGCCTTCATCGCCGGCGAGTCCCTGGCCGGCGTACGCCAGCATGAACTCGTAACACTCCTCGAGAGCGGTACAGCGAGCAGCGAGTTCGTTACTCATCGCCTCAGATGGCCGCTTCGGGCGCCTTCGACTGCCCGGTCTGCGGAGCCCCGCCCTCCAGGGGCCATCGCTCGGGATCGTGGTGCTCGAGGTACTTTTCACGGCTGATCCAGCCAAAGATCATCGACTTGGTGAGGAACAACTTTTCAGGTCTGACCGCGAAGTAGATGTGGGCCATGATGAGCGCGACGAAGACAACCCCCGCCAAGCCGTGCAACACGTACATCACGCCCCAAGTCATGTCACTAAAGAGATAGGGATTGCGCGTGAAGAAGGGCGTGGGCACGCGATACAACATGAAGAAGCCCGTGAAAATCACCGCCAGACCCGCGAAGAAAACGGCCAGGTGAAAGAGCTTGTTCTCCAGTGGATACTTCCCGAATTTCCTCGGCGGCGGCGCTGGCTTTCCCAACGCCCGCTGGAGTCTCCGCGAGGCGTCTGTCAGATCCTGACTGTTCGGCCAGATGGACCAGAAGTCCAGCCAGAACGAGGCGTGGATGATGTGGTAGACGACGGAGACCGTAAGTACGATCCCGGCGATCCAGTGGATCGTCAACCAGGAAAATCGGACGCCCACCTTCGGAAGAAAAGCGGTGAAGAGCAGCACGAACATCGCGGCGGCCATCACCCAATGGAAGGCTCGGGCCCCGAAGGAATGTCTCGCTACCCGCTCAGGAAGGCGCGCAGCGGCCGCGGCCTGTTTGGAGTCCTGCGGCGGCTCCGCGGCGGGTTTTGCCCAGTATCCGACATAGATCGCGTGAACGATCAGGAAAAGCGCTCCGGCAATCGCCGAAGCCCACAGCAGATCCCAAGAGATATGAATCGGAACCCGCTCGCCCCACGGACTCGTCGCCCATTGGATGAAGTTCACGCTGCCTCCTCCCCGGCCACTCCACGGATGGCGCGCTTCACGAGATTTCTCATCAGCGGCACCTTGTAACCGTTATATTGCAAAGGCTTGGTTCCCTGAATGGCAATTTGCCCCGCGACCGCCGCCGTTTCCTCGTTCCGCGGCTTGCCGGCCACGGCCGCTTCGACCGCCTTCAGCCGGACCGGATGAGCAGCCACGCCGTTCACCGCCAGCCTCATCTGCTCGATCGTGCTGCCTGAAGTCGTCATCGCCGACGCCACGTTCACAAGGGCGAAATCCCACACGTTGCGGTCGCGAACCTTCTCAAAATAAAATTTCGCCCCCGCCCAAGTGGCCGGGATGCGGATGGCCGTGAGAAGGTCGCCGGGCCGCAAGATGTTCATGCGGGTGATGTCGAGTGCCGGCCCGATGAAGTAGTCCTCCGCATCGACAACTTTCTCTCCCCCCGGTGTGCGTACGACCATTTTCGCGTCGAGCGCGATCAAGGCAGGAGCTGTGTCCGAAGGATTGACGGCAACGCAACGCTCTGCGTCCAAAATCGCGTGCTCACGGTTCAGACCCGTTGGCGCGTCGGCATAGCAGATGTTGCCGCCGGCACGGTAGCACGGCCAACCGGCGCGGTAATACCAACAGCGCGCATCTTGGGAAACGTTGCCACCGAGCGTCCCCTGGTTGCGGATCTGCGGAGATGCCGCCGCCTCGGCGGCCTCCGCCAGGAGGCTGTACTTTTCTCGCACCAGCCGATGGCGCACTACTTCGGTCAAGGTCGTCGTCGCGCCGATCTCGAGCCCTCCGCCATCGGAGCGCACCCCGCTGAGTTCCTTGATCTGGCTCAGATCGACAACCGCCTTGGGCCGCTTGATGCGGTCGGCGAACCATTCGAGTGAATCGAGTCCGCCGGCGAGCACCCAGGCCTTTTCGCCGTATCGATCGAGCAGCATCATCGCATCATCAATCGTTGCCGGCTGAAAGAGTTCGAACGCCGGAATTACATCGTGAATCACAGACATGTTCCGTTCTCCTCACGTCCAGTCGGCCGCTATCGGCCGACGCTAAACGTCCGCCTTCAGTCCGCCATACACCGGTTTGCCAGCCTCCAGCGAAGCCAAGATGGTATCGGGAGTGACAGGCGCCCGCCGGATGACCTCGTCGCCGAGGGCGTCTGTTAGTGCGTTCAGGATGGCGCAGCAACCGCCTCCCACGGGAGGCTCGCCGATACCGCGCGCCCCCACGGGCGTTTCCGGATCGGGGATGCCCACCGCCGCCCAGGCCATGTTGGCCGGTGCGTCCAGGATGGTGGGCGGCTTCGTATGGTGGAACCGCTTGGCCACCGCCACACCGTAGTGCGGGTCATAGACCCACTTCTGGCCGATCGCATGGCCAATCCCGAGCATAGACCTGCCAAGAACCTGGCCGCCAAAGGCCGCGGGATGGACCACAGTGCCGGCATCGGCATATGCGAGAAAATCCAGGATGTGATACTTGCCGGTTTCCAGGTCGACTTCGACTTCAGCAAAGCTGGCGACGAAGGAGAAGGTCGCGCCATCGTGCGGGTAGTTGTCCTTCGCAACCCCCATCAAGCCCTGGCCGGCAAGCGCCGTCGCCGACGCCGCAGTAGCTTTGTTGATGTCCTTCGGCAGTTCATGGCCATCGTAGATACCGCCGAGCTGGATCGCGTGCTGAGCGGCCTGCGCCAGGCTCATCCCGGGGCCGCCGCCTTTTCGAAAGACCCGTTCGTTCGCAACCTCGTAACTCTCAGGCTTTCCGCCCAGCGTTTTGGCGGCTACTTCCTGCAATTTCCTCTTGGCATCCATGCCCGCTGCGTGGGCGGCTCGCGTCATCGCATGAGTGGTCGTGCTGCCGCCCGATGCGCACGTGAAAGGAAGGTTCTTGGACGTGTCGCCCCAGATGAGTTCGCACTTCTCCCAGGGGATGCCAATAAGTTCGGCGGAGATACGGTGGGAGTCGCTCAGCGACTCGGTCCCGTGGTTGCCGATGCCGGACTGGATATACAGCCGGCCGTCGGGTTTGAGGACAATCAGTCCATCGTACCCGATCGAGCCGCCGACGAAGGTGCTCATCGACACGCCGAGGCCGCGCACCTTCGATCCGTTGCGCTTGCCAGTGCGCGCTTTCCGCTCGTCCCAGTTGAACTGCTTTGCTCCGCCGTCGAGCGCCTCCTTGATGTAGCAACTCGTCGTATGGCCGCGCCTCCCTCCCATCGGCGCGCCGAACTCGGCTTTGCCTTCCGGGGCATTGAGGCGCCGGATGGCAACCTGATCGACCCCCAGCTTCCGGGCGGCCTTCGCGAGAACCGGCTCCATCAGCGTGATCCCCTGCATGCCTCCCGGCGCGCTCTGCGCGCTGCGCGGTGGCGTGTTCGTAAGCACCGAGAGCCCGCGCCAGCGCATGGCGAGCGGCTGGTACAGCAGGGAAACGATCATGCCCGCTCCCGCCGCATCGAACATCTGCTCGTATGGTCCGTTGTCGCAGATCACGAACATGTCGAGCGCCAGGATTCGGCCTTCCTTGGAGAACCCAATTTTCATTCGCCCCTGTAGACTGGGGCGCGCCCGCCCGATGAAATTTTCCTCCTCGCGGCTGATACGCATCATGACCGGAGCGTGGGTCCTTTTCGCCAGGAGCGCGGGAACAATCAGCGATACGCCCCCGGTGATCTTGCTGCCGAATCCCCCCCCTGTGTATTCACTGATAAAGACGATGTCCTTGGGGTCCATGTTCAGCCATCGCGCGATGGCTGGGCCAGTCTGATAGGTGCTTTGCGTGCCCGTGTGGATGAAAACCTTGCCGTTCTGCCAGTAGGCCATCGTGGTCCGAGTCTCCAGGCACTGGTGGCTGGCGTTGGGCGTGACGAACGTTTCGTCCAGGACGAGCGCGGCGTTCTTCATTCCGCCGTCCACGTCCCCGAACTGCCATTGATCGGTTGCTTGGCCCATCGGAAGTTGGCCTTCCTTTGCCTGAGCAAAGTCCTCCTCGGTCCACTTGAGGACACCCCTCTGAAGCGGCGGGGGCGGACCTGGCTTCGCGTTCGGCGGCGGCGCAGGACGCATCCAAACGTTGCCCTGCACCCTCGCATTGGGGCCGCCGGGCCGCAGACTGTCCAGCGGATCGATAACGAACGGCAGCGGCTCGATATCGAGGTGGATTTTCTCGATGGCTTCGGCGGCGGTGAGCTCGTCCACGGCAGCCACCGCGAGGATCGGCTCACCTTGGTACACCGGCTCCATCGTCAGGCCGCGCTCTCCGAGTCTGTCCGCCTTGATCACTTGGCCCAGGTCCGTGACGCTGTCGGCCGGCTCGGGGAGATCATCCACGGTGAGAATCGCTTTGACGCCCGGCATCCGGAGCGCTGCCCGCGTATCAATGTGCCTGACGCGCCCGTGGGGAACCGGGCTGAGCAGCAGCTTTACGAACAGCATTCCGTCGGCGCGGTAGTCCTCGGCAAACTTCGCCTTGCCGTTGATCTTTGCCAACAGATCGGGGGTCGTATAGTTCTTGCCGACCAGCTTGTGATTGTTCGCAGTCAAATCGTTCGACATGGTCATGCCTTCCTCATGTACTCTGCGCCGCGCATCAGCGCGGTGAGGATCTTGTCGTAGTCGCGACATACGCACAGATTGCCCGAGACACCGTGCGCCAGTTGCGCCCTGGTGGGATTCGGATTCGTCCTGAGGAATCCCACCGCCGCCATTATGAAGCCGGGCGCACAGAATCCGCACTGGAAGCCCTGTTCGTCGAGGACGCCCTGCTGCACCGGGTGCGGCTTGCCGTCGGCGCCGGCCAGTCCTTCAATGGTAACGATCTTCTTGTCGCGCACAGTATGGGTGAGCGTGGAGCACGAGTAGCGCGGGACATCGTCAATGAGCACGGTGCAGGCGCCGCATTCGGCGCGGTCGCACCCGAGCTTCGTGCCGGTGAGGCCCAGCTTGTACCGGAGGGTCATCGCCAGCGTCTCTTGTTTCATGACGTCGACGCGCCGCTGTTGCCCGTTGACATTCAGCGTAATCAGCCGTTCGACCGCACCGGGCGCGGATGCCTCGGCCCAGGTGGTCGAGGTGCGGAACAGATAACTCGCCGACGACACTGCGCCAGCGGCGATCACGCCTTTGATGACGTCCCGTCTCGACAGGTTCGTCGGAGTCGAGTTGCCGGAGTCCTTTTCTTCCTCTTTTGCCATCGGAACCCCCTGCTACAAACTGTGGTACCTATACGTCCTAAACAGATCTGCTGTCAACTGGATAACCGAATTTCTGTCAGGGATCGTTGGAACTGATCCTGCAAGTTTGGCGGCTGAAAGCAGCGCTGGCCCAAACCTTCCTCCCTTCCTGTTTTGCCGGACAGACCAGACGACCTGAGACACCACTTTCTTGAGTTTCTGGCCGAGAAGCTAACAGCCAGGTAACTGAAGCGAGAGTCTATCCTCTGAACCGTCCCGCACAAGTTTGGTGGACATGAGGGGGATTCGAACCCCTAACCCCCTTTGTTCGCCTTCTCTTCACAATTCGGCGGGATTTGCCGCAACTTGTTCTACGTTTTTACGACGGCAGAGGGAACCTGTCGGAAGACAGGGGACCTCGTGATTTCGGCGATTCGTAGTAAAAACGTAGTGAGAACGGCCCGAAGGAGGGTGAAAGGCCTGTGAATTCTGCGACCACCGGCGGCGGTCGCGCGAGCGTCTTTTCTCAGGGTGGGTCGAGG
>JASHRC010000267.1 GCA_030037525.1 Candidatus Acidiferrales bacterium | reverse complement strand
TCACTTACGGTGGACATCAAATCGATGGCTTGGCCGCCGAGGAGTTTGCCACGGCACTCAGGGAAGACGGGATGCTGGCCCTGGCACGCCTGCAGCGCAAATTCAGACTGCTGGAATCTCCCTATCGCACACCGCAGACACTTGTGGGAGGAGCGCGGCTGGACGGCGCCTTGATGGCTTCGTCCGGACGCACCGCGGCAACCAAGGCCATGGGTAGGGGATCGACGCACTACCAGCACTTGGTGCAGACCGAAGTTCCCCCCAAGCTTCTGAAGGACTGGCTCTCAGAGTGGCGGGGGCACTGGAGGTACCCGGCGAAGATTCGAGTGGAGCTGCGTCCCCACACCGCCGGTTCCGAACTCCTGGAGCTGAGCCTGGTGGATGAGACGAGCGGTCAAAAGCTCGCCAACATGATCTTCGCCACTGTCCAGGATCGTCGCGGCCGGACGATCCTTTCGGTGCGCGACCAAAATACGGCTGAGCCGTTGCGCAGGAAGCGGATAATGATGCTGGTCCAATTGTTTCTCATCCATCGCTATCGGGCTAGCTCGGTGCATTACCTGACCCCGACGGAAGACAACGAGGCCCAAACGCAAAAGATGAAGAGCATGGGGATATTCTCCGATGTGCATGCAGAGGTGGGGCAGATCATTGTTGCGAATGTCAACAGGCAGGTCGTGGACGAGCTACTGAAGCCTGACCGGACCGCGCTCATGCAGCTGATCAGGAAGACGCCACCCTCAGCGGCGGAGTCGTCGACAGCAGTCCGTCACCACTGTTGAGACGTTCTGTTATCGCAGGACGGCGCGAATCAACCGTGGCAGGAGCTTGCGGCGAATAGTTCTTAAAATCCTTGAAGTGTAAACTGGGACTTTTCTGGCCGAGCCAAGGAGCACCCGTGAAGCTATCTGTGTTCGTGGGAACCAGTCTCGACGGTTTCATTGCGAGGAAGAATGGCGAGTACGACTTCCTGCCAGTCGATGAGAGCGAGCCTCATGGTTACGACGAGTTCCTCGCCAGCGTTGACACGATTCTGATTGGCCGGAACACCTTCGAAGTCGTTCTGAAATTGCCGAGTTGGCCTTATGGCGATAAGCGCGTCATCGTTCTGAGCCACCGCCCGCTCCATAGGGCGGGAATCACTCGACATGTGGAACGAATGAGCGGAGCGCCAGCCGAAATCGTGACGGAGCTACGAGCGAGCGGGGCTAAGCACGTTTATGTGGATGGTGGGATCACAATCCAAGGGTTCCTCGGTTCTGGCCAGATCCACCGCCTCACCATCCACCGCCATCCAGTATTGATCGGAACGGGCATTCCACTGTTTGGCAGCGTGCTGCAGGATATCAAGCTCCGCCACGTAGGCACGCGGCAGTACAAAAACGGCGTGGTAACAACTGACTACGAGGTAATAAACTGAAACAGCGAGCCGTGACGTAAGCCGCCCACTTGCGGTTTACACCGGCACGAGCGACTCTCCCGCATAGCGTTTCTCCCACCTTGACTTCGAAGTCCACGCGTTCTAGAGTCGGGCATTCCCTGGCAGCGTCCCGCGTAGGAGCTGGTCCCTCGTCTCGCGGAGATCGGGAGCGTGCTTGTGGTCGGAATCTCGGCCTTCGCAATCTTTCTCGGGATTGCCGCGATCGGCTTCCTGTTTCTGGTTGTCAGCTTTTTGTTGGGAGAAATTTTCGGCCATGGAGATATCGGCGCACACGGCGGGGACGTCCATGGCGATGCTCACGGCGTCAGCATCTTTAGCGCGCGGGTCCTAAGTGTCTTCGTCACTGCCTTCGGCGGTTTCGGCGCAATTGGCATCCATCTCGGCTATAGAATTGAGGTAAGCACGGGGATCGGTCTTCTGGGGGGCGTCGTATTTGGAGCGCTGATCTACTTGTTTGCCAGCTTCCTGTACAGCCAGCAGGCGTCCAGCGACATCCGCGTCAGCGAACTTGTTGGTCGCATCGCGCAAGTGACCGTCGCTATCCCGCAGAACGGGCTAGGTCAAGTCCGCTGTTCACTGGGCGAGGGCATCGTCGAAAAGATCGCGCGGACTCATGACGGCAAAGCCGTGCCGGTCAACACGTCGGTCCGAATCGAATCGGTTGTGGGCGAGACCGTCCTGGTCCGTCCCGAGAATTAGTCAGGGGCACAGAGGGTAACTCCATGCTTACGCAATTCTTCATCCCGATCATCGTCGTCGGTGTCGTTCTGGCGCTCATCATTGCGATGGCGCTGTTCAGTCGCAACTACTTGAAGGTTCCCCCCAACGCCGTAGCGGTTCTGAGCGGGCGCAAGCGAAAAACAGCGGATGGGAAGATCGTCGGATATCGAGTGGTGAACGGCGGCGCGACATTTCGCTTTCCCCTTCTGGAACAGGTCGATTACCTTTCCCTGAATGTCTTCACGATTCCGCTAGAGATCAAGCGTGCTTACACACTCAAGGGCGTGCCAATCTCCGTGAAGGCCGTGGCCAACGTAAAAATTAAAAGCGACGACACCTCTCTGCGTGCAGCCGCCGAGCGCTTTCTGGGGATGCCTCCCGATCAAATCCAGAAAGTGATCTTTCAAACTCTTGAAGGTCACCTGCGCGCAATTCTCGGAACATTGACGGTGGAGGAAGTGAACAGCGACCGCCAAAGCTTCGCCCAGAAGCTCACCTCCGAGGCCGCCCAAGATCTGGAGCGCATGGGCATCGGAGTCGATGTCCTCACGGTCCAAGAGATCAGCGATGAGGAGGGCTATCTGGATGCTCTCGGTAAGCGCCGCACGGCAGAGGTCAAGCGTGACGGCACCATCGGTGAAGCGGAGGCAACTCGCGATTCAAAAATAAAGTCGGCCCAGGCGATGCAGGAGGGAGAAAAAGCAAAGTTCGACGCAGACGCGAACATTGCTGGCGCGCAGCGCGATTTCCAGATTAAGCAGGCTCAGTTCCTCGCGGAAGTGGAAACGCAAAAAGCCACAGCGGCTCAGGCGGGCCCGCTCTCAGAAGCCAAGGCCAAGCAGCAAGTGGTCGTCGAAGAGGTCCGCATTGAAAAGATGCGGACGCAGGAACAGATTGCGGTTCAGGAGCAGGAAGTCCTTCGCAAGCAAAAGGAATTGGAAGCCACCGTGATTAAGGCTGCCGAGGCCGACCGTCAAGCCGCAATCTTGCGAGCCGAGGCCGCGAAGCAGACCGTCATTCTCGAGGCCGAGGGTTCCAAAGCCTCGCAAATAGCTTTGGCCGAAGCGCAGCAGGAGAAATTGCGCCAGGAAGGCATTGGTCGGGCGGCAGCGGTCGAAGCGGAGGGCCGTGCGGAGGCGGCGAAAGTCGAAGCGATTGGGTTAGCTCAGGCACGTGCGATTGAAGCGCAGGGCTGCGCCGAAGCGCAAGCCATTCTGAAAAAAGCCGAGGCCTGGAAACAATTCAATGATGCGGCGCGCCTGCAAACGATTCTCGAAAGGCTGCCAGCCGTCCTGCAAGCTTCCGCCGGCATTTTCGGCGCCGTGGCTGCTCCTCTTGGAAACATCGACAAGGTGGTCGTCATCGAGCAGGGTAACGGCGCATCGGGCGAGGCGACGGGCGGCATCGGGCGCGTCGCACGCACGGGGCCTGCCCTCGTATTCGGGCTGCTGCAGCAACTTCAAGCGCTCGGGCTCGACGTTCCGACAATTCTCTCTCAGCTTGGAATGAACGGCGGCAAGAGCGACGCGGCGCGCAAGTCACCTGAGGTGACCGCTGCCGAGCCCAAAATCCTTGATGCAAAATCCGTTCCGGCCTCACCGAAAACCCCGCCCACCTAGAGATCCAGTCTGGTTGGGCCGGCCCGCTCATGGACTATCTTCTTAATTCAAAAATCAGGCGCGGCGATACCGCCGTGTTGGCAATTCATTGTGGCGATTATCGCTTTCAGGAAGCTTTCCACGAATTCCTGAATCGCAGTCTGAACCTGGAGGGAAACTACGACCTCATGGTGATTCCAGGCGGACCCTTGAGCTTAACGCTTTTCGAATACCTTCCGAAGTTCCAATGGGCCAGTTGGAGATGGCTCAGCTTCTTTGCTGAGCAACACAAAATTCAGCGCCTGATTTTGATTCAACATCAGGATTGCGCCTTCTATCGAACCATCCCCCCGCATCTACATTCGTCTCCCGATCCACGCCAGCGTCAGGAACAGGATCTTCGCC
>JASHRC010000266.1 GCA_030037525.1 Candidatus Acidiferrales bacterium | reverse complement strand
ACGCTGGCGATGCTGCTCCAGCCCGTGCCGACGCTGACTACGCTGTCGGTCGACTTAAAACCCATTTCCACATGCAGAGGATCCCAGCCTTCCGGCAGGGCCTCTTCGTTTTCACCGTAGCACTGGTTGTTGTACTGCATGGTGTTGCCCAGAGTTTCCCAGGCGTTGACGTTGTTCCGAAGGTCGCCGGCCGTCTTGGACATCAAGGTGAAGGCGCGCCCGACGACGGCATTCGACCGGTTATACGGCCCCATGGCATTGGTGCCGCAATTGAATTTCAGCCGATTGCGGATGGGTCCGTTGAGGACCACCATGTTCGCCATGGAACTGGTCGAGTTGCCGAAGGGCGCCTGGTTCGCCAGAGCCAGGATGGCCGGGAAGTGTTCCGGGCCGGCTCCCGCCATGACGGCACTGATGGCCACTTTCTCGACCGTCAATTCCCTGGCGCCGCCGGTGATATTGATGGTCTTGATCACCTCGCTCGGCTTGTGGCTGGTGCCCTTGAGCATGGCCGTCACGCGCTTTTCCGTGGGAAGGACGATCGAGTTGAAATCGGTCCATTCCCTGTTCTCAAACAGCTGCCGCAGATTCTCTTCCGAATCCGGCGCGAGGAACCGGGGCTCGGCCGTTTCCTCTGACGATGGTCCTGAGAGTTTTTCTTCGGCGGTCAACGGATCGGTAAGCGCCTTGATGATGGCGGTCATCAGCGGCTGGCCGGTCAGCATGTCTTTGCCAGTCACGTAGCCGACGTCGACGGCACGCGGCTGACCGGTGAAAGGAAACGGAACAGCTACGTAACGGATCGGCATGCCGATTTGATACTTCGCGACGTAGTCCGTCGCGTAATGGACGATATTGGAGGAGGCGATACCAATCGCCGGAATTTTGCACTCCATCTGAATCTGCTTGGCCCAGCGGCTCACGGCCGCGCAGCAGCCGTTTCAACCTGCGACGCCGACAATGGCCGCGTCGGCCTTGTTCGCGATGATTTCCTTAATGATGGAGGGATCGCTGCCAAACATTCCCTCCGCCGTCACTTTCACGGTAGTTTTGACTCCGCTGTAGTGCTTCTGAAGCCAGTCGGTCATTGCCCCGTAGAAGTAGTTCGCAGCATCGGGGCCCTCCCAGGAAAGATTGATCAGATAGATCGTTTTGTTATCCAGCGTACTGAGCGGCGGTGCCAGAGGGACCCGCGCGGCGAGCCGTCCGGCGATGGCCGGGTTCATCACCGTGATGAGGTCAGGCGATCCATCCGTACGTGCATCGGAATCGCCCGCGACCGCTCGAGGAGTCATCCGTCCGTACGCTGGGGAACCGGTGACCAGCGTCGGGCCGAGACCCAATAAGGCCAACACCCTTCGTCTATCCATTGTTTTTGCCTCCTGAATGTACGTGCGATGCCATCCTCAAAGGAGGAACCACACTGGGATTGTATAACTGGAGGGGAGGGCCGGCGCGGATTTCTGGAAGATTCCAGGGATAAGCCTTCCAGGACAAAACACGGCACCCGGCTCCCGCAAACGGTTCAGCAAACACCGGTTTGGGCCTCGGAACAGCATCCCAATCGGGGGGCCAGGGTTACCATTCAGCCCCCGATATCGACCTTTGGGTGTCCAGGGGTGGACCAGGCCCGGAGGCCTCAAGCAAACTTACCGTGGGTAACCGCTTACAGGCGTGGGCTCTAAGCGGCCCCCATGGGCATTGGGGGGAGAACCTATCCAGCCACAACACTGAGGAGACGCAGAGGACTATGTCCATCACATTCGGAAATCGCATGTGGAAATCGTTCGACTGGGCGATCTGCAAAGCTGCCGCCGCGACCTTCAACACCGTTCAGTTCTTCGATAAGATGAGGGCGCCCAATCCCTCCTTCACGCCCAAGTGGTCCGATAAGCCGCTGCTGAAATCCTGGGAGAAATCAAAACCGACACTCGGCTGGCCGCGCACTACCGATTCGTTGTGTCCGGATTGCGTGAAGGAGGCGCGCGCCGCGATTCTGAACGGACAGAAGGACTGGATGGATCTAGTTCACGAGAAAGTGGGCGAGATCAAAGCCCAGATCATTGAGCGCGATGGGCAGGTCTGGATGGTCAAGGAATGTCCGGTGCACGGAAAATATGAAGACCTCATGGCGGTGGATTCGAAATTCCTGGCGTGGATTGAGAGCCAGTTCCCCGGCCGCGACATCCCGGCGCACAACGACGAGCGACTGCACCGGCACGGGTCGAGCACCGTGCGGCACGGCCGAGGCGCGGTGCTGACGGTCGATCTGACCAACCGCTGCAACATGATGTGCGATCCCTGCTTCATGGACGCCAATCAGGTCGGCTACGTTCACGAGCTCGAATGGGATGAAATCAAAGAAATCCTGGACAACGCGCTGCTGATCAAGCCGCGCCGGCAGATGTCGGTGCAGTTCTCGGGCGGCGAGCCCACCATGCATCCGCGATTCATCGATGCCGTGGCCTACGCGCGGAAAGTCGGCTACAACAGCGTACAAGCGGCCACCAACGGAATCGAGTTCGCCAAGAGCAAAGAATTCTGCAAGAAAGCCTTTGCAGCCGGGATGCGCTATGCGTACCTGCAGTTTGACGGCATCGGCAATGATGCCAACAGCCACCGGCAAGTCGGCAATCTCTTCGATGTCAAGTTGCGGGCCATCGAGAATATGCACGACGCCGGCATCGAAATCGTGTTGGTCACCACGATTGTCAACAATGTGAACAACGATCAGGTCGGCCCGATCGTGAAGTTCGCCATGCAGAATCCGGGGAAAATCTCGTTCGTTTCCTTTCAGCCGGTGTCATTCACCGGACGCGACGAAGACATCACGCCGGAGCGGCGGATACGCCAGCGCTACACGCTCTCGCACCTGGCCAAGGACGTGAGCGAGCAGGTGGGCAAGATTGAGCCGACTCGGGACTGGTTCCCGATCTCTTTTATCAGTACCTTTGCCAACTTCGCCGATCTGGTTCATGGGCCGGAATCGCAGTGGGGTTCGCTCTCCTGCGGGTGCCACCCGAACTGCGGCGTGGGCACGGCCCTGATGGTCAATAAGAAGACGAAGGAGTGGGCGCCCGTCCCGCGATTCTTGAGTGGGCAAGGCCTCGCGCGCGACGTGAGTTACATTAGCGATATGGCCCGTGGCAAAAGCTTCTCGAACTTTATGATGGCCATGGCCCTGCTCAAGAACTACAAGCCATTCCAGGGGCCGCCGAGCCTGAAACTGAAGGACCTCTGGGTCAAATTCGACAAGACTTGGGCGCTTTCACGCAATGCGGCTCGGAAGTACGGCCGATCGAGCCCTGACCGCACTTACCAGGACGCCATCAAGCGGCGCGAGGATCCGTGGAATTTCATGTTCGTGGCTGGAATGTGGTTCCAGGATCTTTTCAACTACGATTTCCGTCGCACCGAGATGTGCATCATTCCCTACGCCACGCAGCAGGGCGAAATCTCCTTCTGCGCGTACAACACGGGAATCGGATGGCGCAAGATCATCGAGAACATGTACAAGAACGCGACGGTTGCTGAGTGGTACAAGAACCACGGCAAGCACCAGATTTACGCCAAGGGCAAGAAGGTGGATTTGGAGTCCTACGAGCATTCGCTCCGGATCGATGCAGAAGACGCTGCGCGGGTGCGTCATCTGGAGCACGACATTCCGCTCACCGCCGCCGAAGAAGACCGCATTCGCCGCAAGAAGGCGTTTGAGGAAGCGGCCAAAGTGCGGAAGATTTATGAGGAGCTGGTGCTCAAGAAGAGCTCCGAGCCGATCGTTCAGATCGGAACGATCGACGAGATCCTGACGGCTGTTCCGGGCGCGGCCGTAAAGCGCATCGAGCCCGCCACGAGCACGGACCGGTCGGCGGCAGCGGCCCTAGCCGGTGACTAATCTTTCTCCCGCCTAGAGCTTTACCCACAGCCTCGGGTTCGGCCGAGGCTGTTTTTTTTGCGAAGAAAGTTCCTGGTAAAATCCAGGCCATGGCCGACCGAAGAGCGAGAGTGCGCGAGCTGGCCGCAGGATACATTCGCAAGGGGGATGCCGATTTCGAGTCCTTTACCGACGGCCAGACGAGCCAGGTCCTGGCGGGGCCCAAAGACCAACTTTGATAGAATAGGGACGACTTCTAGGACGGTTTCAGATGCCCATTTACGAATATGTATGCGAAGACTGCGGCGCGCGCTACGAGCGCATCGTGATGAACCGAAATACGCGCATCACTTGCCCCAAGTGCTCCAGCGCAAAAAGCACGATCCAGCTTTCCGTTTTCGCCGCGCACGGGAACGGAGCCAAATCGGCGACTGCATCGGTCGAATCCGGCGCGTCGGGCGGCTGTTGCGGCGGCGCCTGCGGCTGCCGGAATTAGTTCCGGAGAGATGAAGGCTTCGAGCGCGATTTTTTCGCGGGAAACGGTCCTGTTTTTGCGCGAGCTCGGGCGCAACAATCACCGGGCCTGGATGGATCAGAACCGCGAGCGCTATCGCCGAGCGATCACCCAACCCTTTCGCGCCCTGCTCGAGCGTCTCACTCCTGCCGCTTTGAAGCTCAACCAGCGGTTCGTGGTGAGCGGGCGGGTGGGCGAGAACTTCTCCCGCATCAACCGCGATATCCGCTTTTCGAGGGACAAAGCGCCCTACCGCACCCAGATGTACCTGTTTTTCTCCGAACCGGGCGGCGAGGGCGGGCAAATCTATGCGGCCGTGTCGGCCGACACGGTGACCTGCGGCTTTCGCATCTACGGGCAGGGGCGAGACGCACCTCTGATTCGCCTCGGGCGAGTGCGGGCCATCGAGAGCAGCCGGTGGCTGGCCCGTCAAAAGCGCCGGCTGGGATCGAAATACGAGAGCTATTGGTACTCGTCCGAGAAAGGCCAGTGGACCAAGCACAAGGGCTGGCCGGTCGAGCCCGGGGAGTGGAAAAAGCTGAAGGGATGGGTGGTGCGCCGCAAGCTCGGGCACGCGACCCTGGTTGGTCCCGCCTTTGAGCGCCAGGTCGAAGGAATCTTCCGCGAAGTCTATCCTCTCCTGCCCTTCACATCGTCGACCGACTGGAAGGGCTGAACCACGAAAGACTGGCCCGCCATTGCGGTCCTCTGGTACGATTCGCGCCGCAAGGGGACCGGGGAAATGCTCGGCCGGAAAATCTCAACGGTTGTGCTCTTGGCCAGCGTTTGTCTTACAGGCCTGCTCACCGAGGCCACCCGGGCCGGTCGCGCTCGCGCCCAGGGCGGTTTCCGCGCGCCCGATTGCGACCGGCAGTGTCTCTATGGCTTTGTCGATCGCTATCTCGCTGCGCTCGTAGCCAAACAGCCCGCGCAAGTCCCCTGGTCCAGCAACGTCAAGTTCACCGAGAACAACGTGGAACTCGCGATCGGCGACGGGTTATGGGGCACGATTACGGCCAAGGGCCGAGATGACCTGCGGGCAGCGGATCCGGCGAGCGGCGAGGTCGCCTATTTTGGCGTGGTGGACGAGCACGATGTCCAGTCGTTTTTCGCGCTGCGCATGAGGATTGAAGATCAGAAAATTTCCGAGGTGGAAACAATTGTCGATCGCAAGGGCTATGGCCCGGGACCGTTCGGCGATCCGGCCACGCTCGAGCCAGTGCCCATCGTCGCCGAAGATGTGCCCCCTGCGGATAGGCGTCCGCGCGAAAGAATGATTGCGCTGGCCGACGGCTACTTCAACACCCTGCAATTGAACGACGGGCAGCTGTTCACCACGTTCACCCCCGATTGTAGCCGCCGCGAAAACGGCGTATGGACCGCAAACGACCCTCATCCAGATCTTCATTCGAGTTCGAATCTCTCCGCCTACGGAAGGATTTCCTGCGAGCAGGGATTCAAGCTGGGTAATTACCGCTGGGATGACCGGTTGCGGGCCCGGCGTTTTCCGCTGGTTGACGAAGAAAAGGGGCTGGTGCTGGCGGCAGGGTTCATTGACCATGCGGGAAGGCTCACGAGCTACCGGACCACGGATGGCGTCGAACATGAATCGCCGATCAAATCGCCGCATTCGTTTTGCCTCCTGGAGATGTTCAAGATCGTCGACGGCAAGATCCGGCACGCCGAGGCCATCTTCATTACCGTCCCTTACAACATGCCGTCGCCGTGGGTAGGATAAGAAAGGGGAATGCCATGGTTGACTTCTCAAACGAGCCCACCATGAAGGGATTCTTTGCGCCGACGCGATTTGAGGCGGACGTGTACGACTGCGAGGTGATCGGACGAGTTCCCACCGAGCTCAATGGCGCATTCGTACGCCTGGGCGGCGACTGGCTCTACCCGCCTCGATTTGACGACGACTCGCCGTTCAGCATGGACGGTTACATCAACATGTTCCGGTTCAAAAACGGCATCGTCGATTACAAGGGGCGCTGGGTGAAGACGCCGCGATTCAAAGCGGATCTGGCGGCGCACAAGCAGCTTTTCGGGAAATACCGCAATCCGTTCACCGACGATCCCAGCGTCAGGGCTCTCGATCGGTCCGTGCAGAACACCACGCCGCTCGCGTTTGCCGGACGGCTGTTCACGCTCAAGGAGGACAGCCTGCCGTATGAGATCGATTGCAACACGCTGGAAACGGTCGGGCCCTATAATTTTCATGGCAAGTACAAGAGCCTCACCTTCACGGCCCACCCGAAGGTCGATCCGGTTAGCGGCGAGTTGATTTGTTACGGCTATGAGGCCACCGGCCTGGAATCCAATGACGTCTTTCTTTACACCATCAACAAGCAGGGAGAAGTAACGCGCGAGCTCAGATTCAAAGTGCCCTACGTCAGCATGGTGCACGACATCGGGCTGACCCAGAAGCACGTGATCATTCCGGTATTTGGATTCGTGACCAGCATGGAGCGCCTCAAGGAAGGCAAAGTTCACTGGGGATGGGACAGCACGAAGCCCGCCTATGTGGGTATTGTCCCCCGCGACGGCGAGGCCAAGGACATCCGCTGGTTCAAGGGCCCGGAACGCGCGACCGTCCACACGCTGAATGCTCGAACCGAAGGCGAAAAAGTCATTCTGGAAGCGCCCATCTACGATTCAAATCCGTTCCCCTTCTTTCCGCCGGTCGACGGGTCGAAGTGGGATCCCACCAAGGCAAAGGCGTATATTCGTCGGAACACATTCAATCTCGCTTCCAAAGATGACGGATTCACGGAGGAAAAACTATTCGAAATGAACGTGAGCGATCTCGGCCGGGTGGATGATCGCTATCTCACCATGCCCTATCGTTATGCCTTTACCGCCTACTCGGACAAGCAGAGGCCTTTCGATCAATGGAAGGCCGGAAATTTAGGCGGCCGCGTAAATAACTGCTACGGAAGATTTGATCTGGCGACGGGACGGATGAATTCTTATTTTGCCGGAGACACGCACAGTTTGCAGGAAGTGTGTTTTGTGCCCCGCAAGAATGGGGCGGAGGGCGAAGGCTACATTATTGGTATGGCGTCTAATTACGCGGAGATGCGTTCGGAGTTGGTCATCGCCGATGCCCAGCATCTGGAGGAAGGCGACGTCGTGCGAGTGATCCTGCCGTTCCGGGCGACTGCCCAAGTGCACGGCCGCTGGGTGGATGAAAGCGACTTGCCATTCGCCTGAGTCGAGCGATGCCAGAAAACCACAGATCGGCAGCGCTCGCCCGGCGGGATTTTATGGGCGCTCTGCTGGGAGCAGCGGCAGCCTTGCGTATGGTTCGCCTGGTCCCTCTGGCCGCGGCCTTCCCCGGTGTTTCCAGCCGGCCGGTTGTCTCGTTCCATTTGGATCGGCCCTACCTCGATCGGAGCGGAACGGCGCTACCTTACTACCCGCCACCCGGGGCACGCTCGGCCCAGATCTTCTCGAACCTCGACGAGGAGTCAGTTCGCCGCAAGCACTGTTATCTCTGATGAGCGTCACCAAATCACCTGCCGCCTGCCTCCGCAGGCATCTCTACTCCTAGCCACGCCTCAAAAGCGGACATTTCATTTGCTAAATCGACCGGACATATCATCTGCTAACGACAGCGGTGGGCTCTGCTCTAGACACCCAAACCGGTTTGTGCCAGAATCCCGCCGCTGACCCGGCCTTGTAATCCTGTGCGGAACTGCGAGCACCGTGGCGGACTGGCTCGCCTACCGACCGCGGGTACGGGATCCGAGTCGGGATATCACTCGAAGGAGCACTAGCGTTGGCTCGAGAACAGGGTGTGGTGAAGTGGTTCAACGCGGCAAAGGGGTATGGGTTCATTCAGCGCCAGTCCGGTGAGGATGTCTTCGTTCATTTTTCTGCGATCCAGATGGACGGGTATAAATCGCTGAACGAAGGCCAACTGGTCGAATTCGAGGTGCGTCAAGGCCCGAAGGGCTTTCAAGCCGAAAATGTGATGAAGGTGTGAACCGCCGAGGATAAGGCTTTCGCCTGGTTGGCGGGGCGAGGCTTGTTTCATTTCGAGTGCCTCCCGAAGTAGTACTGCGGCCGTTGCCACCCGAGCTCGGTGTGTCGCCGAATTCGCCCCTGCCCGAGACTGTGATACGATCGGCTGGGTAGAGCCAATCGCCTGGAGTGAGGCGTGTCCCAGCACATTCCCCGCAAGCAGCTCAAGAAGGATGAGTTCCGCGAGACTCTCGCGCACGGCGCCGAAGCGGTCCTCTCGCATCAGCAGCTTACCTCCTACCTCGTCATTGCGGCCGCGGTGATCGCCCTAGGGGTTTTCGGTTGGCGAACCTATTCGGAGCGGCGGACAGTTGAGGCCTTCGCCGGATTTGACGCTGCCATGAAGGTTTTCCAAGCGCCTGTCGGGACACCTACCGCGCCTGGCGAGACCACCTACCCGGATGACAACAAGAAGTTCACCGAGGCCAATCAGAAGTTTTCTTATGTCGCCTCTCACTATCCTCACGCCCGAGCGGGCGAGTTCTCGAGCTATTATTCGGCTCTCAGCCTTGAAAAGCTCGGAAAGAATGAGGAAGCCCGCAAGCGGCTTGAGTCGCTGGCAGCCAGCAGCGACGCGGAAGTGGCCGCGATGGCCAAGTTTGAACTCGCCGGGCTCAACGACCGGATGGGACGATCCGATGAGGCCGTCAAACTCTACCAGCAGCTGATCTCGAAGCCGACCACGCTGGTACCCAAGGCGGAGGCGATGCTGGCTCTGGCCGACCATTACAGCGCAAGGAATCCTTCGGAAGCCGCCAAGCTCTACACCGAGATCAAGAAGGACTACCCCGACACGCCGATAGCCCAGGAGGCCGACCAAGCCCTCGCCCTTCTGTCCAGCAAGTCTTAAACGCCGATGTCGCCTCGACCCTACGCCATGGACGTACGGCGTTCGCGAGGGCGGCGCTATCCCGAACCGCCGCATGCGTATCGTAACGACTACGCTCGTGACCGCGATCGAGTGATTCATTCGCGGGCGTTCCGTCGCCTGGAAGCCAAAACGCAGGTCTTCACCACCCGCTTCTCGGACCATTTTCGTACCCGACTGACGCACACGCTCGAAGTCGCGCAGATTGCCCGAACCGTAACAGGCGCACTGGGGCTGAACACGGACCTGGCCGAAGCGCTCGCCCTGGTTCACGACATCGGCCACCCTCCCTTCGGACACGCGGGAGAGGACCAGCTCGACCTTCGCATGCGCGAATTCGGCGAGCGCTTCGATCACAACCTGCACGCATTGCGAATTGTCGAACAGTTCGAGCAGCGCTATTTGGATTTTCCGGGTTTGAATCTGACCTTCGAAGTGCGCGAGGGAATCGTCAAGCATTCGCGCGACTACCCAGCCGAGGAATTTCCGGACCTGGCCGAGTATCTTCTCGACCAGCGCCCTCCGCTCGAATCTCAACTGATTGATCTGGTCGACGAGATCGCCTATAACACCGCCGATCTCGACGATGGGCTGGAAGCGCGTTTTGTGGACCTCGATCAGCTCTCGCGAGAGGTGCCCCTGTTCGAGGTCGAGTATCGCTCTATCGAACACGTCTATCCGCAGGGCGCCCGCAAGCTGAAGTTCAACGAAGCCCTGAAACGCATTCTCGATCATCTGGCGACCGACCTGATCGAGACGACCCAACGGAATGTCGAACTCGCGGGTGTGAGGACGATCGAAGACGTGCGGCACGATCGGAACCGGCTGGCCGGTTTTTCTCCAGCAGTCAGGGAGCAAAACGCCCGCCTGAAGGACTTTCTCCTCTCGCGGGTCTATTCCCATGCGGCGATTTCCGATGACCGCGAGCGCTCGGTTCGGGCTCTCGATGCGCTGTTCGATTTCTTTCTCGAACACCCGGACCGCCTGCCTCCCTATTACGCCCACATGGCCGAGCGCCAGCCGCGCCACCGGGTGGTCTGCGATTACATCGCAGGAATGACCGACCAGTTCTTGCTGCGCCAGTGCCAGCAGCTTCTGGCACCCGCTGCCTACTGAAGTATTGCTCCTCTCGTATCAGTCGAGAGATGTTCGGTCCGGGCTTGCTTGACATCATCGACGCCGCACATATAATCGAAATTGCGCCTTCAAAAAGACGCAGGAAAATCCAAATGTTTCTGGACGTGAGAGAACTTGCAGTCCGAAAGGCGCGCATCCGCAAGAGTTACTCTCCTGGGACGTTAGACTTTCATTCGGGGGAATTCCGGCAAATCGAACCGCTGGAAGTTCGTGCCACGGCAGAGTTTGTGGATGGCCAGATTCGGATCTGCGGGAACCTGCACACGCGGGTGGAGCTGGTGTGTGCCCGCTGCCTCGACACGGTGGTCGAAGAAATCAGCCGGGATTTTGATCTTTATTACCGGTCGACCACTTCGATTCCCGAGGACGACGAAGTGCATTTGAATCTCGAGGATACCGACATCGCCTTCTTCGAGGGGGACGGGCTTTTTCTGGCCGACGTGCTCGCCGAACAAGTGAATTTGGCACTTCCTATGAAAGTGATTTGTTCAAGCGACTGCCGCGGCTTGTGTCCCCACTGCGGCTCCAATCTGAACAACGAAGAATGTCGCTGCGAGAAGAGCGGCGCCGACCCCCGACTTGCCCCGCTCGCCCGGCTCAAGCAGGATTGGTTCAAAAAGCAATAAGACGCTACACTAAGCGGTTGCGTTCAGGCTGTTGGGTCGAGGCCTGTCACAGGGAGATGGAATGCCGAATCCGAAACGACGCCACTCGAAGCGGCGCACGGCGAATCGTCGTGCCCACGATCACCTTCACGCGTGGCCGCATGGGGAATGCCCGAATTGCCATGAAAGGAAGTTGCCCCACCGGGCATGCCCGAAATGCGGGTATTACAAGGGCCGCGAAGTGATTGACACCGAGGCCAGAACGGCCTAACTTTCCCTCGCCACACGCCTCAAGCTGGTGCTCAGATGACGACGATCGCTTTGGATGCCATGGGAGGGGATCATGCCCCTCGCGTCGAAGTCGAGGGAGCCATACTGGCAGCGCGCGAGCTGGGAGTACGCGTGCTGCTGGTCGGTGTCGAAACCCAGGTCCGCTCCGAGCTCGCTCGGCACAGGTATCGCGCACTGCCGATCGAAATCGTCCACGCGCCGGAAGTCATCGCCATGACCGATTCCCCTTCCCAGGCTTTCCGCCGCAAGAAAGAGAGCTCCTTGCATGTGGCGGCACGTCTGGTGCGAGACGGCCAAGCCGATGCGCTGGTGAGCGCCGGCAATACCGGCGCGGTGATGACGATCGCGCGATTCGTGATCGGCACGCTGCCGTCGGTGGATCGGCCCGCCCTGGCCGCAGCCTTCCCGAATATGAAGGAAAAAATTTCGGTGATCCTGGATGTGGGCGCCAACGTCGATTCCAAGCCCGAGCACCTCGAGCAATTTGCGGTGATGGGGGACATCTACTTTCGGACCATCTGGGGCGTGAAGCGACCCCGTGTCTCCTTGCTCTCCATTGGGGAGGAAGAGGCCAAAGGCAACGAACTCACGCGCGAAGTTGCAAACCGTCTGAAGCACTCCTCGCTGAATTTTGTCGGCAACGTGGAAGGACGTGACGTCTTCCGGGGCAACGTGGATGTGGTTGTCTGCGACGGATTCATCGGCAACATCGCTTTGAAACTGAGCGAGGGCTTAATCGAACATATCCGGGCGATGCTCAAGCGAGCGATTCAGAGCAGCCTCACTTCGCAGATCGGCTACGCGTTGTCCAAACGTGCCTTCAACGATTTTCGCAGGCGTACGGATTATTCGGAGACGGGCGGCGCTCCGCTGCTGGGGGTTCGCGGCATCACCGTGATCGGCCACGGCCGTTCCAATCCGAACGCCATCAAGAACGCCATTCGCGTGGCCAGCGAACTGTGCCGTTGCCGGATGAACGAGAAAATCGAACAGGAGCTTTCCGCCGCTTCAGCCGTTCCCGCCCGCGGATAAGCCGGAAGGATCCGAGAAACCCATGGCCAAGCTCGCATTCGTTTTCCCTGGCCAAGCCTCGCAGTACCCGGGAATGGGTCGGGATCTCGCTCTGAATTTCCCGGAATCGCGCGCCGTGTTCGACCAGGCGGACGGCGCTCTGGGTTTTTCGATCTCGAAACTCTGCTTTGAAGGTTCCGAAGAAGACCTCAAGCAAACCGAAAATACCCAGCCCGCCATCCTTACGGTTTCCGTAGCGGCCCACCGCGCGCTCGAAGCGCGGGGAGTTGTGCCCGACTTTGTCGCTGGACATAGTCTCGGGGAGTATTCGGCGCTGGTGGCTGCCGGATCGCTCGAGTTCTCTGCGGCCATCAAGCTCGTACGGCAGCGCGGCCGGTACATGCAGGAGGCCGTGCCTGCAGGAGAAGGAGCGATGGCGGCAATTCTGGGGCTTTCTCCGGCCGATATCGCGGAAGTCTGCAAGAAGGCTGCGGCGGGTGAGGTGGTCTCCGCCGCGAACCTAAACTCCCCGGAACAGACCGTGATCGCCGGGAATGCTCGCGCCGTGAAGCGCGCTGTCGAAATTGCCTCGCAATCGGGCGCCAAGCGCGCCGTCGTTTTGGCCGTCTCGGCGCCGTTCCACTGTGCTCTGCTGGCGCCCGCCCAGCAACGCCTGGAAGCCGACCTGCGAGCTGCTGCTTTCGGCCCCCTTCGCTTTCCGTTGATTACCAACGTGGACGCTGAGGCAGTCCTCTCCGGAGAAGAGGCACGCGAGGCCCTGATTCGGCAGGTCACACTGCCAGTGCGCTGGCACGAGTCGGTGCGCGAGATGATCGAGCGCGGGGTCAATATATTTGTGGAGGTCGGCCCCGGGAAGGTCCTCTCCGGCTTGCTGCGGCAGATCGACCGATCGGTGCGCTGTCTGAACGTCGAGGATTCTGTGAGCCTGCGCGCGACGATCGACAAGATCGCGCAGGCGCGCGTCGAAGTGGCGGAGAACTAGCGGCGTGTTCTCGCTCAAAGAGAAGGTAGCCTTCGTCACCGGCGCGTCCCAAGGGATCGGTCGCGCTACAGCGCTGGCGCTCGCGGGAGTTGGGGCCAAGGTGGGTGTTGCCGCCCGCAGCGCCCCTAGACTCAGCTCGCTTACCAGTGAAATCGAAGCCGCCGGCGGAGAGGCTCTCGCCATACCGATGGACGTTGCCGACAGTGGGCAGATCAGAAACGGATTCCAGCAGCTTCTCGCGAAATTCGGCAAGCTCGACATCCTGGTAAACAACGCAGCGATTACCCGGGACACCCTGGCCCTGCGAATGAAACTGGAAGACTGGGAGGCCGTGCTGCGGACCAACCTCACCGGCGCGCACCTGTGCATCCAGCAGGCCTTGGGTGTGATGCTGCGGCAGCGTTCCGGCCGGATCATTAATCTTGCTTCCGTAGTTGCCGAAACCGGGAACGCCGGGCAAGCCAACTACGTGGCCTCGAAAGCGGGGTTGATTGGCCTGACCCGCGCCATCGCCGTGGAGGTCGCCTCCCGCAACATCACCGTCAATGCCGTCGCCCCCGGTTTTATTGAAACGCCCATGACTGACCCGCTGCCCGTAGCACTTAAGGACAAGATGAAATCACTCATTCCGCTGGGCCGGTTTGGCAGCGACCGCGAGGTGGCCGCCGCCATCGTTTTCTTGGCGAGCGATGAGGCGGCCTACATCACCGGGCAGGTCCTGGGTGTCAATGGCGGCATGCATATGGGGTAATGCTGGGGAAAAAAGTCCAGAATTAAGATTCGCTTGCAGTTGCAAGGTTGACCCTTGGGTGGGCCACGAATAAAATGGGCAGGTCAAACGGGGCAGCAACTTCCCTGGCGTAACGTCCAATACCAAAGATCGCCGAAATCGGAGGAGCAACCAGAATGGCCAGCGTCGAAGAACGCGTGAAGCAGATTATTGTCG